>NZ_JAAOIR010000001.1:0-340658 GCF_011440375.1 Halorubellus sp. JP-L1
ATCCGACGGTGAGGGACGAAAGCTAGGGTCACGAACCGGATTAGATACCCGGGTAGTCCTAGCCGTAAACGATGCTCACTAGGTGTGGCACTGGCTACGAGCCAGTGCTGTGCCGTAGGGAAGCCGTGAAGTGAGCCGCCTGGGAAGTACGTCCGCAAGGATGAAACTTAAAGGAATTGGCGGGGGAGCACTACAACCGGAGGAGCCTGCGGTTTAATTGGACTCAACGCCGGACATCTCACCAGCTCCGACAGTGTGCAGTGACGGTCAGTGTGATGAGCTTACCTGAGCCACTGAGAGGAGGTGCATGGCCGCCGTCAGCTCGTACCGTGAGGCGTCCTGTTAAGTCAGGCAACGAGCGAGACCCACGTCCTTAATTGCCAGCAACACCCTTGTGGTGGTTGGGTACATTAAGGAGACTGCCGCTGCTAAAGCGGAGGAAGGAATGGGCAACGGTAGGTCAGTATGCCCCGAATGAGCTGGGCAACACGCGGGCTACAATGGTCGAGACAGTGGGATGCAACCCCGAGAGGGGGCGCTAATCTCCGAAACTCGATCGTAGTTCGGATTGCGGACTGAAACTCGTCCGCATGAAGCTGGATTCGGTAGTAATCGCGTTTCAGAAGAGCGCGGTGAATACGTCCCTGCTCCTTGCACACACCGCCCGTCAAAGCACCCGAGTGGGGTCCGGATGAGGCCACCGTCCGGTGGTCGAATCTGGGCTCCGCAAGGGGGCTTAAGTCGTAACAAGGTAGCCGTAGGGGAATCTGCGGCTGGATCACCTCCACTGACCGGGATCGACCCACACGGGTCGACCCACCTTTCCGAGTTCGGTACCGTCGAGTCGCCCGACCGGGCACCTTTGAACTACCAGGGCTAACTATCCTCCCGCGAGGGAGGTGGGCCCATAGCTCAGTGGTAGAGTGCCTCCTTTGCAAGGAGGATGCCCTGGGTTCGAATCCCAGTGGGTCCATGTACGTTCGAGTCGTCCCGAATCCGTCCCCTTAAGTGTGGGAAGGAGAGAGGATGACTTGACGACGACTGATGCACCACTCCGCGCAAGCGCGAGTGGGAAGGGTCGAACGTTCGCCTGGCAACTACCAGGGGACGTGACGAGACCGTATGTAAGCACAATCCAGACATATACTGGACTCGTACCATCGAGTCAACACATTCCAACAGACGTGGCTACTGTGCCAACTGGTGGATGGCTCGGCTTGAGAGCCGACGAAGGACGTGCCAAGCTGCGAAAAGCCTATGGGAGCCGCACGGAGGCAAAGAACATAGGATCTCCGAATGGGAATCCCCACCGCAATTGCTTCGCGCAATGGGGAACGCCGAGAACTGAAACATCTTAGTATCGGCCGGAAAAGAAAGCAAAACCGCGATGTCGTCAGTAACCGCGAGTGAACGCGACCCAGTCCAAACCGAAGCCCTCACGGGCAATGTGGTGTACGGACTGACAATCAGCATCAGAACGTTTGATCGAAGTCTCCTGGAACGGAGCGCGACACAGGGTGACAGCCCCGTAGACCAAACAAGTACGTTGTGCGTCAGCTCCAGAGTAGCGGGGGTTGGATATCCCTCGTGAACCACGCGGGCATCGACCGCGAAGACTAAACACTCCTCAAGACCGATAGCGAACAAGTAGCGTGAGCGAACGCTGAAAAGCACCCCACAAAGGGAGGTGCAATAGGGCCTGAAATCAGTTGGCGATAGAGCGATGGTGCATACAAGGTCCACTACCAAACGACCCGGGCGCGAGCCCACAGTAGGACGTAGTGGAAGCCGGTGTGCCATCGTGCGTTTTGAAAAACGAGCCAGGGAGTGCATCTGTCTGACGAGTCTAACCTGCTTCTCGCAGGGAAGGCACAGGGAAACCGATACGGCCGCAGTCTTACGACCAGGGCCACCGTGTTCAAGCGCGGGGAGTCAGCCGGATGCGACCCGAAACCAGATGATCTACGCCTGGGCAAGGTGAAGCGTGCCGAAAGGCACGTGGAGGCCTGTTAGCGTTGGTGTCCTTCAATACCCTCGCGTGACCTAGGTGTAGGGGTGAAAGGCCCATCGAATCTGGCAACAGCTGGTTCCAATCGAAACATGTCGAAGCATGACCTCTGTCGAGGTAGCTCGTGGGGTAGAGCAACCGATTGGGAGCGTCCACTTCGAGAGAAGTGGACCTCCCTGTCAAACTCCAAACCTACGGGCGCCGCTGACACAGGGAGTCCGGTGTGCGGGGTAAGCCTGTGCACCATGAGGGAGACAACCCAGAGCCGGGTTAAGGTCCCCAAGTGTGGATTAAGTGCGATCGAAGGTGGTCTCAAGCCCTAGACAGCCGGGAGGTGAGCTTAGAAGCAGCTACCCTCTAAGAAAAGCGTAACAGCTTACCGGCCGAGGTTTGAGGCGCCCAAAATGATCGGGGCTCAAATCCACCACCGAGACCTGGCCGCACCCCCCATAGGGGTGATCGATTAGATTGGCGCTCTGTATGGGTGGAAGCACGGCCGAGAGGTCGTGTGGACCATATAGTGACGAAAATCCTGGCCATAGTAGCAGCGTTAGTCGGGTTAGACCCCCGACGGCCGAAAGAGCAAGGGTTCCTCGGCAATGCCGTTCAGCCGAGGGTTAGCCGGCCCTAAGTCCCGCCGTAATTCGACCGGGACGAATCGGGAAACTGGTTAATATTCCAGTGCTCGTATGCAGTGAACGCCGACGCCTTCGAGACAGTCGAGCTGGGCTTTCGCCCAGTCGAATCCGGGAACTCCGTGGACGCCGTAATGGCAGGAAGCGGACGAAACCAGAGATAGCGTAAGTCGACCGTATCAAGGGCCCGTGAAAAGGCAAGCATACGAACCGTACCGAGATCCGACACAGGTGCTCTAGCTGAGAAAGCTAAGGTCTGTCGGGAACAACCGACGTCAGGGAATTCGGCAAATTAGCCCCGTAAGTTCGCGAGAAGGGGTGCCTGCCTTGGATAGAGGCAGGTCACAGTAACCAGGAAGCTCCGACTGTCTAGTAACAACATAGGTGACCGCAAATCCGCAAGGACTCGTACGGTCACTGAATCCTGCCCAGTGCGGGTATCTGAACACCCAGTACAATGGGACGAAGGACCCGTTAACGGCGGGGGTAACTATGACCCTCTTAAGGTAGCGTAGTACCTTGCCGCTTCAGTAGCGGCTTGCACGAATGGATCAACGAGAGCTTCGCTGTCCCGACGTTGGGCCCGGTGAACTGTACGTTCCAGTGCGGAGTCTGGAGTCCCCCAGGGGGAAGCGAAGACCCTATAGAGCTTTACTGCAGGCTGTCGCTGAGACACGGTCGCTAGTGTGCAGCATAGGTAGGAGGCGTTACACAGGTACCCGCGCTAGCGGGCCACCGAGCCATCAGTGAAATACTACCCACTAGTGACTGTGACTCTCACTCCGGGAGGAGGACACCGGTAGCCGGGCAGTTTGACTGGGGCGGTACACGCTTGAAAAGATATCGAGCGTGCCCCAAGATCACCTCAATCGCGTCGGAGACGCGATGAAGAGCGCAAGAGCATAAGGTGGTCTGACAGTGTCATTCCCAACGAGTGACACTGACACGAGAGTGTGGTCTAGCGAACCAATTTGCCTGCTTGATGCGGGCCATTGCTGACAGAAAAGCTACCTTAGGGATAACAGAGTCGTCACGCGCAAGAGCACATATCGACCGCGTGGCTTGCTACCTCGATGTCGGTTCCCTCCATCCTGCCCGTGCAGAAGCGGGCAAGGGTGAGGTTGTTCGCCTATTAAAGGAGGTCGTGAGCTGGGTTTAGACCGTCGTGAGACAGGTCGGCTGCTATCTACTGGGGGTGTTATGGAACCTGACGGGAACGCTCGTATAGTACGAGAGGAACTACGAGTGGTGACCACTGGTGTACCGGTTGTCCGAGAGGGCATGTGCCGGGCAGCTACGTCACACGGGGTAAGAGCTGAACGCATCTAAGCTCGAAACCCACCTGGAAAAGAGGTTCCGCTTGAGAGTCCTCGTAGAAGACGAGGTAGATAGACTCGGGGTGTACGCACCAAGGCAACGAGGTGTTGAGCCCGCGAGAACTAATCACTCGAGCCACCATTCATTTGTGGATTCTGTGCTGACTCGTGCTGTACGAGTCCAGGTGTTAACTGGATTGTGCTTACATACGATCGTTACCGATGTTGGTACCATCGCCACGGTTCGATTCCGTGGGTCGGCGTTGAGGCGGCCAGAGCGATGGGGTGACACCCGTACCCATCCCGAACACGGAAGTTAAGCCCATCTGCGTACCGGGGAGTACTGGAGTGCGCGAGCCTCTGGGAAACGCGGTTCGCTGCCTCGCCATTCATACTGTACGTCCGCCATCCCGTTGGGGGTGGTGGGCGTTTTTGCATTTGGGTCGTGGAGCGGTAGCGCCCGGCACCCCTGAGGGGGTGTCGGGCTTTTTGTCTGTAGTTCGTGGCGCGGAGTGGATTCGGTGGCGATCGAGGGGAGTGGAGGATTGTGCGTTGTATTCGAACGTTCCGGAGTGGCGACGCTGGTGGGCGATGGCGCGGATCGCGCTGCACCGCAGGCCTCGGCCTCCCCAGCCGACGCTGCCGGGACGGGCTCGCGGTGCTCGCCCGCGCCGGCGGCGTCCCTCGCGGGTGTGTGGCCCGCGCCGGCTCGCGACGCGCTCACTGCGTTCGCGCGGTGCTCGCCGGAGCGGGCTCGCTCGCGCGCCGAACCGGTGGTGTGGGGTGGTTTCGGTGCGTGTGGTGGGTGGGGACGAAAACCCTTTTCGGACGGGAGTGGAAAGTGGGGGTATGGCAGACGAGAATTCCGAGAACGGCGAGGAGGTTGAGGGCGAGGATGGAGAGGAGAAGTCGTTCCGCGAGCGCGTGGAGGAGATCCGCGAACGTCGCGAGGAGGAGGGTGACGAGGAGCGACGGGAGCGCATGGAGGAGATGATGGGCGGCGAGGGCGGCCCTGGCGGCATGGGTGGCGGCGGTATGGGCGGCGGTGGCGGGAATCCGTTCGCGCAGATGATGGGTGGCATGATGGGCGGTGGCGGCGGTCCCGGTGGTCCTGGCGGCATGGGTGGCGGTCCGAGTGGCCGGCAGGAGGATTCGGGGAACGAGGAGCTCGTTCGCGAGGTCCGGCAGATGCGTGACGAGATGCGCGATCAGACGCGTGCGCTGAAGCGGATCGCTGACGCGCTCGAGGACGACTGAGGCTGGTCGCGGTCGCGTTCTCCGTGATAGAGTAACGAATAGCGGTAGCTATCGTGGCGTGTGGGTTCCTCTCGTGGGTACAGATGTCGGTGTCGTTGCTGGCGCTGGGGGTTGCGGTGCGAGTGCTCGCGGTGGGGGGTGTCGTTCGCGCCGACGGCGTGCTATTGGACGGCGTCGTAGTGGCGTTCGAGTTCGTCGACGGCGGTGTCGATGCTGATGGAGTCGCGCCTGTCGAGGCAGTTCTCGGCGAGTCTGTCGTGCTCGGCGAGCGCGCGCTCGATGGCGTCCCCGAATCCGTCGATGTCGCCGGGGTCGTAGTGGTAGCCGGTGGTGCCGTCGTCGATGGTGTCGGCGAGCGCGCCGGCGTCGACGCCTGCGACGGGGGTGCCGCAGGCGTTCGCTTCGAGCGCGACGAGCCCCTGGGTTTCGACGGGGGAGGGGAATGCGAAGACGTCGAGTGCGCTGTAGAACGCGGAGAGTTCTTCGCGGTCGAGGAACCCCAGGAAGCGGACGTCGACGTCGGCGCGTCGGGCGCGTGCTTCGAGGCGTTCGCGGGCGGGGCCGTCGCCGCCGAAGACGACGGTGACGTCGTCCATGCCGTCGGTGGCGTCGAGGACGTCGCCGAGGCGTTTCTCGAAGCCGTGGCGGCCGGTGTAGCCGACCAGTGGGCCTTCGAGGTCGTATCGCTCGCGGAAGGCGTCGCCGTCGACTGGCTGGAAGCGGTCGGTGTCGATGCCGTTCGGGACGACGCGGACGGGCGTGGTGATCTCGAGGTCGTCGACGAGGTGGCGTTTCGTGGGTTCGCTCGGGGCGAGGACGAGGTCGGTGCGGTCGTAGTACCAGCGTTCGTAGGCTTCGCTGGCGGTGGAGATGCTGGCGAGGACGCGGTCGCGCGACGTGATGTACTCGGCGTACTCGGCGGTGGGCGTGTGGTAGGAGGCGACGAGGGGGAGGTCGCGTTTGCGGGCGTACCGGCGGGCGGCGAGTCCGAGGCCGAAGGCGGTGTGGGCGTGGACGACGTCGGCGTTCGGGACGGTGTCGGGGATGCTGGGGGCGCCGACGCGGACGCCGTCGTAGAACGGGAACGGGAGCGAGCGGACGGGGTGCTCGCGCGATCGCGGGGTGTACTCGGTGGTGCCCGGGTAGACGACGTCCATGCGGCCGTGGTCGTCGTTCCAGTGGTCGCGCCAGGCTTCGATGGTGTACGTGACGCCGTTCACCGTGGGGAGGTAGGTGTCGGTGAAGGCGGCGACCCGTGTCATTGTTGGCGAGTGTGCGTTCGGTGGCTTAGTGGCTTCGATACGACGCGTGCTGTTCGATTGGCGTCGCGTGCGTTCTCAGTTCGCGAGGACGCGTCGGTAGGCGTCGACGAGTTCGTTCCCGACGCGGTCGAGTGCGTGCTCCTTGACTGTCTCTCTGGCGTTCGCGCCGAGGCGTTCGCGGAGGGCGGGGTCGTCGTCGAGGCGTTCGAGGGCGTCGACGAACTCGTCGAACGAGTCGCAGAGGATGGCGTCTTCGCCGTCGGTGAAGTACTCGCGGAAGACGGGGATGTCCCGGAGGACGCACGCCTTCCCGCAGCTCATGGCTTCGAGGACGACGAGTCCCTGGTTCTCTACTTTCGCGGGGAAGCAGAAGACGTCGCCGGCGCCGAACGCCATGCGCTTGTCGTCGACCCAGCCGGTGAACGTGACGTTCTCCGGTGGGTTCTCGGTCCACTTGCGGGTGGTCTTGCTCGCTTGGGGGCCCTCGTCGTAGTGCCCGAACCACGCGAACTCCAGCTCGGTCGCTTGCGCGAGCTCGCAGAACGTGGTGACGCCCTTGCGTTCGAAGACGTTCCCGACGGCGAAGGCGACGGTGCCGTCGAGGTCGTAGCGCTCGCGGGTCTGGTCGCGGAAGCGTTCGTGGCCGTCGAGGCTCTCGACGTCGATGCCGTTCGTCACCGGCTGGATGGGGGCGTCGACGGGGTAGTCCTCGAGGACGCCTTTCGTGTATTCGCTCGGGCAGAGGACGAGGTCGGCCTGCGAGTAGAACCGCTTGAGGTAGGCTTTGAGTCCGGGGGCGATGGCGTTCGAGAATCGGAAGGAGTCCCGGAAGTCCTCGGCGGTGACGTGCGTGTGCAGCACGAGCGGGACGTCGTTCGCTTTGGCGTGCCGGGCGAGGGCGAGACTGATGGGGCCGGCCATGTTGAGGTGCGCGACGTCGTACTCTTCGAAGAACGGTTCTTCGAACGCGAGGTTGGCGAAGGTGGCGTCGAGGGGGTTGCCGTCGCGCCAGGGCGTGGTGACGACGTCGACGTCGGCGTCGGCGGCGGCGAGCGCCTTACGCTGCTGGGCGGCGGCGGTGCCCATGCCGGAGCGATGGAGCCTGGATTCGAGCTCGAGGTGATTGAGAACGCGCATTCGTTGGTGCTCGCTGGTCGGCAGACGCGTGTAATCTTTCCGGATTGTTTCGCTGGTGTCGTAGTCGGTGGTGTCCGAATTGGCTCGCTCGGGTCGCGGTCGGTGCTGTCCGGATCGCCTCACCGGAGTCGATGTCGGTGCTGTCCGGATCGCCTCCCGGAGTCGATGTCGGTGCTGTCCGGATGAGGGAACGTTTAATCGGGCGAGTGCGCTAGGCGTGGTATGAGCGTCGCCGAGGAACGCATCGAGCGGTTGCAGGCGCTGGCGCGGTCGGCGACGATCGCGGGCGAGGACGACCGCGCGCGGTCGTACGTGCGGTTGGCGCGCCGGATCGCGGAGCGTCAGCGGTTGTCGTTGCCGCGGGACTTCCGTCGGTTCGCGTGTGACGCCTGCGACGCGTACTTGCGCCCGGGGCGGAACGCGCGCGTCCGGACGCGTTCGGGGCACGTGGTCGTGACGTGCGACTGCGGTGAGCAAGCCCGGTACCCGTACGGGGACTGATCGGCTGCGGTTCGGCGTCCGTGCGGGCGAGACGCTCGCTGGTTGTGCTAAGGGTTTAAAAGGCGGCCGTGCTTATGCTTGCAGACGATTATGGACGAACAGGAGTTGCGGAAGGAGGCACACGACCTGGACGTGACCGTCTGGGTCGGGAAGGCGGGCATCGAGGCGGTAATCGACGAGTTGAACGACCAGCTGGCGGCACGCAATCTGGTGAAGGTGAAGTTCCTGCGGGCGGCTCGTGGTGGAACGTCAACGGAGGAACTCGCGGAGGAGCTCGCGGAGGTGACGGGCTCGGACGTCGTGGAGACGCGTGGGAACACCGGGGTGTTCCACAAGTGATCTTGCAGGGTCAGGCCGAGTTGTCCGGGTTGGCGAGGGCCTACAGCGACCTCGGGGTTCCGTTCGCGGAGACGCTCGCGAAGATGTCGCTGTTCGTCGTGGCGTTCGTGGGGGTTGTCTTGCTCGGTCGCGTGGTCGTGTTGCCGCTCGTGGATCGACTCCTCGATCGGCGCGGTCTGGACCGGCACGCGAAGGTGCCGTTGAAGAAGCTGGTGTCGTTCGTGGTGTACTTCGCGGCGATCGGTATCGCGTTCGCGTTCGCGGGCCTGGGGAGTATCTTGACGGCGATCGCGACGATCGGTGCGGCGGCGACGCTTGCGATCGGGTTCGCGATGCAGGACGTGCTCTCGAACTTCGTTGCCGGGATCTTCATCTTCACGGACAAGCCGTTCCGCATCGGTGACTGGATCGAGTGGGACGGGAACTCGGGCGTGGTGGAGGACATCAGTCTCCGCGTGACCCGCGTGCGGACGTTCGACAACGAGCTCCTCACGGTCCCGAACTCGCAGTTGACGGCGGACGTCATCAAGAATCCGGTCGCGAAGGACAAGCTCCGGATGCAGGTCCTGTTCGGGATCGGGTACGACGACGACATCGACGCGGCGACGGACATCATCGTCGAGGAGGCCGTCTCACACGAGGGCATACTGGAGGATCCGGCGCCGTCGGTTCGCCTGACGGAACTCGGCGATTCGTCGGTCGGGCTGACGTCGCGCGTGTGGATCGCGGATCCGTCGCGGTCGGACTTCGTGGCGACGCGCGGCGAGTACGTGCAGGCGGTCAAGGAGGGGTTCGACGAGGCGGGCATCGACATCCCGTACCCGAACCGCGAGCTGTCGGGCGCGATCGATCTGTCGGAGGAAGTCGTGACGGCCGCGGACGACTGATCGGTCGGATTGCGGTCCGATTCTCCTTCTGCCGGTCGGTCAGCGGTCTTCTTCGAGTCGATTCCGTCGGCGTTCGTACTCGTCGTCGTCGACGTCGCCGCGGGCGTACGCCGCTCTGAGTTCTTCGAGTGCGGGGTCGGTCCGATCACGGGTGACGGCGCGGTAGAGGAGGTAGACGCCGCCGGCGAGGACGGCGAAGAACGCGAGCTGGGAGAGGACGCCCAGGAGCGCGAACCAGATGGGTGCGTTCCCGCCGAACCAGCCGTCGTGCATGACCGTCCCCCACGTCCAGCCGCCCATCGGCATCCCCATGGTTCCGAACCCGAGGAGGAACGCGAGCACTGGGACTGCGAACAGCACGACGAGGGCGAGCACGGAGACGGCAACGACGATGGCGGTGTTGCGTCGCATGGTGTCAGGGTCGGAGGCCGCCGAGGAGTTCGTAGTCCTCGTCCGGGCTGTACCGGCGGAAGAGGAGGCTGTTCGCGAGGACGCTCACCGAGGACAGCGCCATCGCGGCGGCGGCGAGCACGGGCTGGAGGAACCCGAGCGATGCGAGGGGTATCATCGCGGTGTTGTACCCGAGCGCCCAGAAGAGGTTCTGCTTGATCTTCGAGAGGCTACCCTCGCTGACGCGGATCGCCTTGAGGACGTCCATGGGGTCGTCGCGCATGAGGGTGACGTCGGCGGCCTCGATCGCGACGTCGGTTCCGGAGCCGATGGCGACGCCGACGAACGCGGTCGCGAGCGCGGGGGCGTCGTTGACGCCGTCGCCGACCATCATCGCTCGCGTGCCGTCGTCCTGGATGGCGTCGACGGCGTCGGCCTTGTCCTCCGGGAGGACGCTGGCGCGGACGTTCTCGGGATCGATGCCGACCGCCTCGGCGACCGCGCGCGCGGTGCGTTCGTTGTCGCCCGTGATCATGTGGACGTCGAGACCGCGGTCGCGGAGCGCGGCGACGGCGGCCTTCGAGGACTCCTTGACGGTGTCGGCGTCGGCGAGCACGCCGACGACGCGGCCGTCGACGGCGACGAGCATCGCGGTCTTCCCGTCGGACTCGAGGCGTTCGCGGTCGGCGTCTGCGGGCGAGGGGTCGACGTCGCGTTCGCGCAGGAGCGTCGGGTTCCCGACGAGGACGTCGCGGCCGTCGACGGTCGCCCGGATGCCCTTCCCGGCGACGTTCTCGAACTCCTCGGGGTCGACGACGTCGATGCCGCGTTCGTGCGCGCCGTCGACGATGGCGTCCGCGAGCGGGTGACTGCTCGCGGACTCCGCGCTCGCGGCGAGCCGGAGGAGTTCGTCGGCGTCGAAGCGGTCCTCGGCCGTGGTCTCTACGGCGCCGCCGTCGGCCGCGGGTTCGCCGCCGTCCGTCTCGACGCCTGCGGCGTCGAGCGCGACGACGTCGGTGAGCTCCATCTCGCCTTCGGTGAGCGTGCCGGTCTTGTCGAAGACGACCGCGTCCGTGTCCTTGACGCGCTCGAGGACGTCCCCACCTTTGAAGAGGACGCCGTTGCGGGCGCCGATGCTGGTGCCGACCATCGTCGCGGCCGGGGTCGCCAGGCCGAGCGCGCACGGGCACGCGATGAGGACCGAGGACGCGAACACGACGACCGCGAACTCGAGGACGCCGACGCCCGCGGCCCCGCCGGCGCTCTCGAGCGGGCCGCCGCCGACGAGTCCCCACGGGAGCAGGCCGCCGACGAGGTCCGTCATGAACTGCGGCGCGACCCCCCAGACGACCGCCCAGAGGAGCGCGTTCGCGATGACGGCGGGGACGAAGTACGCGCTGATGCGGTCGGCGACGTTCTGGATCTCGGGCTGGCGGGACTGCGCGTCCTTGACGGTCTGCACGATCTGCTGGATGGCGGTGTCGGCGCCGACCTTCGTCGCCTCGACCACGAGCACGCCGTTCTCGTTGATCGTCGACCCGACGACCTCGTCGCCGGGTTCCTTCGAGACGGGCACGGATTCGCCGGTGACCATGGACTCGTCGACCGCGCTCTGGCCGTCGACGACGACGCCGTCGGTCGGGACCTGCTCGCCGGGCTTGACCTTCATGCGGTCGCCGACTTCGACCTCGTCGACGGGCACCTCCTCCTCGTTGCCGTCGTCGCGGACGAGCGTCGCGGTGTCGGCTTCCATCTGGAGGAGTTCCCGGAGCGCGTCGCCGGCCTGCCCCTTCGAGCGCGCCTCGAGGTAGTTCCCGAGCGTGATGAACACGAGGATGAGCGCAGCGGTGTCGAAGTAGTAGCCGGCGCCGGGGAACCCGAGCAGGCGCGCGACGGAGTAGCCGTACGCGGTCGTGGAGCCGAGCGCGATGAGGACGTCCATGTTCGCGGTCCGGTTCTTCGCGAGGGCGGTCCAGGAGTTCTCGTAGAACTCCTTGCCGAGCGCGTACTGAACGGGGGTCGCGAGCGCGAACCCGATCCACTCGAACTGGATGCCGAGGCCGGGGATGGTGTCGGGGAGGAGGTCGGGAGCGAACAGGTGCGCGGCGAGCATCCCGAGCAACGGAACGGAGAGGACGGCGCCGAAGATGGTGAGGCGCTTCTGGCGCTCGATCTCCTCGCGGCGGGCGACGTCGGCGGCGGACTCCTCGCGCCCGCCGCGCTCCGCGTCGCTCTCCTCGTCGTCGCGGACGGGCGTGTACCCGGCCGCCTCGATGGCCTCGTGGATATGCTCGCGGTCGACGACGCCGGGCGCGTACGTGACGGTGGCCTCGTCGGTCGCGAAGTTCACGTCGGCGTCGACGACGCCGTCCACCTCGCGCAGGCGCTCGTCGATGGTGTCCGCGCAGTTCGCACAGGACATGTCCGTCACCGCGACGGTGACTGTCTCGACGACCGGCTCGTAGCCCGCGGACTCGATCGCGTCGAACACCGCCGCGAGCGACGTTCGCTCGGGGTCGTACGTGACGGCGGCGTCGTCGGTCGCGAAGTTCACTGACGCTTCCCGAACGCCGTCGACTCCTTCGACCGCCTCGGTCACGGTGTCCGAGCAGTTCGCACAGGACATCCCCACGACGTCGACGTGGACGCTTCGCTCGCTCATGGTAGTACGTAGGGGATGGACCTTCAACCGGTTTGTGCTTCGCGCCCCCGGCGTCGATCGACCGTCGAACTTACGAATGCAAAGTGAGTGGTCGACTGGCGGTCGCCTGGCAAGGAAGTCGCCGGCTGACGGTCGCCCGGAACGAAACCTGTCGGCGAACGGGGCGCCAGCGAGGGCCTCTCAGTCCCGTGTGGAGACGGAGACGGTCTCGTCGGCGAACACCGTCACGTCGCACCCGGCGTAGGGGAACGAGACGCACCCGGGGTCCTCGGGCGGCGTCGACGACAGGCTACCGACGAAGCGGTTCAGCGCATCGGGATCGACCACTTCGTACAGCGGGTCGACGTCGACGGGCGAGACGTCCTTCTCGTCGGCGACGGCGTGAACGACGGCCATGCTCACGCTCTCTCGTGACTCTGAGTGGAGGGTCGCTGTTGTCGAGGCCATCGATTGTCTACTCGTCCCGAAGGCATCCACGGTCATAAGTCTCTCCAATCGTGTACGACGAACCCACTATTACCACTGCCTAATTTCGAAACCCGGGGAAAATAGGGGAAACGCACACGAAATCCCCGGACTACGTCGTCGTCGCGGACAGCCCCACCGAGGACGGATGCCGTCGGACCCCCGTCCAGCTGGTCCGCGCTCACTCGTCGCTGAATCGATCGTAGCGGTCGCGGAACGCGCCCTCGCAGGATTCGCAGCAGAACCGATACGTCTCTTCGCCGAGGGTCGCACTCGATCCCTCGCTCGTCACGGTGTTCCCGCACTCCGCGCACGACACCGCGAAGTCCGTCGCGCCCACGGACTGGGTCCACTCCACCTCGGCGAGCAACGTCACGTCGACGACCGAGGCGTCGCTCGGGTCGAGGACGTCCTCCACCCACCGGTACGCGTCCGCGTTCGGGAGCGACGCCTGCACGACGACGTCGCCGCTCGCGGTCGTGAACAGGTGCTCGACCGCGTCCGTCGCTCGGAGCGCGTCCTTCACCGGCTCCCGTCGCTGGGACGCGACCGATAACTCCACGAGCACGGGTACGCCATCGCGCAACTGCGAGCGGTCCACGTCCACCGTGAACCCACGCAGGACGCCGGCCTCCTCGAGCTTGGACACGCGCTCGGACACCGCCGGCCCGGACCGACCGACGACATCGCCGATGTCACTGAACGGGCGTCTCGCGTCGTCCGCGAGCAACTCCAGGATCTCCATGTCGATATCGTCGAGGTCGCGCACGCATCCACGAACGCACGCCATCCCAAAGCACCTTCGCATCCCTGCGTGCGCAGCCGCTCTCGCTTTCGAATCCAACGTCGACCCGACGGCGCACGCCGTCGCGACCACGACCCGCCGCGACGAGAATAAACGCCGTCGCGACCACGAACCGCCGCGACGACGGCGAACGCGGTCGCTGACGGATCGTGAAGACGGTATGAATGCGGACGGGCTGGTTGGCCCGGCGTTCCCGGACGGGGGATCCCGGTTGCCTCCTCCACCCCGCGACCCGGCGAGCGATCGCTGTCCGGCGGTGGGCTGCTCACTTCCGTGCCTGACCCATTACCACCGACTAACGTCGGGGACGCCGTCCCTGCGGACGACGCCCGACGACCGCCATCCCCGACGGACGAGGCTTCCACGTCGGCTCCCGAGGCCCGTCCGGGTCTGTCCGGACGCACCAGGGGTTCGGTCCCCCCTGAAGACCATAGTGGGGGTGGCGAGCAGGGCCTAACTGCCCGACCTAGTCCACTCCGAGATAGCGGGTTGCCCGGTAAGTGCCTTTCGACTCCCGGACGATTCGCGGGGCGGCGCCGCGGTCGATGCAGGAGAACCGCACCCTCGACGGGCGTCAGGACGCCAGTTCGGGTCGCATCAGGACGCCGGTTCGGGACGCACCCGGAGGACGCCGATCGCGTCCGCGAACCAGAGCGAACTCCCGAGGAGTCCGAGCGCGGCGGCGAGGAGCACCCAGCGATGGTACGCGAGCCACGCCGCCGTCGACAGGCTCCCGACGAGTTCGCCGACGCCGCCGAACGCCCACGTCGCCGTGAGGAGCGTCACGACGAACCCGAGGACGAGCGCGACGCCCGCCGCGACGTCCGGCGCCGTCCGCCCCGCACGCCCGGCGCCGAGAACGACGAGGCAGACGAGCGCGAGCACGGCGACGTACGGCGGGCCCACGATCCCGAACTCGGTGTAGTACGTCTCCACGGCCCCACCCGGGACGCCACCGGCGACGTACGGCACGACCATCGCGGCCGCGTACGTGGCCGCCGACACGACGCCGACCGACGCCGGCGTTTGCACATCGACCATACCCCCCACTGCGGACCGCACTCCGTTAAGTACCTCGCTGTCCGCTCAACGACGAACGACCCCCGGTTTCGGCCGGTCGAAGGGGAAGGCACTACTGGATGGCTCGCCTGCGCTCGACCATGGGACTCGGTTCGACCGCGAAGAAGATCCAGACGCTCGCCGACCGCGCCGAACAGCTCTACGTGAAACTGAAGGAAGTCCACGAGCGCGTGCTCAGCGTGGAGGGGACCGTCGAGGACACCCAGGAGCGCGTGGGCGAACTCGAGGACACACTCGAGCACCAGCGCGTCGTCATCGAGGCCATCGCAGAGGAACAGGGCCTGGACGTCGACGCCGTCGTCGCCGAGGCCGCCATCGAAGACGCCGACGATGGAACTACCGCGTCCGAAACCGGCGTCGAAACCGCCAGCGACGACGGCGATGAGATGGACGCGAGCGACCACGCAGGGGACGGCGCGGGCGAGCCAGCAGACGGCGCGGGCGAGCCAGCAGACGGCGCTGACGACGCGCCCGCGGCCGCGAGCGACGGCGACGCCAGCGACGCCTGACTCCTCGACTCGGCGGCCGTCCAACTGAGCGACCGACGAAGGACCGACCGCCCGGCCGTCGTCGAACGGAAGGACATAACACTGCCGGCAACGTTTGCCAACTCGATGACCACGCACCGCGAACCGCTCGCGTCCGTCAACGAGACGGTCGGCGAGACCCCGCTCGTCCGCGTGCAGGCGTCGCCCGAGGACGTCGACGTGTACGCGAAACTGGAGTCGTTCAATCCCGGCGCGAGCATCAAGGACCGCATCGGGAAGTACATGCTCGAGGCGATGCTCGACCGCGGCGACCTCGAGCCTGGCGGGACCGTCATCGAACCGACCGCCGGGAACACCGGCATCGGGTTCGCGGTCGCCGCCACGCAACTGGACGTCACCGCGATGTTCGTCGTCCCCGAGCGCTTCAGCGTCGAGAAGCAACAGCTCATGCGCGCCCTCGGCGCCGAAGTCATCAACACGCCGACCGAGGACGGCATGGGTGGCGCGATCGACCGCGCGCACCAGCTCGCGGACGAACTCGACGACGCGGTCGTCCCCCAGCAGTTCCAGAACCCACTGAACGTCGAAGCGCACTACGAGACCACCGGCCCGGAGGTCCACGACGCGCTCGACGGCGACGTCGGCGCCGTCGTCGCCGGCTGCGGGACCGCCGGCACCCTCATGGGGACGGCGAAGTACCTCCGCGAGCACGACGACGACGTCGTCGTCGTTGCCGTCGAACCACGCGGCTCGATGTACGCCGCGTTCTTCGGCGACGACCCCGAAGAGGCCGAGTACAAGATCGAAGGCATCGGGACGCACGATCCCGACACGAACGAGCTGTTCGACCCCGACGTCGTCGACGAACTCCTCTCGTACGACGACCGCGCAGTCCACGCGGAGATGCAGCGTCTCGCCGCCGAAGAAGGCCACCTCGTCGCGTCCTCGTCGGCCGCGAACTCCCTCGCCGCACGCGAGATCGCAGACCGCATCGCCACCGGCGAGATCGACGCCCCCCACGACGCCGTCGTCACCGTGTTCGCGGACTCCAGCGAACGCTACCTCTCGAAGGGCGTCTACCGCGACTACGAGGAGTGGGAAGGCTAACCGCCGCCAGCCCGCAGTTCCGTTCGCTAGTCTCGTCCCGCCGTCCCGTCGAACGAAGCAGTACTCTCTCTATCAGGCGACGAGCCGCGAGTGCTCGACCTTGATACACGTGTCCTGTACGAACGCCCGCCCGGACTCCTCGACGCGCGTCCCGGCCTCGTCGTGACTGATACCGAGCTGGAGCCACACGGCGTCGACGTCCTCGCGCGCCAGCACCTCGTCGACGATCCCCGGCACCTCGTCGCTCGGCCGGAACACGTCCACCACGTCAACGCGCGCGTCGACGTCAGCGAGCGAATCCACCGCCTCGATCCCAAACACCTCCTCCGCATATGGATTCACGGGGATCACGTCGTACCCGTGCTCCAGGAGGTACTTCGGCACGTCGTGCGCGGCCTTCCCTGGCGTCGACGAACACCCAACGACCGCGATCGTCTCCGCGTCCAGTACCTCGCGCAACTCCGAATCCGTGGCGGCAGCCATACGAGAACCGACGTCGAGAGACCGCAAAAGGATACCGCCGTCGAACACCAACGCCAGCGCCCAAACGACCAGCGACCCCACGATGCGCCCCAACGCCAGCGAGTCGACGACGCGTCCCTACGACGCGTCCCTACGCGGTCGGGAACCCGGCCGTCTCGATCGACGTCTCGCCGTCGCCCTCGTCGGTCACCTCGACGACCGCGTCGAACAGTTGCTTGAGCGTGTTCATCGTCTGGTCGTCGTGCGCCGTCGAGTCGATCACGTACACGCCCAGCGCGTCCGCGCTCTGCACGCGCCCCGTGAACACGTGCATGAACCGGAACACCGTCTGGAGGTCCGAGTACATCAACAGCGTCGACACCGAGTGCATGAGGATGCGGTTTCGCTCGTGCCCGCGGACCTGATAGAACTCCTCGAGGAACTCCGAGAGCTTGATCCCGATTCCCGTCATGTCCACGGGCGACGACGCGTACTTCACGCGCGGGTCGTCCCGGACGTTCCCGACACCGCGTTGCTTCGTCACGCAATCCACCACGCCGATGTCGAACTCCGCGACGTCCTCGACGTACCCAGCGTACTCCTCGAGGACCTTCTCCGCGTCGTCCTTCGTCGTCACCACGATCGAGCCCTCGCCGGCACGCGACCCCGTCGCCAGGATCTCGAACGCGATGTCGCGCTTACCCGTCAGTGGGGGGCCAGCAATCAGGAGGTTCGTGCCAGCCTGCAGTGACGCGTCAGACAGTTCGTCTGGGAGCTCGTACATGTCGAATCCTCGTCGCAGACGCCGCCCGCACGACTGTCACCCACCGGCGCCCTGGTTGATAGGAGAATGCAGTATGCAGCATATAGAAGTTTTGATTGGGGCGTCGTCGACGCCCACGAATGCGCGACGGCACCCTCACGGGAGTGCGAGCGATCCCACCGGGACGATTCGTCCGGCGAGGAACGCCACGACCGCCGCGAACTGCGCGTACTTCAAGTGCGCCTGGCCCGCGCTCGCGTCCCCATAGGACTCGTAGGCCGCGTACAGCATCACCGCAACGGCCGGCACCACCACGACCAGGTACGCGAGCCCGAACGTCCCGAACACGTAAGGGAGGGGACTCGCAATCACCGCCACCACGAGCGCCGCCGACGCGACGTGCAGCGCCCGCCGCTCGCCGATCGCGATCGGGAGCGTGTTCAAGCCCTCCTCGCGGTCCCCCGCCACGTCCTCGACGTCCTTGATGACCTCCCGGCTCGCCGTCGACAGCGCCGCGAGCACGAACAGTACAGCCGGCGCCAGCGGCGCCCCGACGGCCGCCCCGCCGAACAGGAACGTGCTCCCGCCGAGGTACGCCACCACCACGTTCCCCACCCCGGGCAGGCCCTTGAACCACTCCGTGTACGCCACCAGCGCCAGCAAGTTCATGACCGCGATCGCGAGCGCGAGCACCGGCAACGCCAGCGCACACGCCACCGCTCCCGCGAACAACACTCCACTCCACGCCAGCGCCCCGCGCGCACTCACCGCACCGCGCGGAATCGGCCGCGTCGGCCGATTCACCGCATCGATGTCTCGGTCGAAGTAGTCGTTGATCGCCATCCCCGCCGCCGTCGCGAACACCGTCGCCGCGACCGCCGCAGCCGTCGCCACCGGCGCCGACCCGACCCCACCAGCGACGAACGCACCGACGAACGTCAACACGCCCGCCGCCACCGAGTTCGACGGCCGCGTCATCTCCACCAACCCACGCACGGTCGCGCCCACACTCGACATACACCAGACCCACCCCCGCACCCGGCAAAAAGCCACCCGATTCCACCCCGAAACCACATCATTTAAACACCCGAGTCAATTCAGGAGAATACACAGGGCGCTTAGCTCAGTCTGGACAGAGTGCTTGGCTTCGGACCAAGCTGTCGCGGGTTCAAATCCTGCAGCGCCCATTTCAGTTCTGTGACGTTTCGGGGCTTTTCCAGTCCCGGGCGCTCACCGGCCTCAGGCGACAACAGACAGCAGTATTCCGATTCTACGATTCGGCCGAAACTCGCGATACAAGGCAATATCGTAACGCACCCCCTCGCAGTCTCCCGTTCTCCCGTGCAAACCCCGGTTCTCAGACCGCGGTTCGGGGTGGTGGCTCGTGACGGGATGGGACCATCCCGAGAGCGGGAGCCGGGCGACTCCGCGGAAGATCGTCCAGGCGGTGAACCGGAAGCTCGCTAGCGTCGGCATCGAACATGAACGGAACAACGCCCGGTCCCTACAGTGGAACAACCCAGAGCATCGGCTCTGGGTCCGCGACAAGTTCGAGGAGAACGCCCGTGAGATAGCGCGAAAACAGGAGGCGCTCCTGCCGGGCTTTGGACCGCAGGGACGCGGGGAGAACGCTCGCGAAGATTGCGGGAACCCACACCCGTTCGTCTGCTCTGACTGCGCGAACACCGTCGAGTTCGGCTCCACGTGTTCGATGAGCGTCTGCGCACGTTGCGGGGTCGCGTGGGTCCGAGACGCCGCCATCAAGAAGAGCGCGAAGGTCCGCCGCGTCCGCAAGGAGAAGTACAAGCGCTCGCCCAGTCACGTGAACCAGTTCGAGCACCACGCCGTCATCAGCGCGCCGCTGTCGTGGTACTACGATCTCGCCGCAGCCGGCCTCACGATGGAGGAAGCCCAGGAGAAGACCCGCGAGGTCGTGAAGTCCATCCTCGAGGAACTCCGCTGCCAGGGCGTCCTCATCCGACACTCGTTCCGTGGCTCGAACCCCGACGGTTCCATCCAGTCCGAGCACGACGATCGCGGCGCCTGGAAGCAGCGACTGAACTCCGACCGGAAGTGGGTCACCGACGTCCGCGAGGACCTCGCCTGGAAGCCCCACTACCACTGCATCGTCGTCGGCGACGAGCTGAAGACTCGCGACCTCTCCGCCGACGTCGAAGAGGCGACCGGCTGGGTCATCCACCGCATCGAAGACGACGACGGCAAGAGCCTCCCGAACGACGGCGCCATGGCGCGGGCGCTCATGTACTCGCTCTCGCACGCCGACATCGAGGTCCGCGAAAACGGCCACAACCAGAGCAAGGTCTGGGAGGTCGGCGCGTACAAGGGCGACGCCATCCGCTCCAGCGACACCTTCGCGAGCCGCGACCACGACCTCGACTGGAGCGACGCCGTCATCAGGAAGCACGCCCCGCGCATCCTCGGCCTCAGGTCGGGAACGACGGACTGCGGGGCCACGATGCCCGCGGTGTCGGACCCGGACGAGCTCGCCCGGAAGATCGTCGACGAGATCTGGCCACAGGACGAGCCCGTCGACGTCGAGACCGATACCGTACTGGCGCACGTGAGCGAGGGCACCATCCGCGTGTCGACGTCCTCGAGCAGCGGCGGTGGCTACGACGTCACCGTGACCGACTCGGACGGGAACCGACTCACCGGCGCCGCCGGCTCGGTCCCCGACCTCGCGACGGACCCCTTCGACTATGCGAGCTCGAGTGAGGACCTCCGGTCGCGACCGCTCCGTCAGGACGACGTCGTCGACGACGAGGAGTGCGACGGCGACTGCGACCACGACCACGGCGACGACCAGCACGACGACGACGACGGCGACGAGACCTGCGACGGCACGCTCGTTCCCCTGGAGGAAGCCCGCGAGCGCGGCCTCCTGGACGACGACGAGTGGCTCGACCAGGCACCCTTCGCCGCCGACGCGCTCGCCGCACACCGCGAGTACCCGGACGAACTCGTCCCCTTCGGGACGCCTCCAGGGAAAGCGATCGGCGCAGCCTGACGTAGCCCCTCGATAGCCCGCCTCGTAGCGGGTGGACCCCAGCGGCTGCTCTATCCTCTGATGCTTGTTTTCGGGCGTAGTTGTTGCTGAACTGCTGTTTCTCCCGCGAACCGGCGCCGCGAGCTCGAGATCGGCGCCGGACCACCCCCCGAACCGGCCGCCGCGCGGGCAGGATGAGTATGAACTGGGGTCGATTTTTGCTAGCGCAAAAATCTCAACGGCTCCCTTCGGGAGCCTATCTACATCAGAGAGAGCTCCAGGCATAGTATTTGGTTGCTTCTATACAGTATACGTGAAGTACGAAGAACCGGCTCGGAAAACTGTTCGATACCTTACCATAAGTCTGAAACCGGTAGTTCAGCGGTTCTCTGTCGGTTTCATAAATCACAACTCCATTTCTATTTTCTTCCCTCTTTGTCTGAGGAGGGGAAATACAGAGAAGGGGTGTGAAACCGCAAGAAAGCGTACAACAAACCATGGTTTCTGTTGGGGTTTTAGATAACTTCAAAGAGACCAACTTGGCCCGTCGGGTTTCTCCAGCGGATGATTTATGATAACTCGATTATTGGTTGGGGCTATGGGTCCTTCAGTTGGATATAATATGGAGGAATTGGATGAGCAACTGCAGAAGATAACTCAAGACGTTTCTGAACTTCAGATTGAGGTAGAGAATCTCTCTGACGAACAACTGGACGAGGCGGAGCACCTGATTGAAGACGCACTTTCGAATGAAAACTATAAGCAGTATCTGGAAAATTCTGATTACGAACCAGCTTTTGAAGAATTCCAGGAGTTAAATAATACTTCTGAGGGCACAGAGGTCTCTGTCCCTGAACAGATTATATTTACTAGTCAGACGTTGTCACTACTTTTAGAAGAGATGATAACAGATGCAGGAAACCGATTAGTGATATCTATGATGGTAGCCCACGCTATAATCCCCGTAATCGCTCAGGACGCCACTATTTCGACCTACGAAGATATTCTTGGCAGAGTTTACTGGTCCGTGCTTGTTGTTCATTGGGTTCTAAATACAGAATCGGACTAAGCTATACGACAACCCAGGGGGTCGCACGTCGAGAGACCGGCTCGACCGAATATGAACACGAGTCTGGGCTCGAGGCCAACCGTCGTGTTCACGAGCGCGGGGGTAGCGCCCCGATCGGGCCGGCGCCGAGCTCGTCGACGAACACGGTTCGCGACTTTCTTTATATATCTCACAAGCTTTTGTCACCGCAGAGAACTACCGTCAGGCGCTCGTGAACACGAGCATGACCCGCACCAGCGAGATACCGGGAAGCGTCCGCATCCGCACCGGCGACGGCAATGAGTGGCGATACGACGCGATAGAGGCGGCCTCGCGGTACTACGATGCGAACCGCAGCGACGCCGTGGCGTACGCCTGCGAGGACGTCACCGGCGCCGTGGCGTTCGTCGAGGACGTCCTCGGTCGCGACGACCTCACGGTCGCGCAGCGCCAGGAACTCGCCGAGGCTGCCAGCAAGCGCCTCGAGGGCGTCGACGTCGAGGTCGTCGACGACGTCCGCGTCGCTCCCGACGAATAGAAAATAATTTTCTAATCCATCGCTGGTCGCGATGGACGCGAGGACAGTAGTGGCCGCGTCGTCGACGTCGACGAACTGGACAATAGTGACCGCGCTCCCGCTGCGGGAGCTCCCGTCTACAGCTCGTGGAGGTCCAGCGGGTTCACGACGGGAGCACCCCGCGGGCGGCCTCGAGGCCGCGGTCCACGCTCTCGAGCAACCACGCGATCGCGTCGGCGATCGCGCCGAGGTCGACGACGAGACGGAACCCCGGAACGACGCCGGAGACCGCGACGAGCCCCACGAGCACGAGGACGGCGCCGAAGCGCAGCCAGAGGCCGACGGCTGCCGCGATGGTGAGGCCGTCGCGCAGGTGCTTCACGGCGACCACGCCGGTCGCGAGCACCGCGATGCTCCCCGGCACGCCGATGGCCTCCAGGAGGCCGCCGACGAGCAACGGCGCCGCGAACGTCAATTGCCGTCACCTCCGAGGTTGATGGGTCGCGGCTTGAAGTACGAGTAGACGATGTAGACGGCGCCGATCACGACGATGATAACGACGCCGGGGATGACCTCGCGGGAGCTGATGGCGAACGCGGAGATTGCTCGCCCGATGCCAGCTGAGATTGCTCCACCGCTCAGACTCTCCATGATGAAGAGGCCGCCGCCGACGGCGACGCCGAACGGGAGCGTCTTGCTCCGGCGCGGGATGGCGATGGAGCCGGCGAACGGGATGCCGATGCGGCGGCGGTCGTCGCGACCACGACCGAGGCTCCGGGCGACGAACCACGTACCGAGGACCGCGGCGACCCACGTCGCGAACAGGAGCACGGTCTTGCCGCCGCTGGACTCCTGTTCGACGGGGCCGCCGGGGCCGGAGACGTCGGCCGGGCTACTGAGCGGGTCGGTCTCCTCGTCGTCGTCGAGCTCGAAGACGAGCACCTCGCTGGAGTCGTCGTCGACGAGCGTAATCGGCGAGTTGGCGGTCCCGGAGTCTCGCGCGATCCCGTCGGTCACCGACCACAGTACGTAGCTCGCGCCGTCCTTCGCCTCGAGGTAGGTGAACGCGACCTCGTCGCCGGCGTGGTCGCCGGGTGAGACGACGAACTGGGGTTCGGTGCTGCGGGGGTCCTCGACCTCGAGGACGACGTCGCCCTCGCTGTTCACCTCGACGGGGATGGTTGAGACGCGCGCCTCGCCACCCTCCGGCGCGTTCGGGAGCTCGAGGCGACTGTCGCCATCGTGCTGGATGACCTGCCGGGAGTCCGCGCCCGTCCAGCTCTCGTTGCTCGAGTAGCGCACGAGCGTCTCATCGCCGTCGTGCGGAAGCACGATCGCGGAGTCGCCCGCCCAGCTCTCGAGCTTGATGCGGGAGTCGAGCGTCGAGCCGTCGGTCGTCGGCTCGAGCACCTGGATGCTCCCGTTCTGGACGTCGACCTTCCGGCCCTCCGAGCGGACGTCGACGCTGGTGTTCGCGCCGACCTCGCCGAGTGAGACGGTAAGCGTGGTGTTCTCGAGCGAGTAGTCCGCGCTCTCCACGTCGCTCCACGTGCTGCCGTTCGTGCGCATCTCGAGGTTCCCGACCTCGACGACCTCGCCGGTGAACGGAATGGTGAGCTCGGCGCCGCTCGTCGAGGAGGCGTAGTTTTTCGAGACGCTGTAGCGCTCGGTCCACTGGGTGGCCTCGTAGTCGACGGTCTGGGACGCTTGCGCGCCGTGGCTGTAGTTGAAGCCGACCGAGGGCTGTGGGGCGTCGGCGGAGACACTGGCGAGCTGTATCTCGACGTCGTTGGTGCCCTCCTGGACCCAGGCGGTGTCGGTGGTGAGGTCCGCGGTCTCGCCGTCCGCGAGGCGGCCGGTGTAGTCGGTCGCGTTCCCGTTCACGACGACGGTGGGGTCTTCGGTCTCGGTGACCTCCTGGACCTCGAGGGTGACGCGGACCTCGGCGGCGTTCGTCACGACGTCCAGCGCATCGGTCGAGCGCGTGACCTCGCTGGCGTCGTACTCGACGGTCTCGCCGTCGGTGAGGAGGCCGGAGTGCGTGACCTCGTAGGTGCCGTCGCCGTCGACGTCGACGTCGGGGTCCTCGGTGACGTTGACCTCGGTCGCCTCGAGCTCGTAGTCGGCGCTCGGGCCGGTCCCACTCCAGCCGAGGGTGTTGCTCCCCGTGGAGAGGTCGAGCGTCCGCGAGGCGGTCTCGCCCTCTTTGAGGAGGCCGTCGACGCTGGCGTCGTCGTAGCCGTCGCCGTCGACGTCGACGCCGACGTCCTCGGTGGCGGTGCGTTCGTTCCAGTCGAGCGTGTAGTCGGCTTGATAGCCGACGTTGAGCTCGACGCTCGAGACCGAGGTCGTCCACTCGCTGACGGCGACCTCGGCGGTCTCGCCTTGGTTGAGGATGCCCGCATATGAGGCCTCGCTGTTGCCGTCGCCGTCGACGTCGAGGCTCGGGTTCTCGGTGGCGGTGTTCTCGGTCCATGAGGCGTCGAGGTCGACGGTGCCGTCGGCGAGCTGGACGTCGACGGTGGAGTCGGTTGTCGAAAGGTCGAACGACCGCGTGACGGTCTCGCCCTCGGTGAGGATACCCGAGTAACTGGCGTCGGGCGATCCGTCGCCGTCGACGTCGATGCTCGGGTTTTCGGTCGCCGTCCGGTCGGTCTTGGTGAGGGTGTAATCTATCGAACCGAGGGCCCCGCCCGAGAACGTAAGCGATGACGCGCTGGAGCCGATGTTTAAGCCGGTCGTTTGGGTCTCGCCCGGTTCGAGGCTACCGATGGACGCGCTGGCGCTGTTTTCGCCGTTCGCGGAGACCGAGACCGACGACGGCCCGCCGATGACTCGGATGGCAACCTGTTTGCTGCTCGTGTACGTACTCCCGCCCGACGTGTAGGTATGCCGCGTGTCGGTCGGGGATTCGTCGCTTAGGAAGTTACAGCTCCCGCCGTTTTCGGTGCTTTGCGTGTCGAACCTGACCGCTATGTTGTTAGACGAGACGTCAGTCGGAGTATCGAATTGAAGGGTCATCCATCCAGATTGATACTCGAAAGTGGCTCCGTCCGCAACCTTGGTCCCGTCGTTGAAATCAGTATCAGCACCCTCCTCTACCACATAAATATCAGTGGTTATCTGACCGAGGTCTGCACAACCGTCTCGAGTCTTGAAGGAAACCGCTGACAGTCGTCCATCGGGGACGTTAGTAAGCTCTGCTTCAGGCGTCCAATCACCGAACGCACGAGCGAAAATGTCGTCGGTGCCGTCCCAACTTTGATGGGTTCCTTGGTTCGCCGTCACGGAGACCTCGGGGTTGTTGTTCGCGGGTCCGGTCGGGTCGATGTTCCCGGTCACTGAGATACCATCGCTGGCGTCCAGCGAGAGGGAAGAACCGGAGTGGTCGTTAGACGTGGTTTGCGTGTTCCCGGTGAAGCTGACGCTCTCGTCGGTCGGGGCGAGGTTTCCGTTGACGTCGATGCTCTTGCTCGCGCCGTTCCCCGCTCCCGTGAAGGCGACCGAGTCGGCCGTCGTCGTGCTGTAGCCGGTGAAGGTGACCGTCGGGTCCGTGGGTGCGAGGTTGCCGTTGACGTCGACGCTCGTCGTCTGGCCGGTCGTGGCGGCGGTGGCGCTCGCGGAGTCGGACGTCGTCGACGTGCTCCCGGTAAAGGTAATGTTCTCGTCTTCGGGCTGCTGGTTGCCGTCGACGACGATCGTGTCGTCGCTGGCGGTGGTGCCGGTCCAGGAGTCGAGCGTCGTCGAGCGCTGCCCCTCGAGGACGATGACGGGCGCGCCGTCGGTGCCGGGGCCGCGCAGGGGCGCGTTCCCGGCGAGCGAGACAGTGCCGCTCTCGCCGTTCGCGAGGAGCGCGGTTTCGTTGTCCCACTCGGTGGCGGTCTGCCCGGTCACCGAGACGTTGTAGTCGGTGACGGCGTCGACGTCGTTCACGTCGTACGTGTACGTGCTGCCGCTCGTCGCGCTCGGTGAGGAGAGCGAGAGCGTGCCGTCGAACGTGACGGTGTTCGTCGAGAACTTCTCGACGCCGAACTCCATGAAGCCGTCCGAGTAGGTGGCGACCGAGCGCCACGTCTCGCCCGAGGAGTGCGCGCCGTGGATGACGCGGGGCTGGTAGCCGAGGGCGGTCTCGAGGGCTTTTGCGTTCATCGCGATGCGGCGGCCGTCGTGGTTCGCGCGGTCCTCGAGGATGATGGCGACCTGTCCGCTCTGGAAGACGCTCGTGTTCTCGCCGGCGAGCTCGTCGGCTTGCTCGGGCGTGGTGACGGTGACGTTGAGCGTCTCGGGGTGGTCGGTGGTGAGGACCTCGCCGCGGAGGTCGCTGGCGTCGATCGGGAGCGTTCCGTTCTCTGGCTGGACGGTCTGGATGTTGCCGTCGGGGATGACGGTCATGCCGTCGGGCGGCGAGGTCGCGCTCGAGGCGTCGAGGGACGACGGCGCCGAGCTCGAGGCGGCGAGTGCTGGCGCGACGCCGGCGCCGGCGACGACGGACGTCACGAGCACGAGAGCGAGCACGAGCGCCCGGCTGCGGTCGCTCACGTCCACGCACCTCCGTCCGCACGAGCGTTCCCGCGTGGAAGCGCACGAGCGAACCCACGAGCGTGGATACGCGCGAACCGCTCGGGTGCGCGAACCCCGCGGAGCCGCGCCTGTGCGATTGCCGCGAGGCCGCGCCCGCGTATGGGGTTGGCCAGCGACGGCGCGCTCGCGCGTTGGGGCGAACGCCCAGAGGCGTGTTTATGCGTGCCCCCCCGTGCGTTCGCTCTCGATACGCGCGCGTATGAGGGCGAGCGAGGCCGGCCGCCGCGCCGCGAGCGCCGGCGACGGGGGTACCCCGGTGCCGTCGGCTGATTCGCGAATCTATCCACGGCGAATCACCTCCGCAGCGCTCTCGACGTCGTCGACGTCGAGGTCGTCCTCGTCGAGGCCCTCCCCGTGCGGGCGCTCGCTCCCGAGCGTGGTCTCTGCGTCGTCCCGATCGTCCTCGAGCTCGGCGCGGTCACTATTGTCCGCGGCTACGATCGCTGGCCGGTCAGTATTGTCCGCGTCGTCGACGTCGTCGCCACGATCGTCGTCGACGTCGTCGTCCTCAAGGCCGGGCGTGCCCTCGAGGCCGATGCTCGGGATGGGGATGCGAGCAACGACGACGCGCTCGCTGCGGCCGAGGTCCTCCATCCAGACGACGCGCTCGCCGTCGACGACCTCGGTGCCGTCGAACGCGAGCGCCTCGCTCGGGCTCTCCAGGCGCTCGACGACCTCGCCGTTCGTGAGGTCGATGTAGCCGTCGCCGGGGTCGGAGACGTAGAGGCGGTCCTTGTCGTTGCGCTGCCAGCGGTTCCAGACGCCCCGATCGTACTGGAGGCCGTCCTCGGCGTCGTCGCCACGATCGTCGTCGGCGTCGTCGGGCTCGCCGAGCTCGAGGACGAGCTTCCGGTCCTCGCTCTCGGTACCGGCCTTCACGTCCGTCCAGGCGTACGGGCTAAACTCGCTCTGGTCGTACATGATGGCTCGACCGACCTTTCGGTCTGACATGATGTCGGCGTACATCGGTACCGTCGAGAACCCCTGCGGGATGGAGCGAGCCTGCCCGCTGCGCGGGTTCGGTGTGCCGTCCGGCATATCGATACGGACGTCGAACTCCTCGCGCGGCATCCAGTGCGCTTTGTTCTCGCGGTGGATGACGCCGAACCAGCTCGCTCGGGCGCGCCGGGAGTCGTCGAACGCCTCGCACCACACCACCATCTTGCGGTACGATCGGTGTGCGTCCTGCTCGGTGTCTGACCGAAACAGGTGATGGAACTCGTCGTAGATGACGCTCGTCCAGTCGCGGTTGGTGACCTCGTCGACGCGAGCGAGCCAGTAGGCGACCCACCAGTGCGTGAGGGGCGTGCCGCCCTCGTCGCCCATCGCGTGCCACTCGGGCGTGAACGGGAGCGTCTCGCCGGTCCTCGAGGACGCGGCGGTGAGCTCCTCGCACCCGGAGAAGGACGGGTCGGGGTAGACGACGTTGAACGTGCCGTTCGGGTGGCGCTGGATGGCCTCGGCACACTCGAGGACGTCGTCGTAGTAGCGGACGTCGCGGACGAGGTCGGCGATGTCGTCGACGTCCTCGGGCTCGCGCCCGGTGGCGTCGTAGACCCACGAGGCGTCCACAGAGGCGTTCGCGGGGAGCCAGAGCGTGACGTAGTCGCGGACGGGAAGCCACTCGCTGCGGTGCGGTGAGGCCGCCCAGACGACGGTCTCGTCGTTCTCGTCCATGAGGCGGATGCCCCAGTTGAGGTTGTCCGTCGACTTGCCGCAGCCCTTCTCGCCGACCTTGAGCCAGTTGGTTCCACCGCTCGACGTCCACTCGTCGGCGGGTTTCTCGTGGATGAGGGTGTCGGGGTAGACCTCGTGGTCGTGGGCGTCGGGGTCGAATGCGGGGATACCGAAGCGCATGCGCATCTCGTAGGCATCGGTCCACCACTCGGGCGCGTCGTCGACGTCCTCGTCCTCGAGGATGCGACGGCCCTGGCGGGTGCCCTCGCCCCAGTCGTAGTCGTCGGGCGGGCTCCACTCGGCGCTGCCGTTCGTGTCGGTCGTGGTCGTGTTGGTGTCGTGAGTGCTCATGTTAGCCTTGTGCGAAGGTGAGGCCGTCTTTGGATTGCTGGGCCAGCTCGCCGGCGCTCATGCGCTTGATGCCGCGGACGAACGCGGGCAGCAAGGTGTGGACCGCGAACCGCTCGCGGTAGCGCCGGGCGTGGGATTCGTCGTCGACGTCGACGTCCAGGAGGAACTGGCGGGCGACCTCGTCGCGGCCGACCTGCGCGGGGAGCTCCTCGTCGACGGCGCCGTTCGTGGCGGCGTTGAGCTCGTGGAGCCAGTCCATGAGGGCGCGGTCATCGTCGAAGCCACCCCAGAGCCGGGCGAGCGCGCGATGCTGGCGGTCGTCGGCCTGCTGGAAGCCGGGGCGCATCGCGACGTGGTCCTGGCCGCTCGGGTCGATGTCGGCCGGGTTGACGTCGGTCTCGTCGCCGTCCTGGGTTTCGATATACTCGCCGCTGCGGCGCCGGAGGTCGTTGTACGCGCGATGCGAGGCGGGGAGGACGAGGTTGCGCTCGAGGCGGTCGCGGTAGTCGCGGGCGGCGTCGGCGCCGAGGAGCTCGCTGGAGTCGTCGACGAACGTACGGCGCTCGGGGCCGGTGACGAGCGCCGTGATAAGGACGCGGTCGCGAGCGAGGTCAACGGGACTCCAGGCGTCGGCGAGATAGCCGAGCGTGCGGACGGTGGCGCGCTGATACCAATCGATGGCGGCGCGCCGATCGGGGAAGCCGTCGCGAAGGCCGTACTCGACGCGGTCGTCGTCACCCTCCAGGAGGACGCGCTGGTCGTGCAGGAGCGTGAGGAGCGCCGGTCGCGTCGGCGCCTCGTCGGCGTGGATGGCCTCAGGCATGGTTGGCCTCCTGAGCGTTCTCGATTGCGACGACCTGGACGAGGGTGACGACGCCGGCCCACGCCGGAACCATCACGATCCAGGCGCCGATGCTCCCCCCAAACGTGACGTGGACGAGCGCGATGAACGCGAATCCGAGGAGCGAAATGACGACGTAGGTGCCGGCGAAGACGGCGGTGAACGCGAGGACGTCGTCGACCAGTGACTCGCCCTCAGTCATCGTCGTTCCCCTCACTCTTTCTGGCCGCATACCACGCAGCAGCGACCGAGGTACCGAGACCCATCCCGGATACGAGGATAACATCAGTCATCGGCGACCACCAAGTCCTCGTCGTCGGGGTCGGGTGACTGTCGACGGCGCTGGCGCTCGCGTTCGTCCTCGCGAGCGCGGTCGCTCTGTTCGTCGACGTCGGTGCTGGTGTCGTCCTCGAGGCCGAGGTCGCCCTCGTTCATGCGCTCGGTAACGGTCTTGTCACGGCGCGAGGCGAGCGCCCGTGCCTCGAGGGCGGTCGTGCTCTGCTCGCGCCACGCGATCTCCTCGAGCGCCTCGATCGTTTTCGCGTCGTCGTAGGTCGTCCGTCCCTCGGCGACGGCTGCGCGGGCGTTGAGCTGGTGGTACGGCGCCGGCTCGAAGTTGACGCTCCCGGTGTCGACGCGGATGGCGAGCACGAGGAACGTCGCGAGCGCGGCGAGAGACGCCGCGCTGAAGAGCCCGAAGTACGCGCGGGTCGCGTAGAACGCCACCGTTGGGAGCGCGACGAGCGAGGCGATGCGGCCCCAGTTGATGCGGGCGGCGCTCTTGGCCCACTCGGGGCGGTCCTCGAGGCTTTCGAGCTCGTCGTCGTCGAGCTCGCTACTGAGCGCGAGGTCGAACCCGAGCGACGGCGCCGTATAGTGAACGGCCTCGTCCTCGAGCGGGTCGGCGACAAACTCGACGTCGCTGGCGTCGCCCTGGTTCTCCAGTCGCGTCTGGAGCTCGTCGACCGAGAGCGTGGGTGCGGTGCCTCGCCAGCGCGCGATGAACGGGAGGATGCCGGGCTTGACGGGCATGAGGTCGCCGTCGTCGGTCTCGACGAACTCCAACCGATCCGTCTCGGTATAGGTGACGTGCTTGGCGTCCTCGCCGGTGGGGCTCTGGGCGTCGCCGAGCTCGTCCCGGCGGAACAGCGCGCGCTTTGTCTCGCCGCCGCCGACCTCGAGGTAGGCGACGAACGCGACCGCGGCGATCGTGAGCCCGGAAATGATGGGGAGCGTCGTGAGCACGACCGCGAGGTCGTACCACGCGGTCCAGGCGACGCCGATGATGCCGACGATGGCGATGAACCCCCAGCCGCCGAGGCCGAGGCCGGGGCCGCGTCCGGCCTGTTTGAGCATACTGTGGCCCTGCTTGAACCCGGCGAGCGTGCCGAGGATGCCCGGCCCAATGACGTTCCAGAAAAGGAACATGGAGAGGCCGCCCCAGGTACTGAAACCGATGCTCTGGGTGGTCGGGATGCTCCGGTGGGTGAACGTCCATCGCGCGCCCTCGAGGGGGTCGCCGTCGCCGTTCTCGAGCCACATGGTGACCTCTTTCGAGTCGTCGTAGTGGCTCTGGAGCGAGACGTTCGTCGTCGCGTAGCCGCTCTGGAGGTCGATCTCCTTGCGCTCGGTCGTCTGGTTCGCGACGACGGTCTCGCGGCGCGTGGTGTTGCCGTCCTGGACGGTGACGCGCTCGGTGTCGTAGTAGACGACGACGAGCTCGGCGTCCATGTCGTCGACGTCACCGAAGCGCCCGGAGTAGACGGTGAGCTCGTCGGTCTTCACGGTCGACCCGGACTCGAGGTACTTCCATCCCGGCACCATCGGGTTCGGCTCGGAGTGCCGGACGGAGACGAATCCCCAGGAGAATTGGCGTGCGGAGTCGGGAGCGCCCGCGGGCTTGACGCCGCCCTGGCGGAGCTCCTCGAGGCTGTAGTCGGCGGTGTCGTTCGACGTGGTGCTCGCGCCGGCGCCGGCGCCGGCGCCGTCGACGGCGACGACGGCGATGGTGGCGCTGGCGACGAGCATGAGCACGCCGAGCGCGATGAACGTTCGATTAGTCATGTCTGTTAGGGGTTCCTCCACTTGCCGACGCCCCACGCGCCCACGAGCACGACGAGCATCGCGGAGACGCGCCAGCCCCAGTCGGCGGTGAGGAGGTCGGGGCCGACGAGGAGCGCCGCGACGCCGGCGGCCAGCGCCACCAGCGCGGGGCCACTCGCGCGGAACAGGAACCAGTCACCGCCGACGTCGACGCTCGGGTCGTCGTCGTCCTCGGGCATCATGAAGCGGACGAACGTCCGCCACGCGAGCCAGAGGATGATGGCCGCAGCGACGGCGTACCGGGCGACGGGTGGGATTGCACCGAGGTCAGGCATTACGCCAGACCACCCCGACGATGACGGCGACGAGCGCGAGGATGGCGAAGCCGTTCGCGTCGAGGCCGAGGTCGCCCGTGAGCGCGGCGTAGCCGAGCCCGATCGTGGCGAGGTCGACGGCGATGAGCGGGCCCTCGGCGAGGGTGGACGCGCCTTGCTCGAGGACGATGAAGGCGAGGCCGGCGACCGTGAGGACGAAGACGCGGGTGACGGAGAGCACGCCGGCGGTGACCGCCTGGATGCGGTCGCCGACGCGCTCGGCGGTGCGGTCGGGGCTTTCGCCCGAGCGTCGATCGAGCCAGGCACCGATGATGGCGTAGCCGAGGACGACGATTATCAGGCCGGCGACGATGCGCACGATCACGTGCGACCACCGCCGCCGGCGTGCGATTCGTTCGTATCGTGGATGTGTCTGTCATGTTTCATAGGAATCGGTCTTCGAGGGAGTGCCAGACCGGCATGAGGCGCCGAATCAGGTAGAGCACCGCGAGCACCATCGCGATCTGCTGGACCGGGACGTTCGCGAGCCACGCGACCTCGCCGACGAAGTAGCTCTCGGCGATGCCGGCGGCGCCGGCGAGCGCGCCGACGTGCTGCCACCCGACGGTGAGGAGCGCGTTGAGGGGGTCGATGAACCCCCAGACCCACGCGAGGCCGGCGGTGACGGTGGTGAACGGGTGCGTGACGGCGCGAGCGAGCCGGGAGTCGGTGTCTTCGGTCATGGGTTGATTCCTCCGATCGCGGTGAGGAGCGCCTCGAGGGCGCGCTTCAGGACGACGCCGAGGAGCGCGAGCTCGAGCGCGATGAGGCCAGCGACGATCGGCGCGGCGAACGGGCCGGTGGCGTCGACGAGCCCCAACAGAACTTGGTTGTTGAGGTCGACGAGCTGGCGATGCGCCGCGAGCACGACGTCGCCGAGCTCGCCGCCGCCGTCACCGATCGCACGGTACGCGGTGGCGAGTGCGGTCGTGGCGCTCTCGACGAACCCGGCGGTGGTGCGCGCCATGATGATAGCGACGGCCGCGAGGAGCGTGCCGACGACCTGCCCGAGCCGGCCGACCGGGTTCGTGCCGAAGAACTTCGCGAGCGCGATGAGCTCGCCGACGTAGGCCTCGAGGACGCGGAGCCGCGAGAGCGTGCCGTCGTCGTCGCCGCTACTGGACAAGGCGAGTCACCCCCCAGGCGACCGCGTAGCCGAGGACGAGCACGACGGCGACCGCGAGGACGAACCCCCAGAAGCCGTCGAAGATACCAGAGTTGGCGGTCTGTCGGAAGGCCTGCGCGAGTGCGTCGCCGACGCCGCCGACGCGGCGCACGCCGTCGCTGGCGTGGCCGGAGAGCTGGCTGGCGACGGGAGCGCCCTCGAGGATGCGGGTGACGAGCGTGGTGCCGGCTCGGGTGAGCCAGTTGAACGCGCCGATCGGGAGCGCAAAGTTGGCCTCCAGGACGTCGGCGACGCCGGAGGTCACCGCGAGGGTCACGGCGCCCACGGTGGCCGCAGCGAGCTTCCCGAGCTGAAGGAACGGGAAGCTGTCGCTGGTATACTGACTGTGCTTGTCGAACCAGTCAGGCGCCACGCGCGGTCACCTCGAGGCGATCGTCGTAGGTGGCCCTCCAGGAGCCGAGCGCGGTCGCGAGTGCGTTGCGTCGGCTGGGTCGGGCCATCGGTCTAACTGTCCGAGTCCTCCTCGGTGCCGATGAGCGGGAAGTCGGTGAAGCTGAACGGGATGGTGTCGCCCGTGGAGTCCTCGCTCAGGTAGCGCGCGACGAGGTACCCACCGGCGAGGATGACGGCGATGGAGGCGGGGAAGCCGAGCACCCAGAAGGCGTCGACGCCGTCGGCGCTGGCGCCGGCGCCGGCGCCGAGGATGTTCCCGACGCCGCCGAGGAGCTCGCCGATGACGTCGTTGCTGATGCCACCGATGAGCGCGGTCGTCGGCTCGATGAAGAACGACGTCACGGCTTCGATGATGTTCGCGGTCTGGAGCCCGAACGCGATGATGGGGAGCAACAGCACGCGCTGGATGACGGCCGATGGGCCACCGTCTCCGCCGACGGCCGTCTTGATGCGCTCGTACTGGGCAATCCAGTCGGTAGCCATCGGTCTACCCTCCGAACTTCTTGCGGATGCCGGCGATCCCGAGGATGGACGCGATGGCGCCGGGGAGCCCGAAGATGGTGTCCCAGATGCCGCCGCTCTCCTGTGCCATCGGGCCGCCACCGCCGGGCGACGACGCGATCGCCTGGAGCTCGCTGTCGGTGAGCTTCATCTGATACTTGATGACGACGTTCTGGCCGGGCTGGAGGGTGTCGTCGACGGTGACGTTCGTGCCCTCGTTGCCGTAGGCGCCGGTCTTGTCGGTCCAGCTGGAGATGTCCGAGAAGTTGGTGTCTCCCGTGCCCTCGGCGTACTCGACGGACATGAGGCGGTCGCTCGTAACCGTCTGGGTGTCCGTGAGGTTCGCGTTCGCGTAGCCGAGGTCGTAGGCGTCGGGCAGACTCAGGCGGTAGTAGACCGTGGACGTACCCGCGTACGCGGGGTACTGGTCGCTCTGGGAGACGTTGACCTTCTCGTCGGCCGTGGAGAGGTCGCTCGCGCGGAACTGCATGGCGACGCGGAGGTCGTTGATGGTGGCGCCCTGGAGGGCGCTGCCGACGGAGTCGACGGCCTCGAGCTCGAGGTCGCCGCCGGTCTTGGTCTCGTGGATGGTGGTGGTCTCGAGCTCGTCGTCGCCGTCGGTGTCGGCGAGCTTGTCGCCGAACGACCACTGGCTCATCTTCTCGAGGTTGAGGCCGGCGACCTCGAGGGTGGCGTCGCCGTCGACGACCTCGACGGTGACGCTCTCGACGTCGTCGAAGTTGCCGTCGCCGGAGCCGTCGGTGTCCATCTTGCCGAGCTGGCGCTGGTAGATGAGGCCCTCGCCGGTGGCGTTCCCGATGAGGTCCTCGCCGCTGGCGCGGTCGGGGTCGACGACGGCGGACTTGACGTCGCCGTCGGCGTCGGTGACGTTGACGTAGACGGTGGCGGCGGAGTCGACGCTCTCGACGTCGAGGACGAGCTGGAGCATCCGCTTGTTCTCGTCGCTCGTCACGGTGAAGTTGTTGAACGTCGAGGATGCGGAGTCGCCGCTCGTCATCGTCCCGCTCGTCGAGAAGCGGACGGCGTCGACGCCGGGCGCGGTCTCGACGTCCGAGCTCGTAAGGCCGGAGTCGGCCCACTCGCCGGCGTCGATCGCGGAGACGTCACTCTTGTCGTGCGGGAAGGCGTCCCGATCGGAGAAGTTGACGTCGGTCGCGGTGTACCGGTAGGGGTTGTCGTACGAGGCGTTCACGCTCGCGTTGAGCGATTTGGTCTCGCCGTTGTCGCCCTCGTAGTCGGTGGGGGCGTCGCCGACGTCGTGCGCGCTCTTGGTGACCCACGTGGACGTCTCGGGGTTGGGCGCGACGTCGGACTCGTGGTTGACGACGAGCTCGCTGGCGGCGACGGCGCCGGCGCTGCCGACGACGAGGACAGCGAGGAACGCGGCGAGGAAGCGACGCCCCCTCATGCTCCACCTCGCTCGTCGTTGCTGCGGAGCGCGTCGACGATCGCGTCCTCGCGGACGGCCTCGAGGCCGTTCTCTTCGACGGCGTCGGCGACGTCACCGGGGTCGACGTCCGTCATGCTGCGGCCTCCTTGCTCGCGCCGGCGTCTCCGACCGTGACGTTGTCTTCGTCCGTCTCGCTGTTGAGGTCCGCGACGGCCTCACCGGCGAAGTTGAGGGCGAACGCGGCGGCCCCGAGGATAGCGCCGGCGGCGAGACCGAGCTCGGGGAGACCGACTCCGCCGTTCGTGACCAGGACTGCCGCGGCGGTACCGCCGAAGCAGACGGCCGCGAGGGACATCGATGCGTGACCGAGGGCCCGCAACCGATCGGGCGTACTGTCGGTCATGCCCGTCCTCCATCCGCGCCGGTCTCGAGGTCGGGGCGGACGTGGCGAAGCGGCCGGTCGGGCTGTGCGGGTTGCTCGTCGACGACGTCGGTGGGGACGTCACCGTAGTCGATGACGTCCGCTCGTCCCTCCTGGACGTCGAGATCGTCGAACGTGGTCTCTTCGCGGCGTTCGCGCGCGAGCTCGTCGTCGCTCGCGACTGCTGGGTCGTTCCCGCGCGCTGGCGGGTGATTTCTACCAGTCATGGGTAGGGGTCGCGCCCTCGGGTCGCTCCCGACGGCGTCACCCGCGCATTACCACACGGTCGCTAAGATGTCCGGAAACCTAAAGGAAACCTCAACGAATCCTTAAGGAAACCTCGAGGATAAGTAGCTAGCACCCGACAATCAGTACATACCATGACTGACCTCCGCACAATCCAGGGGATGAACGGAAGCGGGTACCTGTCGCTTCCTATTAACTGGCTTCGTCGAAACGGGTACGCCGAGGAGGGGGGCGACGAGGTAACTTTCAACGGGACTCTCGCTGTGGATACCCTCGGCGATGGTGCTATCTTAATTCGACCAACGGACGACAGAGGCGATCTCTCTCAACTCGAGGATTGTGAACCAGTAGAACGCTTGGCTGCACAGCGGGCGATGAACCTCATGGATAATTCGGGCGTGAGTGCACTGAGCGATTGAGTCATAAATCAGTTACCCTAAGACAATGAAGTGTGCGAAAATCACACCTGCATTCTGAATCAGCCTTCTGGTAAATCTACTTGGTCTTTCGTCCATTTCTTCTAATCCGTACCTTCGATATAACATGAACACTTGAGACGCTAACAATGTTGTAACACCAAACAGTAGTAGAGACGTTAGGAGATTCCCAAAAATGAGCCATCCAAATAAGACGCCGAAGGATCTTCGAGTCATTCCGAGAAACAGTCCGTGAATCAATTGAGCAGTCTCTCCAAGATATGGGATTACCCGCCGGTCTTTCATCTCTCGGAGCTTTTTAACCGATTCAGGAACGTCCTCCTCTGGTAGCTCTAACTTCCGTGCTGACCTGATAGCTCGGTTCCGGTTGATCCGCCGCCAGTAACTAATCGGATGCCTATTCGCTTCTTGAGTTGCCAGAATCGTTTGGTAATATCGAACATCCTGTCTTGCGAACTTAATCCTGAGTGCCATCGGCGTCATTGCAGCCCCGATCGTAAGAGCAAACCAAGCCTGTGTTGGCCCGATATACTGGAAAGTAGTCGAGACAATCTCCGAAATTTTCATCAATGCATATATGAATCCCAACGCGCTGATTTCGGTCATCAGCTCTTTCGACCAAGTCATAAAACCGGTACCATCGGTATAATACGTCGTCATCACCACTGCGCGGCGAATTATTGTGAGAAGAGCCAGTCCTATCAGTAGTATTTTCAAACTCTGATAGACAGTCGAATCTTCCGGATATGCGAGGACGATTGTTAAGATTAAGGTATAAAAGGCTATTTCGAAATCGACAAACGTCCCTCTTGAATAATCGCTCTTGATGGTCTCGGCCTCAGGGAGCCGATCTATATCTTCCTGCCTACTTGAATCGGCCATGAGATCTTATCCTTCGCTATTGACGGTGTATTCTCAGCTGTTGTCCTCAGATTTGGGTGATCCGAATATGAGTCCCAGGAACCAGAACATGATCCCGATACTCACTTCTAGCATCCAAAACATCGCCTTGATGCTAAATACGAATCCCCACCAGCAGATTTTGAAGGGCAGGAGAAACAGCCAGAGTAGTACCGAGCCGCCAGAGGACTTTCCTTTGATTTCGTCTCGTGGTTTTACTTCCTCGTCGTCGACCTTATCACCGTATTTTTCCAGAACGTCTTCGACTTCGGTAATGGAGCAATTTAATTCTCTTGCGAGTTCGCGCTCTGTGTAGTCTGGTTCGTGGGCTGCTAAGGAGAGGATGTCCTCTTCTAGGTTACTCAGTTCAATCATTCGACAGACGATTCCTTCCGCGCCAATAATTTAGGTATTCTGGCCAGTGCTATCCCATTGTTTCACTTTCACTTTCACCCCGCCTGGATCCCGCTTACATTCCTGCCTCTCACAGAGACTGGAGTATGATACAGAACGGTCGCGCTCTCCGACAGGAGCACGTCCCGAGCGAGCTCGTACACCGCGACGGTGAGATCGACGCGCTCACCGCGGCGCTCGGTGGTGGACGGAGCAATCTGTTCGAGGACGTCATCGTCACCGGTCCGTCCGGCGCTGGGAAGACGTCGACGACCCGGTACGTTCTACGGAAGCTCGAGGAGGCGAGACTCGACGTCGAGACCGGGTTCGTGGACTGCATCGGGGCGAACTCGAGTACGGGCGCGCTCGCCGGCCTCGTTCGTGCGTCCGACCGGAGCGCTCCCCTGGATCCGCGAGCGAACGCGCGGACGGTCTTGATCGAGCGGCTACGCGAGATGGACAAGGAGTTTGTCGCCGTTCTGGACGAAGCCGACGTCCTCGAGGACAAGCAGATCATCCAGGCGCTCTACAGCGTGCCGAACGTGACGACCGCGCTGGTCTGCGTGAACTACGACGACCTCCTCATCAACTGCGACACGCGAATCCAGAAGCGCATCCGGACGTTCCGGCACGTCGAGTTCGACTCGTACGGCGACGACCAGCTCGCCGACATCCTCTCGAAGCGCGCCGAGGTCGGACTTCTCCCAGGCTCCATCGACGAGGAGACGATCTGGTACATCGCGGATAAGGCCGCCGGCGATGCACGCCTCGCCATCGCGATACTCCGGCGCGCCGCGAAACAGTGCTTCGACCTCCGTGACGAGGAGATCATGATCGACGTCGTCGACGACGTCGCCGACGCCGCACGGAACGAGATCGCCTCCAGGTACATCGAGAAACTGAGTACGCACCAACGCATCCTCTACGAGGTCGTCCGGGAGGAGGGCCCGATCCAGGCGGGCGACCTGTATGCGGAGTACCGCAAGCGTGCGACGGATCCGAAGGCTGATCGCACGCTTCGGAGTTACCTCAACTCGATGCAGCGCGAGGGGCTCGTCGAGAAGGAGGGTGGTGGCAGATATACAGAATACGACCTCGTTTGAAAGCCAAAGCACCGCCTCATCTAGCAAATTCTATATTTTGGCCCCGCTAGAACTTGCTTATTGAAACCGACTCACAACAGAAGATATCTAGATCTCGGATTCTACAAATTTGGGAAAATATCGGTATAGTTCGGCATACCGTTCCACGTGGCGGTTTGGGGCATGGGAATCAATATTGCTCGGATCTGTTGGGAGTTGCTTGTTCAAGCTCCTCATTTCGTCAAAGGTGAGGGTGGGAGTTTTAAGGTTGTAGGCCTCCGTTCCTCGTTTAACATACGAGATTTCGTCAAGGTTCGGACCTAATTCTGTTTGGGTAATATCACTCCGTGTAAGAATCCCTCCAACAGTCCTCATTTTCGCCCCGTCGCTATATCTGATGTTCAGCAGTTGCTCAAACCTCAAATCTGACTCGGTTGTTCCGGCATTTCGCGTAGGAAGGAATTTTTCTTGAATTTGGTTTAACATAATCCTCCTGCAGACCTTTCCATAGCCCCATCCTCGGAGATCCTTTCTGGTTACGTCTTCCGGTATTACCTCCCGTGAAAGATTTTCCTCCAGCTTCTCCATCATAGTTAGGTTATCGCCATCATCTCCAGAGGGGTTCGGCGTACTCGGATGAGCGTTTATAGTTACGAACAGTAAGCTATCTTCGGGGGCATTAGTAACGAATTCTCTTATATCAGACAGCATATATGTAGTGAGTTGATCAGTATAGTCTAACCAAAGGATCGTTGGTTCGTCCCATTCTATCTCTGGGAGGACCTCTGTCGACTTTCCGAATCTCAAGTCGACACAGTCGAATGGTTTATTGAATTCGAACCTCTCCCGCTCATCATCTTCCCGTTCGATGCTAATTATATCATCTATGTGTAGCTTCTCATGGAACGATTTTACGTCAGTGAAGAATGGGGATCCAAATCCGATATAGCGGTAACGACTCATGGGCTGCACCGAAGGTATACGCAGGAGGAGATCGGTCATCATGTTTCTCTCTACACTTTTCGCAGGCCTTAGCCTGTAATTGATCTCCTCAAACGCCTTTGGCATCTATTACTCCTCCATCCCTTCCAGTTCCCAGAAGTAGTCAAAGGTCGCCTCACCGACTGCTCGATAAGAACTTACTTCAAGTTCCTCCATTGCTCTTTCTAATTCCTTCTTCGGCTTCGTATAACGAACCGTTCCCGGTGAGGTATCATCTGCGCTTTCTTCCTCTTCTTCCTTTGGGGAGGGACCTTTGAAATTCTGAGTATCCTCTGATTCGACGCTCATGATATCCGTTTTTTCGGATTGAGTTACCCTCTTCTCTAACTCGGGTTCCTCATCTTCATCTTCTAACTCTCTCTGTTGATCTCTTACTGTGTTCAAGAAATTGATTACTGGCCTAGCCATAGAAATCATCTTTTGTCGAGCTTTTTGGAACACCTCTGAATCCTCGTTTACGCCCGTCTTGGTCGTATTCCAGGGTAATGTGCCAGATTGATCACTCTCGAAGTACACCATCCCTCGGAACCGGTTAAATTGACCGTGGAACTTTGGAAGGAACTCGACTGATTTCTCTCCAGTCCAACCAGTCGTTGCCGTATCGTCAGCTTCCAGCACAAGACGACCATTGCAGAATACGTACCACCCACCTTCTTGATTGGACTTGTCACCGAGTCCACATACAATCTTCACATCAACATCACCGTCTTTGGTATGGAAGGTGAATTCGTCGTATGCTGGTTCAAGCTCGTCTGATTGGAAGATTTCCATTTGTCTATACGTCAAGTTTTGCCGATTCAAAATTACCTCGAAACCCCAGTTCAGATATTGCCTATTTTTCGAAGTGAGTTTTTCTGCGAGTTCACTTTCAAATGATTCATCCCCGAATTTTTCGCTCGGTTTGTCTCTGAGGTCAGTGATCAGAATTCGCGTGCCTTCCTCATCTAATTCTCCGTCAGACTGTTCGTCGAGCATCTCAATGGGAAAGTCCCACTTTTCTTTGTCATTCAACCAATCCTCAATGTTAACCTCAATCCTGTAGTGAGAATCCGATGTTTTGGATTCGATCTCAAAGTAGGAGCCTATTTTGAATAGTGATCTCTTCATTCCAATCCCGAATTCCCCAATTTTTGAGGGCATCTCACGATCAAGTCCATCGGGTCGACCGAACCGGAATGCATATTCCTCGGCGACTTCCAGAGGGATGCCCCCACAATTGTCTGTGATCTCCAAAGAGGAAGAGTCCATATCGATGACGCAACGATAGTTGGGATATTCGGTCGTTTCCGAAACCTGCCTAGCAGCCCCATCAATGCTATTATCAACAAATTCTGGAATTGTATCGACCAATTCCACGTCCTGTGTTAGTATGTCTACGAAAAATTCTTTGACTGGCGTCGCGTTTGCTTCCGGGGGATTGCTGTCATTCATTGTTCAAATCGCTGTCTTGGTAACTTCATCATCTAACACCCTCTTTACCCTTTCGCCCAATTTTGAGGCAAGTAACGGTGGTACGGAGTTCCCAATTTGCCGCATCCCGTAATATTTGGTTTCGTGGAATTGGAACCAGTCCGGGAACGATTGCAGGCGACCAGCTTCTCGAACAGAAATAACTCGGGGCTCAGTCGGATGTATTGGTCTTGCAGCTGTATGTGTTCCTCTATCTCTGCTCGAACCAGCACGGAGAGTCGTAGAGGGATTACACGATTCTAGCCGACGGTACCGACTGACATCTTCATACGTTCCAGGTTCAGTATTCTCATATCGCTCTTGGACTTCTTCGGAATGATTGACCGTTTCAAGTGATGTAAGTCCATTTGGGGTATCAGAGGCCAGCGGCTCCCAAGAATTGATCTCTTTGACATAGTCGGACGGCGCATTGAGTGGACCTTTATATTGCCCATTCTCTAGCGAAAGGTCATTCAACCCCTCTGGCAGATCTTTGAACGCTTCTTCTACAGAGGGGCTTTCTTCGTCCTCCATAGGATAGTTAAGCTGAGGCAAGCCTTCCTTATTCCCCAACAGGAAGAGGCGCTTTCGGTTTTGAGGGACACCGAAGTCTGCAGCATTCAGAACTTTAATCGGTTCACGAACCTCAAACCCACCATCCCTGATGATTCCTAGAAATTCATCTAAGTAATCACGTGCCTCTCCTTGGAGTAGCCCGTCTACGTTTTCCATGACGAAGTAATCGGGCGACAATTCGACTACGTGGTCGGCAAAGCTCAGGAGTAAATCATTTCGATCATCGTCGCTATCTCGTTTCCCCATCACTGAGAAGCCCTGACATGGTGGTCCACCAATCACTATATCCACGTCTCCCTTGCAGAGTCCAGTATCTCGTAGGATATCTGTCGTCTCGCAAGTACCTAAGTCAAGTTGCTTCGCAATAGTGTCTGGAAAGTTTTCCTTGTATGTCGAGAGGATCGTCTCATCCTTATCGACCGCAACTGTTGTCGAGAGGTCTGCTACTTCAAACCCAAGAGAAAAACCACCAACACCACAATAAAGGTCCACCACGCCGACCTGGTTTGTAGTCATCTTGCCCATATATTTGAAGACATAACTTATAAACTTGCGGCCGTTAAAAGTTAACAGTCCTTTGGCCCGCTATTGGTTGGCATGCTTCATCGTCTGTCGGTCGTGATCTCCTCTACGGTGAAAGGTTTTGTTCGATATGAGGTTCCTCCACCAAGATCCAGTCTTTATATGACAGAATGTTGTGGAATCTAACCCTTCGGCTCTAGAGGACGTTGATGGCACTTTTCCAAATTGGCGTATTTCCGTGTAAAAGTGGCACCAAGTGGCTGCCAGTTGAATTCCGCTTTGAAGAGGCTCATACCCGAGAAGGATCACTTTAGGCTGTCTACCTAGTCAAGTGGCATGTTCGCTCTGCTGTTGAAGAGGTGTCTATGGAAAGAAGTGGTGTATGCCACGCACTGCGAAAATCGAGACCTTGTCGGGGGAGATCGTCCGGCTCGAGATCGAGGATGGGCGACAGTATCGGAAGCGCGTCGAGCTCTCGTACGAGGGGCGGACGGTCGTGTACGGGATTCGGCGTGATCGGGGTGAGACGGTCGCGGAGTTCGTCGCGAGCTACGACGACGACTCGCTCCAGGGCATCGGGGGCGACTCAGTCCAGCCGGACTGGGCGGAGTCGACGCTCGGAGAACTCGAGATTACGGAGGTCCGCGCGTGACGCTCACTCGTCGTCGTCGTCCTCGAGCTCCTCGACGTCGACCTCGCCAGCGAGGTACGCCCGCCCGCGTTCTGAGAGTTGGTAGAGTCCAGCATCCTCGTCGTAGTATTCGAGCAAATCGGCGTCCCGGAGGGTCAAAAGGTGTTTTCGAATCGCGTCCCTCCCCCAATCGGTGTTGGCTGCTACAACCCGAGGAGTCAATCGTAGTTCGTCTGACCCTCCCTGATTCTCGAACAACTCCAAAATATCGCGGTCAACAGGAGTCATCCAAGAAGCCAGGGGTGGCCGCATTACTACCTCCACCACACTCCGGGGGTTTGAGCGTTTTCATGACACCTATTTGCTACAACATACTGTGTATACTATCCATTATACTGTGCATAAGGCTTAACTGCCATCCCATGCACGGGACTGTGTACGACGCGAGCTTCCACGCGGACCCGTCGCTCATCGAGCGTGGGTCCTCACGAAAACTGCGGGCCCCGATGCGAGCACATCGGGCCCGCGTGGGCTCCGTCGAAGTGGGCGACGCAGCCATGAAATGCTACGACCTGCAGGGGTTTGAAGCCCTTGCATCGACCCGAGCAGAACCGGACGACGAGCAGCGACTTCTCGCGGACGGCGGCTTCGACAACTCCGGGCCGCACGCGAATCCGCACGACGAGCACCTCGAGTGGTGGCGCGACGACGGTCTCGTCGTGCGCGGCCACCGCGTCACGGTCGCGTGCAAGTGCAGCACCGAGATGGACTTCGACGGCCTCTACGGGTTCGGCGGCACCGACGCGCACTTCGACTGCCCCGACTGCGACGGCGCCGTCACGCTCACGCCGACGCCCGCGAACCCCGCCAAGTGGAACGTCTTCGCCGAAGGCTGCCAGGAGACCGAGTACGTCGGCCGCGACGACGACCACAGCGACGAGGCCTACCAGTACGCGCTCGTCGACGACGCCAGCACGTACGCGATCAGCTCGCCGACGTTCCAGTACGCCGACCACGAGATCGTCACCGACGGCGGCCAGGAACCGAACCCGCTCGACCGTCTCTTCGTCGACGACGTCACCGAGCGCCCCGACCGCGTCGTCGTCGACGAGGTCACCACCATGGACGCCAGCGAGTTCGTCGGTCGCCTGAAGGCCCTCGGCCGCGCCGCCGAGGCCGTCGAAGCCCTCGCGAACGACCTCGAACGCCTCCGCCAGACCGGGCTCACCGACGACGACGCCCGCGACCTCATCTACGGCCGGAACAACGGCATCCCGAAGCGCGACATCGAGGCGGTCTTCGACGCCATCGACGCGCTCGCGGACGGCCACACCAAGCGCGACCCCACCGAGCGACTCCTCAGCGACGTCAGCGGGCTCTCGCTCTCCGAGACGAGCGACCTCATGGAGGAACTCGACGCACTCCGCCGGAAGTACGGCGACGTCGCCAACGACGGGGGGCGAGCATGAGCGCGGACGGCCACGGGACCACGCAGGCGTGTCCCGAGTGCGACGCCGCCGGCGCGGCGCTTTACCGGCGCACGTCCGGCTCCGAAGCGAACCGCGAGGACGACCCCCGGAAGGACTGGAAGTGCAACGACTGCGGCGCGACGTTCGACGAGCCGACCGAGCGCGAGCGCCAGCAGCCCGCGAACGTCCGCCAGAACACGCTCGCCGGCAAGCTCGACGCCGCCGACCCGAACGACCTCGTGACCGACGGCGGCCGGGACGTCGTCGATCCCATCCCCGCCCCGGAGGTCCAGTCGGATGGCGACCCCACCGACGAGGACCTCGGAGGTGAGAGCGCGTGAGCACCGACGGCGAAAGGAACGCGGACGCGCGGGTCCCCGAGTACGCTCCCGAGGATCTGACCCCCGAGATGAACCTCCTGAACCTCGCGAAGTACGTGCGCATCGAGGGCGCTCGCGTCCAGGTCACGTACCTCGACGCGCTCGATCGAACCGAGCACACCGCGGAGTTCGAGGTCGTCGATCAGGACGAACAGACCGGCGGCCCGTTCCGGTTCCGCGCGATGGACCTCGACACGCTCGACGCCGAGGAGTTCGTCCCGCACCGACTCACGCTGGCGGCGTACGCGCACCTCGTGAAGTACCCCGACGAGATCCAGGCCCGGAGCGCGCTCGGTCACGTCACCGACGTCACCGTCCTCGAGGGAGGTGACGGGACGTGAACCACATCGTCCGGAACTACGGAGACGAACCGAACCCTCGGAAGGTTGCCGCCGAGGCCATCGCCGACGTCGACGTCCGACCGGGACGCATCGCCCGCTATCGCGACGGCTGCGAGCTCACGCTCGAACCGGGCGAGACCGCGCCCGACACCTGCCCCGGCGACGGCTGCACCGCCGCCCTCGAGGCCGTCGTCGTCACCGACGGCGGGCGAGCGGAGGACCGCGTCGTCGTCGACGCCCACGAGTGCATCCCGCAGACCGACCAGACCGAGGACGTCGACCGCTGCCAGCTCTGCGGCGGGGTGATTCGATGAACTCCAGCGCCGAACCGACGGAGGCGGGGCGATGACGGACGAGTCCGAGCGGTTGGCGTCCATCCTCGCCGAGGCTACGCGACCACGGTGCGAGCACGGCCACAGCGGGATCTGCCTGAACGTCGAGGATGGACGGCTGGACTGTCCCGTTCCCGAGCACACGCCGACGCGAGTCTACGACCTCGCCGACGCGAGCGTGGTCTGGGAGACCGACGACCAGGAGGAAGTCCCGACTAACGAGGCCGCCACTCCCCAGTCTGACGAGGTGATAGATGCATGAGCGGGATGTCAGAATTTACCCCTTTCCGAAACGGCATCAGTAATCCCTCTAACAGGTATGGCTGGGCGCGGGAGATCCCCCCATTCTACCCCCCTCGCGTCCTGCCGATACTGACCGTAGAGCCATCGGTGGTGAGTGGTATGTCTGAGAGCGACACCTCTCAGTCTCTCGGATGGCGGTGGCGAGAATCGGCCTGGAGAGCTCTGGTTCGTTCCCCATGGGCGTACAACAGAGATAGAGTTAGAACCGCGAATAGAACCCATAGACCGATTAAAAACAGGATGATCAGCGGTGAGATTACTCCAGGCATATTTAGTCATCTCACCAGCCACAACCATTGTTACAACCCACGTTGCTCCACAAAGCGGCGATTAATTCAGACGGAGATCGACCAGGAGGGGAGTCGATGAGCTCCGACCTGCAGAGCATCGCCCCCGAGCACGCCTTCGAGCTCTACCTCGACTCGCGACGCGACGACGCGGCCGAGTGGACGCTGACGAGTCACACTAGCCGACTCCGGCCGTTCGTGGAGTGGTGCGACGACAACGACATCGACGACATGAACGACCTGACCGGTCGCGACCTCTACGAGTACCGCGTCTGGCGACGCGAGGGCAACTACTCCGAGGGGAAGGTCGAAGAACTCGCCCCGAAGACCCTGAAGACCTCGTTGTCGACGCTCCGGCGGTTCCTTCGGTTCTGCCACACCATCGAGGGCGTCCCCGAAGACCTCTATCTCAAGGTTCCAATTCCCGAACTCTCCCGGAGCGACGAGGTCTCGGACTCGAAGATCGTCCCCGAACGCATCCCGCCCATCCTCGAGTACCTGACGACGTACCACTACGCGAGCCGCGACCACGTCGTCACCCTGCTCCTCTGGCACTGCGGTGCGCGGAACGCGGCCGTCCGCGCCCTCGACCTCCAGGACGTCGACCTCGACGCCGACGCTCCGATGGTTCGATTCGTCCACCGACCCGACACCGGGACGCCGCTGAAGAACGACGAGAAGAGCGAGCGCGCGAACCGCCTCGGCAAGCGCGTCGCGAAAGTCCTCCGGAGCTACATCGAGGACAAGCGCCGCGACATCCAGGACGACAACGGCCGTGACCCGCTCATCACCACGAACCAGGGCCGCATCTCGCGGTCCAGCATCCGGAACACCATCTACCGCGTCACGCGCCCGTGCTGGATCGGCGAGGGCTGCCCGCACGGCAAAGAGATCGAGACCTGCGAGTACAACACCTACCACGACGCCTCGAAGTGCCCGAGCACCCGCAGTCCCCACGACTTCCGGAAGGCTCGCGTCACCAAGTTCCGGAACGACAACGTCCCGAAGGGCGTCGTCTCCGACGAGCTCGACGCCAGCGAACAGATCCTCGACCTGCACTACGACCGTGCCAGCCAGAAACAACGTGCGAAGCGACGCTTCCGCGAACTCAACAGATGACAGTCATGAATATACCGGCCGACATGATGGGGAACCGTCCCTTTTGTATCCGGCTTAGTGTATGCCTGCAGCGCCCATGTTTTCACGGCGAACGGAGGTGAGGAGTGGAACTGGACCGCGAAGGATTTGAATCAGTGAGCGACCACCGGGAGCGACCGTGGTTCAAATTCCTGCGGCGCCCATGTTCTCTCGTCGAACGGAGGTGAGGAGTGGAACCGTGACCCTGACGGTTTCGGGGGCGAGTGCACCTCGAAGGATCCGCTGCTGGACCGATAGCGGTTCGCTTCGGGGTACGGCGCTCTCTGGGTCGGTCCGTTGCCCTGTGAACGAAGGTTTGCCGGGGGGTGCTGTCCGGTCAGTCTCGTGCGTTGACGTACTGTGTCGAGCGGGGCGGCCACGATGGGCTATCGTCCGAAGACGACGTCGGTGAACCGAGAGAGGGATTCCCCGACAGTACCCGGGGGTCGCTCGAGGAGACGTTGACGTCTTTCGATCCGACGTCGATGACGTAGCCGTTCCGGGTGCCGTCGGTCGATCCGGTGTCGTCGTCGTCGGGTGCCTCGTCGCCGTCGGGTGCGTCGTCCTCGTCGGGGTCGTACGTGCTCGCGTCGAAGTATAGGACCATGAAGTCGGGCGTCCCGCTGTCACCGTCGTCTACCTCGACGACGACGATGGCGTCGTTCTCGGGGAGGCTGAACGTATCGCCGTTCGTGATGCTCGGGTCGTATGCTTCGACGATCTCCTCGACGGTGGTCTCGTCGTACCGTTCCTCCACGTACCACGCGCTGGCGTCGAGTTCGGGGACGTCGTCGCCGTTCGTGTATATCTTGTGTTGCGTTTCGGAGTCGTGCGTGGTCTGGTTCGCGGTCCCGTTCGTCCCGGCGCACCGCGTCTCCTGGACGTCGCTCGTGTCGTTGACGGCGCCGAGGTTCTCGTAGTCCGCACACGTACGCGTCGACACCGCGAAGTGCACGAGGTCACCGGGGTCGAGCGCTGAATCGAGGGGGATCGACGTGTACCCCGTGTCCGTTGGGTCGTTCGTGTTCGAACCGAAGTCCACGTCACTCCCGCCGACGTTCACGGACGTCGTCGTGTTCTTGTACTCGATGACGTTCCTCGTACTCTCTTGGCTGTCGTTCGCCGCTCGTTGGAAGGTCTCCGAGAGGTCGTCCGCGTTGTCGACCTCGTAGACCTTGCCGACGCGGTCGGGGTTCTCGCCGTCGACGTTCGCGATGTCTTCCAGCAACGCTTTGTTGTAGTCTCCTTCGTCGCCGAGTGCGACGACGTAGATTCGGATGCCGTTCTCGTGAGCGGCTGATGCAGCGTCTCGGATGGCCTGCAGGTTCGCGGCGGAATCGTCGGACGGTCGACCGTCGGTCAGTAATACGACGGTCTCGGTGACGTTCTTGCCGTCGTCGCGCGTCTTGTCCGTCTCGACGTCCGAGATACCGGCGTTCAGCGCCTTCAACATCGGCGTTCCGCTACTGGACTCCCACGTTGCCGCGTCCGTATCGAGCGTGCCGTTGACGGCGCCGAAGTCCGACGACTGTGAGATCTTCGTTTGCGCTTGCTCGTTCGGTTCGACGCCCCAGAACCGGACGACGCTGAGGCGGTCCTTCGTGTCGTTCATTGCGCCGACGAACTGCTGGGCTGCGTCGAGCCGCTCGAAAGAGGGGTCGTTGCCGTCGATCCGTATCTCGTGGTAGTAGTCGTGGTCGGTGCCCGAGATGGTCTCACCGGGATAGTAGACTCTCGAAGCAGGGATGTCTCCCTCGATGTCGCCGTCGCCGTCGTCGTCGCCTACGTACGCGTACCCCTCGGGAACGGTCGTCGTCTCTTCGCCGAACGTCCGTTTCTGTACCGTATCACTCGGCTCGAGCTCTGCCGTTTCGCCAGGGTTCAACGTTTCCGTAGAGGACCAGCAGAATCCGCCAATGCAGCTCTCAGTGGTGACTTCCCACTGTTCGTTACTTCCCGCTGCAGGCCCGTCTTCGCCAGCGGACGCGTAGGATGCGGCGGAAACGGATTTCTCCGGGGACCAGGAACTGTAACTCCATAGCGAGTGAGCGCCAGAGACGTGCTCGTACGTCTTCTCTCCATCGTTATACTTCCCGTAGTTGGTGAGGTGGTTCATCGACCCGGAGTCGTCGATGACGAGGGAGATGTTCATCGGGTTCCGGACGTCGGTCTCGATTCGCTCGAGTTTCGGTTCGGCGATGCGCGACCCGAGGAGCGTGACCTCGGCCTGGGACTGGTTGACGACGAGCGCGTTCTCGTCCTCGTCGTACGTGACCGAGCAGTCGTAGCCGTCGTCGGTCTCGGAGCACTCGAATTCGTCGGGCCCGTCGCCGTCGTCGCCGCCTTCGTCACCGGCGTCGCCGCCGAGGTCGGGGTCGCCGTCGCCGTCGACGTCCACGGCGGTCGACGGGAGGCCCTGGTCTAAGTGGAAGTACGCCTGGTCGAACGTGACGGTGCCGGCGACGAGCGCACCGTACACCTCGCTGTCCGTCTGGAGTTCGACGTTCCCGGTTCCTCCCGGGCCGTAGACGACGCCCGTGAACTCGGCTCCGTCACTGGAGGCGCCGGGACTCCCCTCGAACGTGGCCTGGCAGCCGGCCTTGCAGACGAGCCAGAATGCGTTCGAGCGGTGCGTTCGGTCGCCGTCGGCGTCGCGAACGGTCACCGACGCGTCCTCGCCGACGGTGACGTGATCGCTGTCCGCACCGACGAACGTACGGACCTGTCCATCGCCCTCGACTTCGACGTCGCCCTCGATGGTGACGCCGTCCTCGACGGCGATGACGACGTCCCCGCTGCTCGCGTCGAGCGTGAGCGTGTCACCGTCCGCGACCGTGAGTTCCTGGAGGTGGTAGACGCCGTCGGAGAGCGTCACGTCCCCGGCGTGGAGCGTCTCGCTGTCGGCGTCGATCGCGGTGACGTCGTCGCGGTCGTTGTGATTGTCGTCTTCGGTGACGTCGATCGTCAGCTCGATGCGGTCGTCCATGGGGTCGAGATCGGGGAGCGTGGCCGAGTTCGTCTTCGTGCCGTTGACGAGCGTCTTGCTAGGGCTCTCGTCTATCGTCCCGTCGTGATAGACGTCGCCGTCGATGCAGTACTCGTCGTCGCCGTTGCCGCAGGCTCCACCCGAGAACTCGACGTCACCCTCGGCGACGACCGTTCCCTCGATGGTGCCACTGTTCGCCGTTATCTCGACGTTCCCTCGCGTGAGTACGTGCCCGTGCTTCCCCTTCGAGACTGGATATGGGCCGTCGGTCGAATCGTAGCTGTCCACGTCGGCCTGACTCGGGTTCCCCGCCTGGACGTCGATCGTCCCGCTCGAGGACCCCATCATCATCCCGCCGTAGATCGTCGCGTCGTCGACCGGGAACTGTTCGGGGATGACGCCCGCTCCCAGGGGCGCCGTCACGGAGACCTCGTCCCCGCTCTCGACGACGGTCGCCGAGACGTGGTCCGGTGACTCGTCGACGAACTCTCGCTCGAAGTACCGCTTCCAGCCCGCCTGATAGTCGCTCCCCTCGACAGTGATGGTGATGCTCTGGACCCACTGGATCTGGTCGGTGTTCTCGCCCGCGAGGCAGAGTTCCGTCGCGAGAGCGTCGTCTCCGCCTCCGGCGGTCTCTGCCGTCACGGTCCCGGACGAGTCGACGTCGCCTGACACGTTCGTGACCGGGAACTGGAGCGTATTGAGTTCACGACCATCGAGGTTCCGGGTTCGGTACTGGAGCGACGGACTCTGAACGATCGTGGTTCCGGACTCGGTCTGCTTGAATACACCTCCGGCCTGGTAGGCCACCGTTCCACCGTCGTCGGTCTCGTAGACGATCGAACCGAGGTCGACGTCGGCGGAACAGGAGTCCTCGAGGCCGTGAACCGTGAACTGTACTTCGCCGTCGTTCTCGATGGACGCGTCGCTCGAGTCCTTCCCGCTGAGGTCGAACTCCGTGACGGAGTCGTCGCCCTTGAACGAGAGCGTGGAGAGCGTACTGCTGACCTCCTGAAGGGACGTCTCTGCGGTGTCTACTTCGGCCGTGGACTGGACGGACTGCTGTGCGTCCATGCCCGCCCAGAAGATGATGCCGGCACCCGCGATGACGAGGCCGAAGAGGAGGACCAGGCCGACGAGTGCGGACGCTGCTCGATTGTCGGTTCCGTCACTGGAGTGCCGGGTTTGATACATAGGAGCCAGTTGTTGTTAACGTTAATATTACATACGCACAAAAGCGTGTTGGCTCCTCTGGTGGGATAATTTTAAGAGAATATTAATAATATAATGACTCTCGGACGTGATTTGTGCCGGGCGGGGGCCCATTCGACTATTCGTCCGGGCCGGCCGATTCTTCCTATAACTACGAGGGTGTTTTTCGACGTTTATTCACTCTGAGAGCGGGGCCACACCAGCGAGCGCGTCCCGATCGTGCGGGGCGTCGAACGCCGGACCGGGACCGACTGGCACCAGTTGCGTCGGGTTGAGGTCCGTGTGCGTCGTGTAGTAGTGCTCCTTGACGTGGTCCATGTTCACCGTCGCGGCGACGCCAGGCGTCTGGTAGACGTCACGCGTGTGACCCCAGAGCGCGTCGAAGTCCGTCACGCGAGCGACGTTGCACTTGAAGTGCGTGTGATAGACCTCGTCGAAGCGGACGAGCGTCGTGAACAGGCAGACGTCCGCGAGCGTGAACCGGTCCTCGACGAGCCAGCGCTGGTCGGACAGGACGTCGTTCCAGTGCTCGAGCGCCTCGAACAGCTCCTCGACGGCCGCCTCGTGCGCGGATTGACTCCCCGCAAATCCGGCGCGGTAGACGCCGTTGTTGATCGGCTCGTAGATGGCGTCGATCACGGCGTCGACCTCGTCCCGTCGCCCCTCGGGGTAGAGGTCGACGTCGTTCGACGCGAACTCGCCGAACGCGTCCGCGAGCATCTTGACGATCTCCTCGGACTCGTTGTTCACGACCGTCTCCTCCTCGCGATCCCAGAGCACGGGAACCGTCACGCGACCAGTGAAGTCGTCGTCAGCGGCCGTGTACACCTCTCGGAGATAGTCCGCACCCGTCACCGTGTCTTCCGTGCAGTCGTCCTTCGAGGGCGTGAACTGCCAGCCGTCGGCGTCGCGGTACGGGTCGACGACGTCCATCGAGACGACGTCCTCCAGCCCGAGGATGGCTCGCGTCATCGCCGCCCGGTGCGCCCACGGGCACGCACGAGACACGTACAGATGGTATCGGTTCGCCTCCGGGGGGAACCGCGCGCTCGGGTCGTCCTGGATCCAGTCGCGGAACGAGGTCTCCTGTCGGTCGAACTCGCCGTCGTCGTTCGTCGACTCGTAGGCGCCCGTCCGCCACTCGCCGTCAACGAGCATGTTCATGGGACCGACTTGGGGCCGAGCGCTCAAGAGGACTTGCCTCGCCCCCATCGTCGACCGACGTCACCGACTCACTCGGTGTCGGGCCAGTCGCCAGCGAACATCACGCGCAACCCGCCGCGGCCGGCGAGTGCCTCGATGGACTCACGGAGCGTCGCCACGTCCGCGCCGGTCTCGACGTACACGCCATCGAGGTCGATCGCCGACCCCATCGCGCGACCGTCCGGATGCTTCGGATCGCGAGCGAGGAACGCCACCCGGTCTTCGACCGGCGCGTACGGCAACTCGATGCGGGGTGCGAGCCCGCGCTCGGTCAGGAGGTACTGGACGCCCTGAGCCACCGCCACCGCCACGCTGGAGCTCCCAACGGCACCCACGGAACGGCCGTCCTCGAAGAACCGCAGCACGAACTCTCCGTCCGACTCCGCTCCCGCGGCGTCGCTCGCCCCCGCGAGCGTCGACACGCCTGCTTGGTGGCTCGGATCGGCCGCTCGCTGGCTCGACCCGCCCCGGTGCTTGCTCGAATCGGCCGCCCCATCGCCCGCCTCGGGCAGTTGTTGCCCGCCTTCCGGAGCGGTCTGCGCGCCGTCGCGCTCGGGCGAACTTGCGTCGGCGTCGACGCCCTCGGACGTGAACTCGTCGACGACGCCTGCGAGGAACCGTCGCGTCAGCGGCCGCACGGCCCTCGCTGTCGCCTGCGCGGATATCTCTCCGTGGTCGTCGGCGACATCGGCGACCGCCCGCGTCACTCGGTCGACCGCCGCTTCGTCGGCCGACGCAAGCGCCGCCGCGACCGCACGCACGTCAGTGCTCGCCGCCGCCACCCCGTCGTACGTCAACGCCGAGAGCGCGTCGACGTGCTCGGGCAACGACTCGAGCGTCATCCGAACGCGCTCCACGTCGCCCGAATCGCCCGCCGAACTGCTGCCCGAATCGCCCGCCGAACTCCTGCCCGAATCGCCCGCCGAACTCCTGCCCGGATCGCTTGCCGAACCGACTGCGAGCAAGAGGTACTGGCGGCCGTTCGTGTACACGCCGCGGTCCACGCCCTCTGCGTGCATCGCCGCGAGCAAGGCGTCGCGTCGCTCCGCCGACAGCGCCGCCCCACACGCCTCCACAGCGACGAACGCCCCGACACGGCCGTCCGGACACAACGCGTAATCCACGAGCGCGTCGTTCGCAGCCGCGTAGGCTGCCGTTACCGACGACGACCGAACGTCCCACCCGAGCGTCGACAGGAACGGCTCGACAACGCGCAATTCCGTGTTCCGCTTCCCGAGGTCCTCGGACGCCGCGATGGCGTCCGACGCGTCCTCGACGAACGACGCGACGTCCGACCGTTTCATGACCGACCGCTACGGCCACCGACCGTTTGAACCTTCCTCCACGCAGCACGAACACGTCCACGTGGTGTAGCCATATTGAATTCCACGTCGCCGGGGCTGAACTATCCCCAACCTATCCGTAATTTCTAGCGCGCCAATGTTTTCATCGGTGATAACGGCCGGAGGGATTTTATAGCCCGCTGGCTACCGTTGTTCACATATGCTGGGCCCGTTGCGAACAGTTACGCCGAACTTTATTCGCCGAAGTTACGCGTTGAAGTTCGGTATCGCACTTCTCCTCATGGGGGTCGTCGTTGCGACCATTGGATTGGTCGCCACCGGCGCAATCACCGACCAAGTCCAGACGTCCGTCAACGACGGACTGGACAACGTCGCGAACCAACAGGCGCAGAACCTCGTCGCGTGGCACGAGAAGAACGTCGCCATCATCACGTCGCTCACCCAATCACAGGGGATCAACGACGCGACGTCCGACAGCGACGTCGGTGACGTCCTCGACGACCGCGTGTCTGACTTCCCGAACGGCATGCGGATCCACTACGTCAACACGCAGACGGGGACCGTCAACGCATCCACCACCACGAGATTCGACGGGATGCGCCTGAGCGAACTCGACGAACCCTGGGCGACCGAGAACATCTCGGGGACCCAGGGCGCCGTCACCGAACGCTACACGATCGACTACATGCTCACCGGCGAGAACGAGTCCGCGGTCGCGTACACGCACTCGCTCCCCGGTCGCGCCAACCTCGTCGTCGTGTACGTCGTGAACACCGACAGCTTCAGTGAGACGCTCGAACAGGGCGACGGCCAGTTCACGACCGTCTACGACCACAGGACGGGTGGAGTCACGTTCGCGAGCGATAGCGAACTCGTCGGTGCCGCGTACGACGACGACACCGTCGTCCAGGGCGTTACGAACAACGTGACGTCCAGCGGCAACAACCACGTCCTCGAAATGGGCGTTCCGACCGGCTCCGTCGCAGGGTTCGTTCCCGCTGGCTACGAGGACGACGAGTACGTCGTCAGTTACTCCAAAGTCGACGCGGAAGGAACGGACTGGTACGTCCTCACGCACACGCCGATCAGCGAGGCGTACGGGTTCGTGCAGGACGTCGAACAGTGGGGGCTGGGCGCGACGCTAGGCGCCATCGCGATCATGCTCCTCATCGGGATGATCCTCGGTCGCAACACCGCGACCGCCATCGACCGACTGACGTCGAAGACCGAAAAGATGGAGCAGGGAGAACTCGAAGTCGACTTCGAGACCAAACGGATCGACAGCATCGGTCGTCTCTACGACGGGTTCGCGGAGATGCGCGACGCACTCCGCGAGCGGATCCAAGAGGCGAGGGACGCCCGCGAGGAGGCGGAGCTGGCCCGTGCCGAAGCCGAGCAGATGAATCAACATCTCGAACGGAAGGCCGACGAGTACGCGGACGTCATGCAGGCGTGCGCCGCCGGTGACCTCACGCAACGACTCGACGGCGAGTCCGAGTCCGACGCGATGGTCGAAATCGCGATGGAGTTCAACGAGATGATAGGCGAGATCGAGCGGACGACCGCGCACCTCAAGAACTTCGCGAACGAGGTCGCGACCTCCAGCGAGGAGGTCACGGCCTCCAGCGAGGAAGTGCGGTCCGCGAGCGAGCAAGTCACGGAATCCATCCAGCAGATTAGCGACGGTGCGGAACGCCAGAACGACAGCCTCCAGGACGTCAGTCAGGAGATGAGTGGCCTGTCGACGACCATCGAGGAGATCGCGTCCTCGTCGAACGAGGTCGCGGACCTCGCCGAGCGGACGGCGGAGACGGGTCGCGACGGCCGCGACGCAGCAGAAGAGGCGATCGATCGCATCACCGAGCTCGAGGACGAGCGCGAGGTCGTCACCGACCAGATGGGCCAGCTCGAGGACGAGATGGCGCAGATCGACGAGCTCATCGACTTCATTACGGAGATCGCCGAGCAGACGAACATGCTCGCGCTGAACGCGAACATCGAGGCGGCGCGCTCCGGGGAGTCCGGCGAAGGGTTCTCCGTCGTCGCCCAGGAGGTCAAGGACCTCGCGGAGGAGACGAAGGACGCCGCGGAGGACATCGAGAAGCGGCTGGAGCGCATCCAGGATCAGACCAAGCAGTCCGTGCGGGGCGTCGAAGCGGCGAGCGAGCAGATCGCGGCGACGACCGACGCGGTCGAGGACACCGTGGAAGCGCTCGACGAGATTGCGGGGTACGCCCAGGAGACGAACACGGGCGTCCAGGAGATCTCGGCGGCGACCGAAGAGCAGGCGGCGAGTACGGAGGAAGTGGTCGCGATGGTCGACGAGGCCGCGACCATCAGCGAGGAGACGACCGCGGAGGCGGAGAACGTCGCCGCCGCCGCCGAAGAGCAGACGACCGCGCTCACGGAAGTGTCGCGGAGTGCGAGCGACCTGGCGAACCAGGCGTCGCGGCTCTCCGAGGCGCTGGATCGCTTCGACACGGACGCCGGCGACGCGACCGGGTTCGAGATGGACGCCGCGGACCTCCTCGCAAACACGGAGACCGACGTGGACGTGGAAGCGGAGGCCGTCGCGGCCGTCGGCGAACTCAGCGACGACGCGACGAACGCAGCGGAGCTCGACGCGTCCGACGCCACCACCGACGATGGCGCCACCGACGACGATGGTGCCGACACCGTTGCTGGGCGAGAGCGCGAAGACGATTCGACGAGCGAGCCCGTCTCCGCGGAACCGAGTCCGGGTGCCGACAGCCCGTTCGCTGACCGCTCCGACGAATCCGAGGGTGACGCCGACGCGAGCGCCACCCCGCTCGCCGACGTCCCGGACGAACCAGTCGGCGATGCGTCCGACGACGGCGGCGTGGGCGGCGACGAACTCGGCAGTCCCGCAACGTTCGACGAGGAATCAGCGGACGACGAGCCGACGGATGGCCCGTCCTTCGAGGAAACTCTCGATGACCCAGTCGACGACACGCAGTCCGACGTCGACCCGCTCGCCGACGCGACGGACTCCAGCACGGACGAATCGGACACCACCGACTCTCGGGACGACCCGACCGAGGTCGAAGCGGACGCGGCGACCGACGCCCAGTCCGACTGGAATCCCGACTCGACGCCCGAATCGGAAGCCGACCCGCTCGACGACGGCGTCGAGGACGCCCTCGACTTCGACGAGGACCCGCTCGCCGACGACACCGAGGACGCCAACGTCGCAGGCGACGCGGCCGATAGCGACGACGGCGACGGAGCAGGTGGCGACGACGGTGACGTGAACGAGTTCGACGACGACGACCCGCTCGCCGGCGCGAACGACATCGACTTCGGCAGCGACACCGCCGGGGTCGACGACGAGTCCGACGACGACACCGACGCAGAAGCAAACGGCAGCGACGACGGCGACGGCGACGACGAACCGGACGAGGACGACATGTTCTCGTTCGCCCAGACCAACCCCGACGAAGACGACGACTGACCCCGCCGGTCTCCGAACCGGTCCTTTTCTTCTGGATACGAACGTCCTCCTCGACAGTTCCCTCCACCGTCACTCCCTCTATCCGACGAAGGACCCTCGATCGCACTCTGTCTTCCCAAGGTGTCGCCAAATTCGTTTCATACCCCACCCCACTACAGATTCCACGGACTTATACCACGTAACGAATCTAGATTCCGGCAACGATGGACTGGAAGATTGTGGTGGCGGCCCTCCTCGTCACCACGTCGGCAACCCCCGGCCTCTTGCATGCACCCCCGAACGCTCCGCCGAACGTCGACGCCGGACTCGACCAGCACGTTCGAGCCGGCGCAACCGTCCTCCTCGACGGACACGAAAGCAGCGACCCAGACGGGCAGATCGAGACCTACGCCTGGCAGATCGAGACTCCGGACGGAGAGCGCATCGAACCCGACTGTCCGGACTGCGCCCGCACGCGTTTCGAAGCCACAACAGTCGGGACGTACAACGTTTCTCTCACTGTAACCGACGACGATGGAGCAGCTAGCACCGATCACCTCTACGTGACTGTGACCGCCGACGACGGACCGAGCGTCTCCGTTACCGGCTCGGACCAGACGACGTCGGGTTCGTCTGTCACGTTCGACGCGAACGCGACCCCCGGCAGCGAACCCATTACCGACGTCTCCTGGGCCGTCGACGGGAAGGCCGTCCAACCCGTGGACGACACCACGTTCACGCGGTCGTTCGCCGACACCGGCAGCCGACAGATCACCGTCACGGTGACCGACGATATCGGACGAACGAACAGCGCCACCCACCAACTGGAAGTCACCGACCCCAGCCCAGATCCCGGAAACGGAACGACACCAGGTCCAGGGACACCACCACCGAATGGCACCACACCACCGAGCGACCCAGTCATCACTCCCGACCCCAACCCGGAAAACGGAACCGACCCACCAAACCAGGGCGAGCCCGGAGCACCCCCTCAGTCGCCCGGTGACGGCTCCGACGGCAACGGCACGAACGCCACACTCGCAACCAAGTACGACCCTGCGATCTCGGGGCCTCGGCTCGTTACCGGCGACGAACCCCTCGATGCGGCATACGAAGTCACAGGCGCACCACCCGCATCGAAGATCACTCGCATCCAGTGGCGCGTCAACGGCGACCCCGCCACCAGCGCGTTCGCCATCCAGACCACGTGGACGCCCGGCGACCACACCATCGAAGCAACCCTCTTCTACGACGACGGCAGCAGCGACGTCGCACGCTTCCCGGACGGCACCACGGACGTCGTCGCCGACCCAGCACCAGAACCCTCGCTCTCGTCGATCACCACCGACGCAACTCGACTCACCGGCGACTTCATCGCAACCGACGGGTACGGCAACCTCGAGGACGTCACCGTCACCATCGACGGCGCTCAAGTCTTCGACGGGGACTACCCACCACAACGAGCCCTCCAACCAACTCGCGTCGAGGACAACTACCGATACGACGACATTACCCCCGAGACGGAGTATACCATCAAACTCACCACAACGGACGCACGCAACCAGACCCGAACCGCCACCCGAACCATCACTACCGACGACGGCCCGGAGATACTCTCCATCGGCTTCCGGAACGACCCAGTCGACTCGTACCACCCACGAATCGACAGCGATCGCTACACTGCGACGCACGTCGTGAAGATCGATCTGAACGGGTACGACCAACACAAAGTATCCGTCGAGAATCTGGAGCTCGTCGATGGATTCCGCCGGCTGGATGAAAAGTCGAGATCGTATAACAAGGATACGGACATATTAATGGTTACATCGGACTGGAGTGGTCATACCCCCGGGTCCTATTATATATCAACCGCCGTGAAAACTGGCGGTGAAACCATCTCGGAGAAAGAATCCGATTTTCGAGTAACGCCGAGTCCGCCAGAACTTCGCATTACGTCACCGACTGAGGGAACAAAAAGAGTAGTGCAGAACTGGGCGATGGTAGTTGATGCAAGTCAATCATTCGATCCTGACGGTCATAATCTACGCATCGATTGGCTTGAAGGGGCAAGCTCGTTGCAACAACGGAAGTGGGTTGCGACGTTGGAGCCTACGGATGAGGCTGGCGTTCGTTTAAAAGACGAATCTGGAGCGTACACTGAGGAACAGGATAGTTTCTTACCGTACTACGTGCCTCGGATTTCTGGAATACAAGAAGAGACGGTTGGACCATACAACGGAAGTGAGGATGTCGTAATGACGGTCCAAACGAAGTCCTATGCGTTCACGAAGAATACGAACCGATACAACATCACGCTCGATGCGAGGACTAACTCGACGGCGGTAGATATTCTATCCGTCGAGAAGCGAAAGGTTCCGATAGAGGACGTCGAGGGGAATAATGCAATCAAGGATCGTTTGCACAAGTGGGCCGTCAAGGTTCGCGTACAGGCGGGAGCGCTTGAGGATGGAGAACACTGGCTCACGTTATACAACGAGGAGAATCCAGAGCGAATCTACGTGTCGGAGGAACTGGGTGACGTGGATTTGCGGTCTTCGAAGGAGAAACGTGGTCTAAATGTGACAAGTACGGCATACGAGGTGGTAAACGAAAGTGGGAGAGTGACTCGAAAGGTGACTGAGCAGGATACCTACGAACGACTGACCGAGGACGGCTGGGTGCGAGAGGCTACTACCGATGTGGTCGAATCGGTTGAAGTCGAGACGAAAGAAGCCGAAGAGTACACTGAGACCCGGCGGCGGAACTTCGAGTCGAAGAGTGGTGCTCGACGGTTCGCTGGCTTACGTGACGAATGGTCGTACGAGGGCTCGGAATCCTACGAGGAAACCGAGGAGAAGATCAAGCAGAGGTGGACGCGCGATCCGGCCGCTGGAAGACCGACGGGGAGTACGCGGAGAGTCGTCACGAACCCGAACGCGTACGTCAAACAGCGACAGTACGAATATACGACGACGGAAGAAGTTACGACTTGGAAGGACGTATCCAAGACGATTACGATAAATACGACGGAAGAAGAGACCATTACCAGCGTGGAATGTCGCCAATTCGCCGGCTGCCACGTCGAGACGGAGACCGTCACGAAGGTGGTGACGAAGCAGGTAACACGAAATATCCGAAAGCAGGTCACTGAGACAGAGCAGACAACCCACTCTTATTGGGCGAAGCGGGCTCGATCGCCATCTCACGATTTCACTGGTGAGACCCGACACCACCGGACCGAACCTCGGGAGTACGCAACCGAGTATCTGGTCAATACACCGGTTACGAACACGAAGACCCGCCAGCGATACGTCGTGTCCCGCCAGATCACGGAGACACGAGAGAAGTGGACGTTCATGACGGAAGTGGCTTCGTTAGAGAAGGCACGCTCTCTTGCAGTCGGGGAAGACACACGAATCGGGACTATCGAACGCGATACCGAATGGACGCTCAGCAAGAACGAAACCGTCACCGAGGTCGTCCGGACGTACGACGACAAGGAGAACGTCAATACGACGTTCGCTACCGTGGAGGGGACGCTCGTGTACGGTCCGAACTCCGGAGAGATGCGACCGTTCTCAATTAATATTGAACTAAGTGGTTACGCAAGCAAAGACGAAATCATAGACGTTGCCATGAACCGAACGATCACCTGCGAGCGGGAGACGGGGACCTGTCATGAATAACGCAGCCGCACTTCTCGCTGGACTGTTACTCGCACAGTCACTTGTACTTCCAGCAGCGGCGCATGCACCCATCGAAGACACTTCAGCTACGCTCAAAGAACCCAAAGACGAAGTACTCGAACGGACCCTCCAAGTTCGAGGGACGGAATACCAACTCCGGGTCAACACCTCCAACCATACCGTCTCGGTGTTCGCCGAACACTTAGCTGCAAACGAAACGAACGCAAGGTACGCTGTCTCCCTCGACAATCAAATTGTGATAAATCAGGGTTGGAATGCCTCTGAAGGGGAAACGAGCCGGTCTCAGGCGAATTTGATATATCAATATGATGCAACAGAACGAGTCCGAAACATTACGCTGAGCACGTTCTACGGGTCCACATCCCTATCGTACAATTTCACGGTTCCACGAACGTACGAGGGGCGATACCTCCGTCCCACAGTTACGGATGTGGATCTCAACCAAATCAACGAATCACACGGAAGAGTGACGGTAACAGTTCGATCGGACTCCAAGTATTATTACCCGGTCTATTTCCAGATCTGGGCGCCGGGTGTCCAAGGTAAGTATCTACAAGCGATCCGTGAGAACGGGGAGAATGTAACTACGGCTTCGATAATCGTCCCCGTCGAAGAAGGAGATGTTTTCGAGGGGGAACTCAAAGCGCACACAGGTTGGCTCAATGAATCTGGGCCGTTGCACGCACAGTGGGAGTACTATGGACATCCTGGCCAGGAGCAGTTCGATCGAGTGCCGTTCGAACCGATGGATATCGAGAAGATAGACGACTACTCGTATAGGAACGAGAGTCGCGATGCGCAGAGACCTGAAGATTCGGTTTTGAGTGAACAGTATCGAACTATCATTGGTGGGGTCGCCGCGGCGTCGTTCGTCCTGATCGTGGTTGCTGTGTTGGTTGCGCAACGACGGCGGACTTAGGCGTGCTGTCTGACGTCGCGGACGATCTCGTCGACGTCGTAGTCGTCGTCTGCGATGTCGAAGACGGTGGTGCCGTTGGCGGTGACGGTGAAGACGCCGTCGTCGCCGGGGACGAGCGTGACTTCGTCGATGGTTTCGCCGAAGGATTGGACGAGGACGTGCTGGACGTCTTCGGCACGGTTCAGGTACCCACAGGGAAGGCAGAATTCGATTTCGACGGTCGTCATCGCTCTTGTGTTCGGTCTGGTATTGGGTAAGGGTTATCGTCCGGTATAGGTCTCTGCGAGGGCGTCGAGTGCGTCGTGGTGTTCGGTCGTGTGGGGGGCGGTGAGTGGAGAGACGCTGACGTTCCCGTTGACGATCGCGTAGCGGTCGGTTCCGGGTTCGTCTGGGACGTCGCCGCTGGCCATGCGCTCCCAGATGTGGTCGTGGAGGACGATGCGGCCGTCGTCGTGGGTGGCGTCCATGTGGTAGGAGTGCGAGGGACGCGTGATCTCCATTTCCGCGGGGCCGTTCTCGGGGATGGGGGCGTTGACGTTCAAATAGTCCGCGTGGTCGAAGACGCCGGTGTCCAGGGCGTGCTCGACGAGGTACGCGGTTGCGGTGGCCGCTTCGCGGTAGTCTTCCTTCTCGGGTTGGACGTCAGAGAACTGGACGTCGCCGGGAATGGGGACGTAGAGACTCGTGGCGATTGCCGGGAGGCCGAAGAACGCGGCTTCGACGGCAGCTGAGACGGTACCGGAGCGTCCGAGAACGTAGTGGCCGAGGTTCGCGCCGCGGTTGCAGCCGGCGACGACGAGGTCTGGGTCGTCGATGAACTCCGTGAGGCCGGCGACGACGCAGTCCGTGGGAGTGCCCTCGACCGCGTACCCGAGTTCGTGCTCGGTGAGTTCGGCGGTTGTGGACATGCTTCGGCCGACGGCGCTCTGGTCGTCTGCTGGGGCGACGACGGTGACGTCGCCGTGGTCGTCGAGGGCGTCGGCGAGCGCGTGGAGGCCGGGGCTGTCGATGCCGTCGTCGTTCGTGAGGAGGATCGAGCGGTCGGCGTCGGCGCTTGTCATGTCCGAGTCTGTGGCGGTGTGGTGGTTAAGCGTGTGGGTCGCGGGCGTTCGCGACCCGCGAAGGGAGTCGGTGATCGATTCGAGCGAGCGTGCTACAGTGGTGCGGGTGCGTGGTCGACGGTGGTCTGTTCGTCGACGACGAGGTTGTACGCTTGCTCGTCGTCGTTCCAGAGGGCGAGTACGCCGTCGAACGTGAGGAGGTCGCCGTAGTCGGCGTACGCGAGGGCGTCGTTGAGTGCGGTTTCGTTCGTGAGGACGGCGTAGTGGTCGGTTCCCTGGCTGCCGTCCCCGACCTTGTAGAGTGGGTTGGCGTCGTCCCGGTCGGTCAGGTCGTGCGAGAGCTTGACGGCGATCGCTTTGATCCGGTTGGGGACGTGCGATTCGGTGTCGGCCATGCGCGCGTACTTCGAGGAGCTTGCGGTGACGTCGAGGCGACGTGCGCCGTCGCGGCGGAGGATGCTGTAGGCGTACTGGACGTCGACGTTCACGAACTCGCCGGGCGTGTGCTCGGTGTCGGACTCGGGGGTGGCGTCGTCGAGTCGGCGCTGGAACTCGGGGACGTCGAGGTCGGGTTTGACGTCGAACGTCCACCCGTGGTCGGTGGGCTCCTGGCCGGCCCAGAGTCGGACGGTCGGCGAGTAGACGGTCGCGTCGGTCGTCTGGACGACGGCGCGTTCGGCCGTTCGGAGGCCGGTGGCGGTGTTCTCGTCGGCGGGTGCGAGCGCGACGAGTGCACCGTCGTCGGCGACGGCGTTCGCGTACGTCTCGAGGACGGATTCGGGGTCCTCGAGTTCGTTCAGGACGTTCGCGAACAGGACGAGGTCGAATTCGGATGGGTTATCCGCTGAACCGTCGATGTCGATTCCGGTGGGGTCGACGGCTTCGGCGCGGTCGCGGTGGACGGTGGTGTGGAAGTTGTCGCCGGTCTCGGCGAGCATGGTCTCGAGGACGTCGGCGTTCGCGCTCGGTTCGAGCGCGTGGTAGTCGACGAGCGCGTCGTCGGGGAGGGCGTCGTTGATACCGAGTGCGGGGCCGCCGACGCCGGCGCCGACGTCGAGGATGCGGAGGTCGTGGTCGAGGAGGTGTTTCTCGGTGAGGTCACGGAGGACGTACTGGATGGCGGCGTAGAAGTCCGGGAGGTGATAGCAGCCGTACGCGAGTGCGGCCCGCTCGTCGTACGTGACGTCGCGCTGGTGGAAGTAGTCGTCCTTCAAGCGGCGGATGGTCGTGCGGAGCGCATCGCCGCTGTCGCCGCGATGCCAGTCCGGGCCGTAGGCGGCGACGAGCTCGTCCTCGAACGTTCGCGCGTACGCGATGGGGAAGCGTTCGACGGTTCCCTCGCGGTGCGGGACGGGGTCGTCGCTGACGGGGACGAACGTCCCGTCGGCCCGCTGGACGAGTCCCAGGTCGAGCGCTTCCTCGTGGAGGATTCGCTTGACGACGGCGGGATGCGGGTGGCCGTCGACGTACTCGCAGATCTTCTCGGGGTCGATGGGGCGGACGTGCTGGAGGTACTTCGCGTTGTTCCGGATTGCGTCTCTGTCTGTCACTGGTCGTGCTCTCGGTCGGTGGGTGGTTCGGTCGGTGACTCGGTTCCCCGTTCGGCGCGGGCTCGGGCGTCGGCGAACGCCTCGAGGAACGCGTCGCGGTCGGCGTCAGCGATTCGTGCGGCGGCGTCGGCGAGCGCGTCGCGGCCGTCCGGATAGCGGTCGGCGATGTCGGCATACACGCGCGAATCCTGGCCGGTGACGTGCTCGGCGAGGTCGGCGAGTTCCCGCGAGAGTGGCGTGTGGAACTCGTCGCGGACATCCTCGGTGGCGAGGCGCCACGCGAGGATGGCGGCGTGCGTCGCCGCCTGCACGGACGCCATGGCGTCGTCGTGCTCCGCGACGGTAGTGTCGAAGACGTCGTTCCCGGCGGCTGTGAGCGACTCGCGGAGGGCGTCCGTGACGGGGCCGCGTTCGTCGTGGACCGCGGCGATGGACCCGGGCGCGTTCTCCGGCGCGAACAGGGGGTGGAGACTCAGTCGTTCTCGGCCGGGGGCGTGTTCGGCCATTGCGGCGACGGGCGCCGCCATCTCGCCGCCGACGTCCACGACCGCCCGCTCGGCGCGAGGAGCGTGGGTCGCGATCGCGTCGTCGACCGCCGGCAACGGGACCGCAACGCAGACCACGTCGTACGTCGTCTCGTCGTCCCCGGGATCGAGTGGTGCACGTTCGGCGTCGGGTACGGCGGCCGCTGCACGCTCGGCCGCGTCCGGGTCGGCGTCCGCGAACGCCACCGTGGCGTCGACGGCCGCGCCGAGCCAGCGGCCCATCCGTCCGGCACCGACGACGAGCACTCGCATCTGGACGCGGATAGCCGACCGCGGGAGAAAAGCCGTTCGATACCGCCACTCGACGACGTGGCGGTCGTCGGCGCCGACTCGCGGCGACGGACCCGCCTCGCGTGGTCGCTACTCGACCTCGAGTTCGATCGGGTAGTCGGTGAGGTTCTCGTATCCGTCTTCGGTGACGACGACGATGTCCTCGATTCGGACGCCACCGACCGCGGGGTCGTAGAGCCCAGGTTCGATCGTGATGACGTGCCCGGCCTCGAGTTCCGGGCCGTTCCGCGAGATCGAGGGGGCTTCGTGGACGTCCAGTCCGACGCCGTGACCCGTCGAGTGGATGAATCCCGTCTCGGTCTCCGGGTCGGTGAACACCGTCGGGTGGCCGGCATCCTGGTATACGTCGACGACCGCCTGGTTCACCTCTTCGCCGCTCACGCCCGCTTCGACAGCGTCGAGCGCGGCCTTCCGTGCCTCGTCTGTGACCGCGTGCCACTCCTTCTGGGTTTCGGTCGCATCGCCCTTCACGAACGTCCGCGTCATGTCTGCGTGATACTTCGTCGCCTTGCTCCGCGGGAAGATGTCGACGATGATCGTCTCGCCGGCCTCGAGCGGGCCCCCCCCGCGGTCGTGCGGGTCTGCGGCGTCCGAGCCACAGGCGACGATGGTCTCGTCGAGCGCACAGCCCTGGCGGAGGAGCGTCACCTCGATCTCCTCGGTCACGCGCTCGCTCGTCAACGCCTCGCCGTCGTGGTAAAGGACGCCGTCCTCGACGGACGCGTCGCGGATGAGCGCCTCCGCCGCCCGCATCGCTTCCTCGTTGGCCTTCTGGGCGTCGCGGACGTGCTCGAGTTCCTCGTCGGTCTTCACCGCACGGACGCCCATGATCTCGCTGTGCCGCGAGTACTCGGGGTCGACTGTCACGCCCTCCTCGCGGAGTCCGTCCGCGAGCCCCGCCGGGAACCCGAACTGGGTCGCGACCGACTCGACGCCGACGTCCTCCAAGAACGCAGAGACGACCTTCTGCTGGACGAGTTCCTCGCCGTACTCCTCGCGCTTCTCCCGGGGATCGTACGCCGCCTGTCGCTCGACGACGTCGGCCCGGCTCTCTTTGCGTGCTCGCCCGTACTCGAGCGATGAGACGAGTATCGCGGTCTCCTCGGGCGTGTACACCGCGAAGAACGGGTCGGGGGCCCCGAAGCCGGTCGTGTAGTAGAGGTCCGAGTTCGAGTCGTCGTCGAAGAACGCGTAGCCGTCGACGCCCTGCTCGTCGAGGTACGCGTCCAGTCCGGAGAGGTCCGGTTCCATGCGCGCATCGACGGCAGCCCTCGGCTTACGTCTACTGTTTTCCAGCACCGAGGTACCGGACTTCGAACCGACAGTCCGCGCCGTCGGGTCCGGCGACCGCGGTTTGCTCGCGGAAGTGCTCGGTGATTGTCTCGCGCCACTCTGTGACGGTGTCCTCGTGCCGGTGGAAGTGCTCGTCGACGTCGTAGGACGGCGAGTCGGCTGGCGCGGGTTCGGTGTCGGGCGCTCGCGGGAACGACGGCGCGTCCGCATCGAGGAACGCGCTCGGTGGAACGAGCAACGGCGTTCCAGCTGCGTCCTGGTCGCTCGCGGAGTGCTCGCTCCTGGAGTCGTCTTCGCCGGAGAAGTCGCCACCGGGAACGTGAATGCGAGCCCGTTGTCGTGGACGGAACGGTGGGGTCACGCGCAGCACCGTCTCCCGGCCTTGCGCGGTCGCTGCGAGCGCCGTCACCACGTCGTCGGCGTGCACGACGAGCACGTCCACGACTCGCGGGTCCGCCGACCCCCTGGACACGTCCGTACGTCCGGCGGCGAGGAACTTCACTCGCACGCCCGCGGCGTCCCACGCTGCTGGGGCGGAACGGACCTGGCTGGCTGACGTTGACGACGTCGGTACCCATAACTCGCCGGCCGTCCACGCCTCGAGCATGGACGCACACGTCTCGCCGTCGGCCGTCTCGGGGACGGCGCGAGCGCCGCCGTCGAAGAGTTACACGCATCGCGCCATCCTCGCCGCCGGACTCGGCGATGGAGCGACCGTCCGCGACCCACTCCTGAGCGCTGACACGCGAGCGACCGCGCGAGCCGTCGAAGCGTTCGGCGGGAGCGTCGACGTCACGGACAACGAGACCGAACTCGACGTCGATGGCGTCGCCGGATCGCCGGGCACGCCCGCGGACGTCGTCGACTGCGCGAACAGCGGCACGACGATGCGGCTCGTGACCGCGGTCGCCGGACTCGTCGACGGCACGACCGTCCTCACCGGCGACTCGTCGCTCCGGTCGCGCCCGCAGGGTCCGTTGCTCGACGCGCTCGAACAGCTCGGCGCCACCGCGCGAAGCACGCGCTCGAACGGACGGGCGCCACTCGTGGTCGACGGCCCGATGGACGGCGGGACGGCGAGTATCCCCGGCGACGTCTCCTCGCAGTTCGTCACCGCGCTCCTGATGGCGGGCGCGCTCACCGACGACGGCGTGACAGTGGCCCTCGAGACAGAATTGAAGTCCGCGCCGTACGTCGACGTCACGCTCGACGTCCTCGACGCGTTCGGCGTCGACGCGACCGAGTCCGCTGGCGGCGACGCCGAGGTCGGGAGCGTCGCGGGCTACCGCGTCGACGGCGGGCAGTCCTACGACCCCGCGGGCGGCGAGTACCGGGTTCCGGGGGATTTCTCGTCGATGTCGTACCTCCTCGGCGCGGGCGCCGTCGCCGGTGACCCGTCCGTGACCGTCGAGGGTGCGGTCCCGAGCGCGCAGGGCGACGCCGCCATCATCGACGTCATCGAGCGCATGGGAGCGCCAATCGACTGGGACCGCGAGTCTGGGACGGCGACCGTCGAACGGAGCGCGCTCTCCGGGGTCACCGTCGACGTCGGCGCTACCCCCGACCTCCTCCCGACGATCGCTGCACTCGGCGCGGTCGCCGACGGCGACACCCGAATCGAGAACGCCGAGCACGTCCGATACAAGGAGACCGACCGCGTGACCGCGATGGCCGAGGAACTCTCGAAGATGGGCGCGATCGTCACCGAGGAACGCGACGCGCTCACCGTGCACGGCGGCGACACCGACCTCCAGGGGGCGACCGTCGACGGCCGCGCCGACCACCGTCTCGTCATGGCGCTCGCCGTCGCAGCACTCGCCGCCGACGGAGATACGACCGTTCGGGGCTGCGAGCACGTCGACGTCTCCTTCCCCGGGTTCTTCGACGCTCTCGCGGACCTCGGCGCGCACGCCCACCCGATCGACTGATCGCGACGACGTCCGATCGCGGCGACGGTCGGTGAGAGGTAGCGGGCGCCTCGTGACACTCGGTCGCGTGGCGCCGTCGATTTCTTGTGCCGGGGTTCCCTCGTCGTGACCATGCTCCGCGACGAGGTCGCCGCCGACCTCCGGGACCGCTTCCAGGAGGACGGCCCGCGGCTCTACCCGGCGTACGAGGACTACTGCTTCGGGAACGTCCCCGGGACGCTCACGAGCGCGCTCGGCGAACCCACCGGAACGCGACGACTCCCAGCCGACGTCTACGACGGCGTCGACGGCGTCGCCGTGGACGGCGCGCGCGACGTCGACTACGTCCTCCTGTTCCTCGTCGACGGGTTCGGGCTCGCGCAGTGGCACGACCACCGCGACCACCCGGTCGTCACCGGAATCGAAGCGTCGACGACCGTCACGCCGCTGACGTCCGTGTTCCCGAGCGAGACGGCCGCCGCCATCACGACCCTGAACACCGGCGCCTATCCCGCCGAGCACGGCGTCCTCGGCTGGGACGTCTACGATCCCGCTCTCGACGCCTCGTTCCTGGGGCTCAAGTTCGACGGCACGGGCGGCAGCGACGTGTCCGAGTATGGGGCCGAGGACGCGTTCGCAGTCGACGCCATCTACCCCGGGCTCGACGCGCGTGGCGTCGACTGTCGGACCGTCGCGCCGTTCCCGGGGTCGTACTCGGGCGCGACCCCCTCGCAGTACGACGGCGAAGACCTCGCGACACTTCCGGAGACCGTGAGTACCGCGCTCGGGGCCGCGGACGACCCGGCTTACGTCTACGTCTACCTGCCACAGATCGACGCGAGCGGCCACCACGACGGCAACCACTCGGGGACGTACGCGGACGTCGTCGACGAGACGTGGCAGGCGGTCGCGGACGCCGTCGCTGCCGCGGACGACGCGCTCGGCGCGGACGACGACGTCCTCGTCGCGTTCGCCGCCGACCACGGCCAGATAGACACGGACCCCGAGCGGAACGTCGACCTCACGACGTACCCGACCGTCGTCGACGGGCTCGAACGCTTCGAGGACGGGTCGCCAGTGTACCTCTCCGGGGGGCCGCGGAGCGTGGAACTGCACGTCCGCGACGACGCGAAAACGGACGTCCGGCGCGTCCTCGAGGAGGACGTCGGCGCGTTCGTCCTCGACGGCAAGGAGGCGATAGACGCTGGGCTCTACGGCGACGGCCCGGTCGCGCCCGAGACGAAGCGGCGCGTTGGCGACCTCGTCGTCCTCCACCCGACGCTCGGCGTCTACTTCGGCGGTGACGCCGCGCCGGCGAGCCTCGAGTTCGTCGGAATGCACGGCGGCCTCCACCCCGACGAGATGCTCGTGCCGTTCGCTGCCGGTCGCCTCGACGAGGTCGCGGACGCGCTCTCGTAGCGGTCGCTGGCGGACTGTCTCTCGCTGGCTGGCAGGTGACGGTCGCGGCTTGTCGCCGGCGGGGTCGTCACGCTCCCGCCCTGGCCCGCCGGCGGCGTCGGTCAAGTGATGGCGAGGGTGGCCGCGGCCCCGTTCATCAATCCTCGGTCGCGACGCCGTCGAGGGCTCGTGGTAGTGGGTCGGAATTGCATCTACGGCAGGGTTGAAAGGGTGGGGCGCGTAGGTGGCGGCATGAACGGGAACTCGTTCGGGCGGCTCTTCCAGATCGCGACGTTCGGGGAGAGCCACGGCGACGCGATGGGCGTGACGGTGTCGGGGTGTCCCGCGGGCCTGGAGCTCTCGGAGGAAGACGTCCAGCGGGACCTCGATCGGCGCAAGCCGGGACAGTCGAAGATCACGACGAGTCGAGGCGAACCGGACGCCGTCTCCATCAAGTCCGGCATCCAGGACGGCTACACGACGGGGACGCCGATCGGGATGGTCATCGAGAACAAGGACGCCCGGTCGGGGAAGTACGAGCCGTTCGTCACGGCGCCCCGCCCCTCCCACGGCGACTTCACGTACTCGTCGAAGTTCGGGACGCGGAGCTGGGGCGGCGGCGGTCGGTCGTCGGCGCGCGAGACCGTGAACTGGGTGGCGGCGGGCGCGATCGCGAAGAAGCTCCTGGAGCGCGAAGGCGTCCGTTTGAAGGCGCACGTGAACCAGATCGACGATATCGAGGCGCCGGAGGTGTCGTTCGAGGAGATGCTGGAGTACAGCGAGGAGAACCCGGTGCGGTGTGCGCACCCGGAGACCGCGGAGCGGATGCGCGAGCGCATCGACGAGTATCAGGAGGCCGGGGACTCGATCGGCGGGAGCATCGAGTTCCGCGTCGAGGGCGTGCCGCGCGGTTTGGGTGCGCCGCGGTTCGATTCGCTGTCGGCGCGTCTCGGGCAGGCGATGATGGCGGTTCCGGCGACGACCGCGTTTGAGTTCGGGCTGGGGACGGACGCGACGGAGTGGACGGGTAGCGAGCGCAACGACGAGTGGGAATTCGGCGAAGACGGGGAGCCGGTACCGACCGAGAATGACCACGGCGGCATCCAGGGTGGCATCTCGTCGGGCGAACCGATCTACGGCGAGGTGACGCTACACGCGCCGACGTCGATCCCGATCGAGCAGGAGACGGTGGACTGGGAGACCGGCGAGGAGAAGACCGAGCAGGTCATCGGGCGCCACGACCCCGTGTTGCCGCCGCGTGGCGTCCCGGTCGTCGAGGCGATGCTCGCGCTGACGCTCGTCGACTTCATGCTGCTCGCGGGGCGCATCAACCCGGACCGCGCCGACGGCGACGTCGGCGAGTACGACACCGACTACCACCCGAGCAGTCCACGGAACGAGTAGCCCCGGACGAGAGGGCGCGGCGGGGCGACCACCGGCGGCGGGTGTGCCGCCGTCGAATCCAGACCTGGAACTGAAATGAACGTCCGTTTTGAATACCACGTGGCGACGCCGTCTGCGACAACGCTACAACGGTTCAGCGGTTCTTCACAATTATTGTGTGCTAATGGATAGCAAAGGCTTTAGTCCGTTTCACGTGAATCTCCACCTACCTAGGTCCACCAGGGGCCGTGATTCCAACAATGACTGACGACGAACTCATCTGGCGCGTCTCTGGCGGTTCCGGCGACGGGATCGACTCGACGAGCCAGAACTTCGCGAAAGCCCTGATGCGGTCGGGGCTGAACATCTTCACGCACCGTCACTATCCGTCTCGAATTCGCGGTGGCCACACGTACGTCGAGATCCGTGCGGCCGACCACGAAGTCCGCTCCCGCGGCGACGGATACAACTTCCTCCTCGCCCTCGGCGACTCCTTCGCGCGGAACCCGAAGGAGAACGCCTACTACGGGAACGAGGAACTGAAACCGCTCAGCGAGAACCTCGACGACCTCCGGGAGGGCGGCGTCGTCGTCTACGACACCGGCCTGCTCGACGAGGAGGACGTCGCCGAGCTGAACCTCGAGGAGCGCGCTGAGGAGAACGACTGGCACCTCTACCCGATGGACCTCCGCGAGATCGCGAAGGAACACGGGCGCGAGGTCATGCGGAACACCGCTGGCGTCGCCGCGACCGCCGCGCTGCTGGACATGGATCTCGCGCACATCAAGGAGATCATGGGCGAGGCGATGTCCGGCGACATCCTCGACGCGAACGTCACGATCCTCGAGGACACGTACGAGGACGTCAAGGAGAACACCGACATGACCCACGACCTCCGCGCCCCCACGGGCGAGTACGAGGACGAGCAAGCGCTGCTCTCCGGGTCGAACGCGATCGCGTACGGCGCGATCGACGCCGGCTGTCGGTTCATCGCGGGCTACCCGATGACGCCGTGGACGGACGTCTTCACGATCATGAGCCAGAACCTCCCGGGGATGGGCGGCATCTCCGAGCAGGTCGAGGACGAGATCGCTGCGGCCGCGCTCGCGGTCGGCGCCAGCCACAACGGCGCGAAGGCGATGTCCGGGTCCTCCGGCGGCGGGTTCGCGCTGATGAGCGAACCCCTCGGGCTCGCCGAGCAGACGGAGACGCCGCTCGTGCTCGTCGAAGCGATGCGCGCCGGCCCGTCCACGGGGATGCCGACGAAGCCCGAACAGGGCGACTTGGAGCACGTCCTCTACACGAGCCAGGGCGACTCCCAGCGCGTCGTGTTCGCGCCCGGGAACATCCGCGAGGCCTACGAGCAGACGCGGATGGCGTTCAAGATCGCGTACGACTACCAGATCCCCGCGATCCTCGTCTACGACCAGAAGCTCGGTGGCGAGAACACGAACGTCGACGTCGAGTTCTTCGACCGCGAGCCCGCGCCCGACCTCGGGTCGACGCTCAGCGAGGAGGAACTCCGGGAGGCCGCACACGACGACTCCGGGAAGTTCCACCGCTTCCAGCACGACCCCGAGGCCGCTTACGGCGACCGGTTCGGGGAAGGCGTGAGTCCGCGGTCGCTCCCCGGTCAGAAGGGCGGCCGATTCCTCGCGAGCGGGAACGAGCACAACGCGTCCGGGCACATCAGCGAGGACCCGGACAACCGCGTCGCGCAGATGGACCGCCGGAAGCGCAAGAAGGAAGCTATCCGTCGCGAACTCGACGAGGAGCACGAGACCCAGCAGACGTACTACGGCCCCGAGGAGGCCGACTACGGCATCCTCACGTGGGGGTCGAGTCAGGGTGCGGTGTTCGAGGCGGTCGACCGCCTCAACGCGGACGGCGAGAGCGTCAAGGCGCTCTCGGTGTCGGACATGATGCCGTTCGCCGCCACCGAGGTCACGGAGTGGCTGGAGAGCGTGGACGAAGCGATGGTCGTCGAGATGAACGCGACCGCGCAGTTCCGCGGGCACGTCCAGCGCGAACTCGGTCGCTTCGGCGACAAGATGACGAGCCTCCTGAAGTACAACGGCAATCCCTTCGAGCCCGCTGAGGTCGTCGAAGGCTTCGAGGCGAACGTGAACGGGGACGCCACGGACCTCACCGCGCAGGTCCGCATCGAACCCGCAGCAGGTGACTAATCCATGAGTGCATTCAACGCAGTCGACGACGAACGCGAGATCGACCGGGACGAGTTCACGCCCGGTATCGAACCCCAGCCCACGTGGTGTCCGGGGTGCGGTGACTTCGGCGTCCTGAAGGCGCTGAAGCAGGCGCTCCCGGAGGTCGGCAAGACCCCCGAGGAAGTGCTCACCGTGACGGGCATCGGGTGCTCTGGGAAGCTGAACAGCTACCTCGACACGTACGGGTTCCACACGATCCACGGCCGCGCGCTCCCGGTCGCTCGGGCGGCGAAGCTCGCGAACCCCGGCGTCGAGGTAATCGCCGCGGGCGGCGACGGCGACGGGTACGGCATCGGTGGGAACCACACGATGCACACCGCTCGCGAGAACCACGACATGACGTACATCGTGTTCAACAACGAGATCTTCGGGCTGACGAAGGGCCAGACGAGCCCGACGAGCCCGAAGGGCCACAAGTCCAAGACCCAGCCCCACGGGAACACGAAGACGCCGATCCGGCCGCTGTCGCTCGCGCTCACGAGCGGCGCGACGTACGTCGCCCGCACGGCCGCGGTGAACCCGAACCAGGCCAAGGAGATCATCAAGGAAGCCATCGAGCACGACGGGTTCGCGCACATCGACTTCCTCACGCAGTGCCCGACGTGGAACAAGGACGCGCGCCAGTACGTGCCGTACATCGACGTCCAGGAGTCCGACGACTACGACTTCGACACGGGCTCGCGGACCGAAGCCCAGGAGATGATGACGAAGACCGAGGAAGCCCTCTACGAGGGCGAGGTCCTCACGGGCCGGTACTACGTCGACGACGAGTCAGTGTCCTACCAGCAACAGAAGCGGGAGATCGGCGAGATGCCCGAGGAACCGCTCGCGGAGCGGTACTTCGACGACGACTACGAGTGGGAGCGGAGCTACGACCTGCTCGAGCGCCACACCTGAGCCGCCGACCCCTTCCTTCGATCCGAGTCGGGACCCGTCTTCGCTCCGGTTTCGCGTCCGGTGAGTCGTCAGTCCATCCCCGACACCGTCGGTTCGTCGGCCTCGTGCCCGTGCCGTCGCCTGTCGACGACGTTCATGACGTAGTTCGCGCTGATGCCGTGGACGACGATCGAGACGAGGACGACGAACCCGAGGAGCGCCCAGAGACGCTCGCCGGCGAGGACGAGCTCGGCCTCCTGGAACGACGCCTCGTTGAGCGCGTGCGCGAGGTAGTAGAACGACCCGATGCCGCGGATGCCGTACGACGAGACGACGAGTCGTTCGTCCCAGTCGACGCTCGACCCGAGGAAGCTGAGGAGGCCAGCGAGCGGGCGGACGACGAACAGGAGCGCGAGGCCGACGACGGCGTCCAGCCAGTCGAGCGGTGAGAGCAGACCGCCGGCGATCGCGCCACCGAAGAGGACGAGGACGGCGGCCATCAGCAGTCGTTCGACGATGACGGCGAAGTCGTGGAGGTTGACGTAGTAGTCGTCGGTCCACTCGTAGTGGCGGAGCGTGATCGCGGCTACGAACACCGCGAGGAACCCGTACCCGCCGACGAGTTCGGTGGCGGCGTACGTAAGGAGGGTGCCCGCGAGGGCTTCGCCACCGGCGAGCACCCGGGCGAGGTCGGTGCTCGCGGGTGCGCCGAAGATCACCCACGCGAGCGCCCACCCGGCGGCGTACCCGGCGATCGCGCCGACGCCGAGCTTGTACGCGACGTCGATCAGGAACCACTCGCCTAGCCACGCGTAGCCGGCGACCCCGCTCGCGGCGGCGACCGCTATCGCGAGGTTCGTGAACGGGAACGCGAGGCCGTCGTTCAGTCCCGCTTCGGACGTGAGACTGAACCTGATGTTTCCACCCTGGTCGCTCGATTTCACGTCCTCGTCGACGTCTTCGGTCGGTTCGGTCGCCTGGACGTCGGACGCGAGCACGGGATCGGTGGGTGCGATGACCGCGCCGAGCAGTATCGCCGTCGCGGGAAGCGTCCCGAGGAGTCCCCAGCCGAGGAGTGCGGCCGCACCGATGGTGAGCGGCATCGCGATGGCGAGCAGTCGCCACGTCGACCCCCACCCTCTGAAGGAGAACGGGCGGTCGATCTTGAGTCCCGCGCCCATCAACGCGATGATGACGACGAGTTCGGTGAGTCGCTCGGTCACCTCCACGTGCTCTATCGGGTCCGGGTACTGGACGCCGAGTGGTAGCGAGAACAGGACGAAGCCGGCGAGGACGTAGATGATCGGGAACGACATCGGTTTGTCCGACACGTACCTCGGGAGGACGACCGCGCCGGCGATGGCGAGTCCCGTGAAGAGCAGCATAACTTCGTAGAGCGCCATGCGGATTGAGTGGGGCTATCCATCCAAAACGTGTGACCTTGCAATGGGCGACGGCCGACGTCCGTTTGACGGGTGGATCGTCGAGTACGTTCGACGACGCGACTGTCGACGGAGTCGCTCTGACGTTCGCTGAATCTCCCACTTCGCACGTTCCAGTTCCGTGGTCCGAAAGGTTCTTTCGCGTCCACCCAAATTTGTTCTACATATGAGTACGGAGTCCACGGCGGACCGCATCCTCTCCATCCTCGAGGAGGACGCGCAAGCGTCCCACGCGGAGATCGCCGACCGCGCGGGGGTCTCGAAGCCGACGGTACGGAAGTATATCAACGAACTCGAATCGGAGGGAGTCATCGTCGGGTACTCCGCGGAGGTCGACCCGAAGAAGCTCTCCAGTCAGTCGATCGCGCTCGTCGGCATCGACGTGGCGAGCGAGAAGTACGTCGAGGGGACGCGCGCCCTGAAAGCGCTCGACGAGGTCGAGTCGCTGTACACGTCCAGCGGCGACCACATGCTGATGGCGGAGGTCCGCGCGGAGGACGGGAACGCGGTCGGGGCGATCATCGAGGACGAGATCCTCGCGATCGACGGCGTGACGGCAGCACACCCCTCGTTCCTCCAGGAACGACTGAAGTGACCCACCGGCGGACCCCTGTCGCTTCGAGCGGCCGTTTTTCGTTCCCCTGGTGAGTTCCAGTACCCGCGACGTTTTGCCGGTCCAGCGGTAAGTTCTGTACATGCCGACGTTCCAGCGCGACGTCCGCGTGCACGCGCCGTTCGAGACCGTCTGGGACTTCCATTCCGACGTCGCCGGTCTCGAGGCGTTGACGCCAGAGTTCATGCGACTGGAGGTCGTCTCGGTCCGCGGTCCGGACGGTGAACCGGAGCCCGACGTCCTGGAGACAGGTGCGGAGATCGACATGCGGATGCACCCGCTGGGCGTGACGCCTGCGCTGTCGTGGACGTCCGTCATCGTCGAGCGCGAGGAGACCGACGGGTCGGCGTACTTCGTCGACGAAATGCGCGACGGGCCGTTCCGCGAGTGGCGGCACGCACACATGTTCTACGCGGACGACGGCGACACGATCGTTCGCGACCGCGTCGACTACCGGCTGCCGTTCGGTGCGCTCGGCGACGCGGTGGGGCCGTTCGCGAAACTCGGCTTCGAGGGGATGTTCCGGGACCGACACGGGCGAACGAAGCGGCTCCTCGAGTAGGCGGGACGTGCTCGAACAGGCTGGATTCGACGGGTTCCGGGACGCGTACGCTTTTTCCCGTCCAGCCCGTGGTTCGATAGCATGGCACGCGTAGTAGTCGTCGGCGGCGGTCCCGCCGGCCTGAGCGCCGCGCTGTTCACCGCGAAGAACGGGCTCGACACGACGGTGTTCGACACCGACGAGACGTGGATGCACAAGGCCCACCTGTTCAACTACCTCGGCATCGAGTCGATCGGTGGCAGCCGGTTCCTGGAGGACGCCCGCGAGCACGCCGACTCCTACGGCGTCGAACGCAACCAGGCCGAGGAAGTGACGGACGTCGAGTCGACCGACGACGGGTTCGTCGTCCGCACGAGCGACGAAGCGGAGAGCGAGTACGAGGCGGACTACGTCGTGCTCGCGACGGGCGCGAACCGCGACCTGGCCGAGTCCCTCGGGTGCGAGTTCGACGACGACGGGACGGTGTCGGTGAACCTCTCGATGGAGACGAGCGTCGCGGACGCCTACGCGACCGGCGCGATGGTCCGCGACCAGGAGTGGCAGGCGATCATCTCCGCGGGCGACGGTGGCGCGGCCGCCCTCGACGTCCTCAGCAAGGAGGAGGGCGAGCACTTCCACGACTTCGACGTCCCGGGCGACGCCGAGTGACGCGATCGGTCGGCGGCTGATACGGTCGGTCACGCGACCGGTGGCGGCCGAGCCGACGGATTGCGGCCGAAGCGGTCGGTGGCGGCCGAGCCGACCGGTACCGGAACCGCTTTTTCGGACCTGGGCCGACGTCGAGGCGTGTTCGCGAGGCTTCGCGGGCTCGTCGCAGAGCGGCCGGTCGTCGGGCTCGTCGTCGCGGTGCTCGCGGTCTCGACGAGCGCGCCGCTCGTCGAGCTGTCGGGTGCGCCGAGCACCGTGAAGGCGTTCTATCGCGTGCTCTTCATGACGGCGCTCGTCGCGCCGGTCGCGCTCCGCCGGAACCCCGGCGACTTCTCGGCGATCACGACCCGCGACCTCGCGGTCGCGGTCGTTGCGGGCGTGGCGCTGGCCGCGCACTTCGCGCTCTGGTTCGCGAGCATCGACCTGACGACGATCGCGGCGAGCGCGACGCTCGTCCAGACCCAGCCCGTGTTCGTCGCCATCGGCGCGTGGCTCGTGCTCTCGGACCGCGTCACGTCCCGCGTCGTCGTCGGCATCCTCGTCGCGGTCGTCGGCGCGGCACTCATCGGCATGGACGCCTCGGGTGTCAGCGCCTCCAGTGCGCCACAGCCGTTGCTCGGGAACGCGCTCGCGGTCGTCTCCGCCGCGATGGCCGCGGGCTACGTGCTCGTCGGCCGGTCGCTCCGTCAGCGCATTCGCGTGTTCCCGTACGTCACGGTCGTCTACGGTGCGTGCACGGTCGCGCTCCTCGCGGCGGTCCTCCTCCAGGGGGACGCGCTCCTCGGCTACGAGGCGGTGGAGTACGTGCTCTTCCTCGCGATGGCCGTCGGCCCGGGCCTGTTCGGGCACACCGTCATCAACTGGCTGCTCGAGCGCGTCGAGTCAGCGGTCGTCTCCGTCTCCCTGCTCGGCGAACCCGTCGGCGCCGCCGTCCTCGCACTCCTCCTCTTCGCGGAGGTCCCGGGCTGGCTCACCGTCGTCGGCGGCGCAGTCGCGCTCGCCGGCATCGGCGTCACCGTCTGGGCGCGCGAACGCGACGCCGACTCTGACCCCGACGCCGACGTCGACGGCGTGGATTCCCCGACCGACTGAGGGAGCGTGCGCTCCAGCATCGCCGGACACACACCCCCGATGCAAGTGAACGATTCCGGTCGCGTCGGGCGCATCACGGGCTGGGCTCCGGGACGGTGTGAATCGAGATTGGTGAGAGAACGCGAAGGCTCGAAGTGCGATTGACGGGAGCCGGGAGTGATGAAGGCGGGAGTGATGAGGGTCGGGTCGGTGGGGAGCGGTCCGCGGGTCTCAGTCCATCTGTTCCTGTATCTCGTTCTTCGCAGCGGACCGATCCTCGGTCGTCAGGAGGGGCGCGTCGCCGGAGAACTCGATGGCGAACTCGTCGAGCGTCCGCCGGTAGACGTTCGTCCGACGCCCCTCGTCCGAGAGCTGGCGGCCCTCGCACTGGAGCAACCCGGCGGACTCCAGTTCCTCGATGCGCCGGTAGCACGTCGCGATCGGGACGCCGAGTTCGTCCGCGAGGTCCTGGGCGGACGTCGGCGTGCGGGCCGCGCAGAGGATCTCGGCGCTGTACTTGCTCCCGAGCGCTGAGAGGACGTTGGCCGCGACGTCTCCCGACCGAGCACTCCCACTCATGTACCCGTCGTTTACGATTATCACGTTTGAAACTTGTGGCTGGCGAAGAGATACCGCCCGCGACACGACGATAGCTTCGGCGTCGTCCGCTGGTGGTGGCCGCTTGCTCTCGGACGCCGACCGTTCGGGGGTCAGGTTTTTATCGATGGCTACGGATTCTCGAACACGAGTATGTCCGCCGACCTCCCCGACGAGTTACAGGACGTCGAAGTCTCGTCGCCGTCCGACGACGAGACGAGAGAGTCCGACACGGACCGCGGAGACGGCGACGGCGACCCCGACGAGTTCGAGGACTTCGTCGTCTTCGCCGTCGGCGACCGACGGCTCGCGGTGTCCGTCGACGCCGTACGGAACATCGTCACGGTCGGCGCGACAACGCGCGTCCCGCGCGCCGCGAGCGCCATCGACGGGATCATGGACCTCCGCGGGGAGATCACCGCGATCATCGACGCCCGGTCGCACTTCCCGACGCGAGCCGCCGAGCCCGCGACGAGCGACCAGCGCATCATCGTCTTCGACATGCCCCAGGGGCGACAGTCCGCGGGGATCCGCGTCGACGCGGTCGAGGGCGTGGAGCTGTTCCCGCTGAAGTACGTGACGCCGAGCGAGACGGTCGACGACGAGGCCGCCGACCACCCGCTCGTCGCCGCTCTCTTGCATCGCGTGGAGAACGGCGAGAAGACCGACCCGGTCGGACTCGTCGACGTCGAGGGGATCGTCGAGGCGTCCGGTCCGGTCGGCCAGTCCGACGACGCGCCGTCGAACGTGTCATAGTCGCGTCGCGACTCGCATCGCAAAGGAGACGAGGACGCCCGAGAGCGGACAGTAGGAGCCACCTACCGGAGATTATCGCGTTTGATAACCGGGCAATAGCATTTATGTTTTTGCTTCGTCTACGATTGCGTGGTGTATTAACCGAATGTCGACAGGGGTGCTCATCGTGGACGACTCTCATTTTATGCGGAATCTCCTCAGACAGATTCTGGAGGACGATTACGAGATACTGGGAGAGGCGTCCAACGGGGCCGAAGCGGTGAAGTTGTACAAGGAACAGGACCCGGACATCGTCATGATGGACATCGTGATGCCGAAGTGTAACGGCATCAAGGCGACAGCCGCGATAAAGAAACTCGATCCGAACTCGCGGGTCATCATGTGCACGTCCGTCGGCCAGCGCGAGAAGATGAAACTCGCCGTCAAGGCGGGCGCCGACGGGTACGTCACGAAGCCGTTCGAGGAACCCAGCGTCAGGAAGGCGTTGAAGGACGTCGTGCCTGCATGACGAGCGTGCTGGTCGTCGACGATTCGCAGTTCATGCGCACGGTCATCGGGAATGTGGTCGCGGACCACGGGTACCGGGTCATGAGCGCCAGCGACGGCCAGGAAGCCATCGAGATGGTGCACGATCACGACCCGGACGTCGTCACGATGGACGTGGAGATGCCCGGGATGGACGGCATCGAGGCGGTGTCGCGCATCATGGCGTCGAAGCCGACGCCGATCCTGATGTTGTCCGCGCACACGGAGACGGGCGCGGAGGCGACGCTCGACGCGCTCGCGCGCGGCGCCGTCGACTTCCTCCCGAAACCCGGCGGGGAGGTGACGCGGGACCTGAAGTCCCTCGGCGACCGTATCGTCGAGAAGATCGACGCGGTCGCGGGCGCGGACCTGGCGTCGATTACGCCGGCGACGCCCGCGACCAAAGCGACTGCTGGGACGCCGACAGCAGCGTCGGCCGGCGCTGAGAACGACGACTCGCGATCGGCGTCGTCAGCCGGCGACCGACCAGCACCGGAGCCCGACCGAGCGTTCGTCGAGCACCCCACGATAGTGATCGGGGCGTCGACGGGCGGCCCGAAGATCCTCGAGGGCGTCCTGCGCGCGCTCCCGGTGACGCTCGATCCGAAGGTGCTGGTCGTCCAGCACATGCCCGCGAGTTTCACGAACCGGCTCGCGGCGCGACTCGACACGCTCCTGCCGTTCTCCGTCACCGAGGCGTCGGACGGCCAGCGCGTCGGCGACGGCGACGTGGTGGTCGCGAAGGGCGACTTTCACCTCGAGGTGGCGTCGAACGTCGCCGGAAACCTTCGCGTTCGCCTGACGGAGCGCGAGCGCGAGCACGGCGTCCGGCCGGCGATCGACGTGACGATGCGGACGGCCGCGGACGTCGTCTCCGATCCACTCGTCGGCGTCGCGCTGACGGGCATGGGGAAGGACGGCGCGGCCGGGATCGAGGCCATCAAACGAGCAGGTGGGGCGACGATCGCTCAGGACGAGGCGTCCAGTCCGGTGTTCGGGATCCCGCAGCAAGCGATCGCGACCGGGTGCGTCGATCGCGTCTGCGCTGCGGACGACGTCCCCGGCGCCATCTGTGACGCGTTCGCGCAGGAGGCTCCGACCCATGGATGAGTACGTACGCGACTTCGTGCAGGAGGGCGAAGAGAACGTCACCGAGCTGAACAACGCGCTGCTGGAGCTGGAGCGCGAACCGGGTGACGAGGAGGCGATGGACCGCATCTTCCGCATGGCGCACACGCTGAAGGGGAATGCGGGCGCGATGGGGTTCGACGAGGCCAGCGACCTGGCACACGCCATCGAGGACTTGCTGGACGCGGTCCGGTCGGGCCAGATGGCGGTGTCCGCGGACCTGATGGACGACGTGTTCGCGGCCGTCGACGAGTTCGAGTCGATGCTCGACGACGTGCGCGCGCACGGTGAGATTCGAACGGATCCGAGCGACACGATCGAGCGCCTGCGGGCGGTCGAGGCGGACGCGACGGGTGCGCCATCGATCACGGAACCGTCGGGCGGCGATCTCGACGACGCGGTCCGCGAGGCGGACGCGCTCGACGAGGCGGACCAGACGTTGTACCACGTCCGGCTCTCGATCGTCCGCGACGACGACGTGAACAACGCCGCGCTCGTCGTGGACGCGCTCGAGGACGCGTTCGACTTGCTCGGGACGACGCCGTCCCGGGACGTGGTGGACGCGGACGACGCGTCGGGCCGCATCGACGCGGTGTTCGGGTCGGCGGTGACGCCGTCGGCGATCGAGGCGGCGCTAGAGCCCGTCGGCGCGGTCGACAACTGGATCATCTCCGACGTCACCGACCGCTACAACGCCGTCGACGCCGCGGAGGACGCTGACGCCGTCGACGCCGCCGATGCTGCGGCGGCCGGGGACGACGGCGGCGCGATTCCGGACGACCCCGCCGCGGAGATCGACGAGGACGTCGCCCAGGACATGTCCGTCGACGAACTCCTCGGCGAGTTCGACGAGTACGACGACCTGGACGCGCTCGTCGAGGAGATGGACGACGTGTCCGGGTTCGACGACCTCGGCGAGGCCGGGTCGTTCGAGGACCTCGACCTCGGCGACGACCTGGACCCGGCGGACGAACCCGCCGCCGACCCGCTCGGCGGCGAGGACGACCTCGACCTCGCCGGTGACGACGGGACGAACCTCGACGGCGAGGACGAACTCGACTTCGCGGGCGACGACGACCTCGACCTCGCGGGCGACGACGACCTGGATCTCGGCGACGGCGCCGACGCCGGGGCGGACGACGCCGACGAGGACGAGCAAGTCGAGGACGCCGCGGAGACGTTCGCCGAACTCAAACAGGAGGTCGACCCGGTCGGGTTCGACGAACTTCAGGACGAGCTCGACGAACTCGAGTTCGACGAGTACAGCGACGAGGAGGAGGTCGGGTTCGACGAACTCCTCGGCGACGACTTCGAGGAGGGCGACGACGACTTCTTCGGCGGCGACGCCGAGATCGGGGACGACGACCTCGAAGACATCCTCGTCGACGACGTCACCGGGTTCGACGAAGCCGACGACGCGGACGCTGCCGAAGCGAACGCGGACGCTACCGAAGTCGAAGCGAACGCGGACGCTACCGAAGTCGAAGCGAACGCGGACGCTACCGAAGTCGAAGCGAACGCGGACGCTACCGAAGTCGAAGCGAACGCGGACGCTACCGAAGTCGAAGCGAACGCGGACGTAGCGGACGTGGAGGCCGAGACGGTCGACGCCGACGCAGCGGACGTAGAGGCCGACGCACCGAGCGTCGACGACGACGTCGCTGGAGACGCGGACGACGGTGCCGTCGCAGACGCCAGTGACGCGCTCGACGAAGCGCAGACGGCCGACGCGACCGAAGCCGTCGAAGCCGGCGCGTCCGACGAGGACGAGCCGGAGCTGGAGTCCGCAGACGGGTTCGAGAGCGCGCCGGACGTCGACGACTTCGACGATCCGACGACCGCCGACACCGACGCCGACGCGGGTGGGTTCGGCGACGACTTCGGCGACGACGAGTTCGACCTCGACGCCGCCGACCCGGACGCCGGCACGTCCCTCGACGACGTCGACGACGCGTTCGCGGACGCCGACGATACGCTGTCGAGCGCGACCGGCGATGACGACCTCTCAAGTGACGTCGACGCGGACGACCTCGGCAGCGAGTTCGACGCGGACGGCCTCGACGCGGACGGCTTCGACGACGACCCCGATCTCGGGGACGACGACCTCGACCTCGGGGCTAGCGACTCCGAAATCGAAGCCGCGGCTCGGGACGCCGACGACGCGACGCCCGAGACCGACCCGACCGCCGGCCCGCTCGCGGGCGCAGACGAGGAGGACCTCGATAGCGTCGAAGTCGGCGAGTTCGAACTCGACGACCCCGACGCGGACGCCGGGACCGCCGGTGCGGACGTCGAGACCGGTGACTTCGGGACGGACGCCGGCGGGTTCGACGACGGCGTCGACGCCGGCGTCGAGTACGGCGACGTCGACGCTGGCGGGTTCGACGACGCGCCCGACGACGCGGGTGGCGACGCTGCCGACGCGCCCGAAGGCGAGATGGACCCCGACGAAGCGCGGGCGCTCGTCGACGCGACGCTCCCGCGCGGCGGCGACGACGACGGCGACGGCGACGTGCAGAGCGTTCGCGTCGACGTCGACCAGGTCGACCGCCTGCTGAACCTCGTCGAGGGACTCGTCACGAACCGCGTCCGGTTGCGTCGCTCCGTCGAGGAGGGCGCGAGCGCCGCGACGCTCGACGACGACCTCGACGAACTCGAGGACATCACGGGCGAACTCCAGGACACCGTGATGGACATCCGGCTCGTCCCCCTGAAGATGGTCGCGAATAACCTGCCGCGGGTCGTCCGCGACGTCTCGCGCGAACAGGGCAAGAGCGTCGACTTCGAGATGGAGGGCGAGGACGTCGAGATGGACCGCACCATCCTCGACGAGATCAGCGACCCGCTCGTGCACCTCGTGCGGAACGCCGTCGACCACGGCATCGAATCGCCCGAGGAACGCGAGGAATTGGAGAAACCGGACGCGGGAACCGTGCGGCTCGAAGCGCGTCGGGCGCGGGATCGCGTCGTCGTGGAAGTCAGCGACGACGGCCGCGGCCTCGACCCGGACGTCCTCCGCGACGAAGCCGTCGAGGAGGGCATCCTCGATCGCGAGGAGGCGGACGCGATGACGGACGACGAGGCGCGCGAGCTCGTGTTCCATCCGGGGCTGTCGACGGCGCCGGAAGTGACGGACGTCAGCGGTCGTGGGGTGGGGATGGACGTCGTCCGGTCGACGGTCGAAGACCTCGACGGCGAGGTCGAGATCGAGAGCGAACTCGGCGAGGGCACCACGATACGGCTCGTGCTTCCGGTGTCGGTCGCGATCGACGACGTCCTGTTCGTGGAGTGCGGCGACGAGGAGTTCGGCGTCCCGACGAAGGTCGTTCGGGACATCGGCTCGGCGGCGGCGGTGGAACAGGTCGGCGACCGCGAGGTCGTTCGAACCGACGACGGGGACGAGACCCCGCTCGTCCGACTCGGTGACGCGCTCGAATCGCCGGGCAGCGCCCGGGCGGACGGCGGCGGCATGCTCCTGCACGTCCGCGGGGACGTCAGGGACGTGGCGCTGCACTGCGACCGCGTTCAGGGCCAACAGGAAGTCGTCGTGAAGCCGTACGACGACGTCCTCGGTGGGATTCCAGGGCTCTCGGGCGCGACGGTCCTCGGCGAGGGCGAGGTCGTGAACATCCTCGACGTGAAAACGCTATGAACGACTACAATCCATGAGCTTGATGGTCGACATTCGGAAGCTTAGCTTCATCAACGAGATGGCAAAGGTGGGGACGAACGGCGTCGCCGAGAACATGAGTAAACTGACGGGCGAGGACGCCCAGATGGAGGTGACGAAGACGAACTTCATCGACGTCCAGGACATCAAGTCCCAGCTCGACGACGGGAAGCGCGTCGGCGTCCGCGTGCGGCTGATGGAGCCGCCACACGGGCACGTCCTCATCCTCTTCCCGGAATCGTCCGCGAAGAAGGTGACGGCGCTGATGCTGTCGGACATGGTCGACGACATGGGTGACGTGTCCGGCGAGATGGCGCGGTCCGCGGTCGAGGAACTCGGGAACATGATGGCCAGCGGGTTCATCGACGGGTGGGCGGACGTGCTCGGGCGGACGATCGACATCGCGACGCCCCAGCTCGTGTACGCGCCCGCTGGAGACATCGTCGAGCGGACGGCGGGTCTCGGCGGCGAGGACCTCGCGCTGTTCTTCGACTCGAACCTCACGGTCCCGAGTTACGACATCGCAGCGGAGATCTACGCGTTCCCCGACCTCGAGGAATTCGTGGAGATGGTCAACAGCATCGAGGCCCAGCCCCAATGAAACTGGACATCAAGGCACTCGGGACCTTCTACGAGATGGCGCGCGAAGGCGCCGGCCTCGCCGCGGGCCGACTCACGCGGATGACGGGCGTGGAGACGCGCGTCGGCGTGACGAAACTGAACTTCATGCGGGGCTCGGAGATCCAGAAGGAGTTCGACGACGGCCGCGACAAGGTCGGCATCCGCGTCGAACTGTCGGACGGGATCGACGGGCACTCCGTGATCGTCTTCGACCGGGAGAGCGCGCTCGAGGTCGTTCGCATCCTCTTGGATAGCGCGGACGCCGACGAGTTCGACGACATGAGTCGGAGCGCGGTGACGGAGGTCGGCCAGATCATGAACGCCGGGTTCATCGACGGCTGGGCGGACGTCCTCGAGACCGCGATCGACGTGGAGACCCCGGAGTTCGTCGAGGGTGCGACCGCGGACGCGTTCATCGGCGACCTCGCGGAGGCACCGAACGCGGACGACTTCGCGCTCCTCTTCCAGAGCCGGATCGAGGCCGTCGACACCGAGATCGAGTTCCGGCACTACCTGTTCCCGGAGCGCGAGTCGATGGCGCGCGTCCTCGACCGGCACCGCGACCCGAACTCGGTCGGGATCGAGTACGACAAGCTCGCCGGGTTCGACGAGATGGCGAAACAGGGCGCGAAGGAGGTCGCGTCGAACATCACGACGCTCACCGGCATCGATACCGAGGTCGAGGTCCGGCGGTTGAACTTCGCGAGCCTCGAAGCGATCCCGGAGGAGATTGACGACGAGATGCTCGTCGGCGTCGCGCACGAACTCGACGGCAACCCATCGGGGTACCTCCTGTTCCTGTTCGACGAGCAGAGTGCGCGCGAGGTCGTGGAGGCGACCGTGCCGAGTCCGCCCGACGACGAGTTCGGCGACCTCGGCGTCTCCGCGATCAAGGAACTCGGGAACATCATGGCGAGCGGGTTCATCGACGGGTGGGCGAACGTCCTCGACACGACGATCGATCATTCGCCGCCCGAGTACATCCACGACTACGGCGCCGCCGTCATCGACCCCGTCGTCATCCAGCTCGGCGAGGACCAGGAGTTCGCGTTCGTGTTCGACACCGTGATGCGCGCGAACGACCGCGAGTTCGACTGCTCGATCTACGCGATCCCGGACCAGGCCGACCTGGAGCGAGCGTTGAACGAACTGGACGTCGAGAAGGTCGCGGACGCCGAGACGAAGGCGGACGTCTCGATCGACGAACTGGAGAACGCATGAGGACGACGAACGTGACGACGACGAACGCGAGGATGGTGGACGTGAGATGGAGGAGGTATGAAGACGTACGGTAGCGAACCCGGTGCGCCCGAGCCGGTCCAGGTCGGGATCTCGGAGTTCGTGGTCCGCGGGCGGGACGCCGAGGACACCCTGAAGTCGTACGGGCTCGGGTCGTGTCTCGCGGTCGCGCTCTGGGACCCGGACTCGAAGATCGGTGGGCTCGCGCACGTGATGCTCCCGGACGGCGATTCCGCGGGTGGTGCGGACGAGAAGCCCGGGAAGTACGCGGACACCGCAATCCGCGCGATGCTCCGTCGGATGGTGGAGAAGGGGGCGGCGTACACGAGCGTGGAGGCGCGGATCGCGGGCGGGAGCGACATGTTCGAGTTCGAGTCCTTCGGTGACGGCGTCGGCCAGCGGAACACGGCCGCGGCGAAGGAGGAGCTCGACAAGCTCGGCGTCCCGGTCGTCGCCGAGGACACGGGCGGGCAGCGCGGTCGCACGGTCGAGTTCGACACGGGCACGGGGACGCTCACGGTTCGAACCGCCGACGGCGACCGTGGAGTGGTCGAGCTGTGAGCGGTGACGCTGCCTACGAGCGAGTGACGGCGTACGTCGAGGACGAGATCGGGTTCGCGACGAGCCACTACAACGACAGCTACCTGCAGCGTCGGCTGGCGAGCCGGATGCGCCGCACGGGGGCGGCGGACTACGACGAGTACTTCGAGATACTCGCCGGGAACGAGGAGGAAGCGCAAGCGCTCCTCGACGCGTTCTCGATCAACGTCACGGGGTTCTTCCGGAATCCGGACGTCTGGGAGGGGATCCGTGGCGTGCTCCGGGACCTCTCGGCGGAGAACGAGCACGTGTACGTGTGGTCTGCTGCGTGCGCGGACGGCCGAGAGCCGTACTCGCTGGCGATGCTCGCGATGGACGACCCGCGCGTGGACGCGGAGAAGTTCCACTTCTACGGGACGGACATCAACGACGAGTCGCTCGCGACCGCGCAGTACGGCGAATACTCGAGTTCGCGGACGGTCGACATCGAGGAACAGCTCTCCTTCCTCTCGAACTTCCACGCGTACGTGGAGCGGGACGAGGATTCGTTCCGGATGCGAGAGGGTGTCCGGCGGAAGGTGACGTTCGCGAAGCACGACCTCATCAACGACGACCCGAAGAGCGGGTTCGATCTCGTGGTGTGCCGGAACCTCTTCATCTACATCGACAACGAGTACAAGCAGCCAATCCTGCGGACGATCGCGGACTCGCTGAAGCCCAGCGGGTACCTGGTAATTGGGAAGGCGGAGACGATCCCGCCGCAGTTGAAGTCGGCGTTCGAGGTCTTGGACGGCCGACTCCGCATCTACCGTCGCGACTGACGTCGAGACCCACCACCGACTCGTATCGGCTCGTTCACATCTTTATTCCGCTTGTCAGAGGACTAACCTCAAGCGAGAACGGGTGCGGGCGCGAGTACCGTGGAAGGGGTCAGGCGCTCCGGCGCTTCAGGCGCTTCTTCACGGCGCGCTGCCCGAAGAACGCGAGTGCGCCGGCCGCGATCAGGCCCTTCCAGCCGTACTTCTGTTTGCCTTTCTTCGCTGCTTGCACGACGAGACTGGTGCCGAGCATGGTCGACTGGAGGGTCGGAGGACACGTGAGTACACGGGCAATACACGTCGGGTCGGCGTCGAGCGCGGTCGCACGGTTGGCCTACCGCTGGCCGTGGATTCGCGCTTTGGCACCCGTAAGCACGGCGTACGACCCGCGTCCCGCCCCGCACCAGGGTGCGTATTTTCCAGGCCAACAGCGGTCCCGTCACGTGGTGGGGTGGCGTAAGCGACTGTTACTCGAGAGCGCGCGCGACGCGGACGACACCCACTCGCGAGAACTCGTATATAAATCCAGCGACGAGGCTTTCGATACTGGCACAATGGTAAGAAAACATCAACGAATTCTGGTGGGAGTGAACGACGCGAACGAACCGCAGGATAGCGCCGGTTTCGAAACGAATTCAAGACCGTCTTGAACCCCGTAAAGCCTACCTATACGAATCTTCCCGACATGCTTGAACACACCCAACCGACCGGGCTGGCCGATGGTTATATATTTGTAGCAAAGATGGAATGAATCAGCACCGTAGCTGCGTGGGTGACGCCGCAACCCGGTGTGGGATATACACAACATGCAACTGAAGAACCTCTTCGCGGACGAGGACGCCGTGTCACCGGTCATCGGGGTCATCCTGATGGTCGCGATCACTGTCATCCTCGCGGCCGTAATCGGCGCGTTCGTCCTCGGCATCGGTGGCAGTCAGGAACAGGTTCCCCAGGCAAGCTGGGAATGGACGAATGATACCGCTGATGGCACGAATTGTGGTTCTGCAAGCGGTGGTGCATCTTCGGTCCCCGTGAGTGTCGCGCACACGGGAGGTGACTCCGTCAATGACGACGATCTCGCAATCGGCGGTCAAGACTGTGACAACGACGACGCAATAACGGCCGGTGATTCGCTGCACGTCACCGACGTAGACCCGGGCACCACGGTGAACCTCGTCTGGAAGAGTCCCTCGAGCGATGACACGAGCATCATTTCGAGCTTCGACATCTAACCACGACTAACTCTCTCTTTTCCACTGCAGATTCGAACTCTCTCATATATTCGAAGCGCAATCAAGCATGAAACTGACCATACTTCTCACCGAGGATGATGCTGTTTCCTCGACCATCGGTGTGGTTCTGATGGTCGCGGTGACGGTCATCCTCGCGGCGGCAGTGGGGACGTTCGCGCTCGGCCTGGCGGAGACTTCCGCGGAGGAGACCCCGTCGGCGTCGTTCGAAGTAGAATGGGGTCTCGATGGCGGAGATACAGTCGTGGACGTGACGATGCAGGGCGGTAATGGTGTCGAGGCGAAGTTCGTAACCGTCGAACTTGAGGGGTCCGAAGTGTGGAACGACGCAGACGAAGACGCCGCGGGCCGACTGACGCACTACGACGGCAAGGAGTGGACCGCCGATAAGATCCAGTCCGGGGACACCCTCGGACTCAAAGAGGACGGCACGAGTCTCAACGAAGGCGACACGATCCCGGTCATCTGGAACAACGGCCAGAAGTCCCAGGTCCACGGCTCCGCAACCCTCAGCAACTAACCGCTTCCCACAACACCCTTCTTCCGAGCTCACTCGGCACCGAGCCACCGCCACGTCCGATACCCAGCCAATCGAAACCTAGATGAACTCGGTGGGAAGCCCACTGGTCGTCCGCTGCGCGCGACTGGTAGGACTTCAAATCTCGCCTGCGACGGTCAATTCTGACGGCTCCGACGACTCGCTACGCTCGTCGGCTGGAGGCGCGAAAATGGGAGTGGACTTGTCGGGATTTGAACCCGAGGCCTTCCCCGTGCCAGGGGGATGATCTACCGCTGATCTACAAGCCCGCTTCGCGTCACCTACTTGTCCGTGGGTTATTGATAAACCTCTCGGATTGCGTTCCGGTTCGGTGTGCTGCCGGCGCGCTGCGTGGTTCGTTTGGAAACCCTTTTGAGCGTGCTTGACGGAGGTACTGGCGGGAACGGCACGGTCGCAAATCTGACTCGCCGCCCGGCTTCGGGTGGCTTGGGATTGCGATAGTGCGGCCCGACCGCGAGCCCCACCTGTAGGGTGGGGTGGCGGTCGGAGGACTATCTGCGCCGATGCGGTTCCTATCCTCAAGACAATGGCACGAATGCATACTCGCCGCCGAGGCTCGTCCGGTTCGGACAAGCCAGCGGCAGACGAACCGCCGGAGTGGAGCGACGTCGACGCCGACGCCATCGAGGACCGCGTCGTCGAACTGAAAGAACAGGGCCACACCCCGTCCCAGATCGGGATGAAGCTACGCGACGAGGGCGTGCAGGGCACGCCGATCCCGGACGTGAAGCTCGCCACCGGGAAGAAGGTCAAGGAGATCCTCGCGGAGAACGACGCGACCGCTGACCTCCCCGAGGACCTCCGGAGTCTCATGGAGCGCGCCGTCCGCCTGCGCGCGCACATGGACGAGCACCCGCTGGACGCGTCGAACAAGCGCGCGCTCCAGAACACGGAGTCGAAAGTCCGCCGTCTCGTCGACTACTACCGTGGCGACGAGCTCGACGCGGAGTTCACGTACGAGTACGAGGAAGCGAAGGAAGTCCTCGGGTACGAGTAAGCGTCGATGTCGCAGTCAGGCCCCGGTGGTACCGACGGCGGGCTCGACGCCGCGAGCGTCGCGGCCGAGATAGCCGACGCGCCGTTCGTTCGCGTGATCGCTCGCGCGAGCGGCGACGCGGTCGCCGCCGCGGGACTGCTCGGGCGCGTGCTCGCGTCCCAGGGGACGCCGTTCCAGGTGAGCGTCGGCCGGACCATCGAGGACCGGACGCGTCGCGTCGCCGAGGCCGACGACTCGTCGACCGCGGTCGTCGTCGGGTCGTCGCAGGCGACCGACGCCGTCCATCTCGACCCGGACGACGAGCCGGCGAGCGTCGCCGCGTGGCGGCTCGCCGGCGAACTCGGCGCGACCGCGGACTCCGTGCTCGCGCTCGTCGGCGTCGCCGCGGCCGGCGTGACGCCGGGCGCGGGGTCGAGCGCGCGACTCGTCGAGTCCGCGGAGGCCGGGGGGCGACTCGATCGCCGCCCGGGCGTCGCGGGCCCCGTCGACGACGTCGTGGACGTGCTCGTGCACTCGACGCTCGTCCACGCGTCGTTCTCGGGCGACGAAGCGAGCGCGCGCAGCGCGCTCTCGACCCTCGGCGTGGACGTCGACGCCGACGTAGACGCCAGCGCTTCCGCGGACCTCTCGGACGACGTCCAGCGGCGCGTCGCGTCGTTCGTCGCCGTCGCGACGACGGGTGCGAGCGACGCACCGGCGCGCGCCGGCGAGGCCGTCGAGCGCGCGCTCCGCCCGTACGTCCTCACCGACTCGGACGCGCCGTTCGCGACGGTCGTCGGGTACGCGGACGTGCTGTCCGCGCTCGCGTCGAGCGCGCCCGGCACGGGCGTCGCGGTGGCGCTCGGGCACGACGTCCGCGACGGCGCGCTCGCGGCGTGGCGCGAGCACTCGCTCGCCGTCCACGACGCGGTCGCGTCCTGCGAGCGGTCGCGGCACGACGGCGTCGTGGTCGTTCGCGACGTCGACGCGCCGCTGTCGACGACCGCGCGTCTCGTCCGGGACTACCGGTCGCCGGAGCCCGTCGTCGCCGCGGTCGACACCGACGGAGACGCGGTCGCGCTCGCGGCCACTCCCGAATTCGACGTCGAGGACGTGCTCGCGCGCGTCACCACCCAGACCGGTGGCGAGTACGACGGGACCGCCGACGCGGGGTACGCGACCATCGACTGCGACACCGACCAGTTCGTGACGACGCTCAGAGAGGAACTATGAGAACTGCGACGATCACCACCACGCACGAGGACGCCGCGCTCGTCGCGGCGGCGCTCGCACCGGACGACACGAGCGAGATGCAGACGACCGTCGACGGGGACCGCGTCGTGACGCGCATCGAGCGCGAGACGACCAGCGGCCTGCAGTCGACGGTCGACGACTACGTGGTGAACGTGGACGTCGCGGTACAGATCGCACAGCACGCCAACCAGATACCTACCAAAGACACATGAGTGAACGATCAGTCTCCCGTACGAAGGACCAGAAGCGCTGGTACACGATTCACGCGCCCGAGCAGTTCGGTCGCGAGGAGCTCGGTACCACGCCCGCAGACGAACCGGATCAGGTGCTCGGTCGCACCATCGAAACCACGCTCGGCGACCTGAACAAGGACGCCAGCGAGAACAACACGAAGCTCACGTTCAAGATCAACGACGTGGGCAGCGACGCGGCGTACACGGAGTTCGTGTCCCACGAACTCACGCGGGACTACCTCCGTAGTCTCGTTCGCCGCGGCGCCTCGAAGGTCGAGGCGTACGTGACGGTGCTGTCGACGGACGACTACCGCGTCCAGATCCAGCCGGTCGCGTTCACGACGAAGAAGGCCGACGCGAGCCAGGAGAAGGCGATCCGTCGCGCGATGATCGACCAGGTCGAGGCCGCTGGCGAGGAGCGCACGTTCGAGGCGCTCGTCGACAGCGTCGTCGAGGGCCGGATGTCCTCGGCGATCTACAGCGACGCGAAGACGATCTACCCGCTGCGTCGCGTGGAGATCCAGAAGATGACGCTCGAGGCGCGTCCCGAGGAGGTCGCTGCCGAGGAGGAGACCGCCGTCGAGGTCGACGAGGACGAGGTCGCGGACGAGATCGAAACGGACGCAGAGGAGTAATCCGCTACGCACGCGACGTTCGCGTGCCCGAGACGCCTTTCTTCACGTGCAACGGTGGTGTGCGTTCGAGAGCGGTTGCGCCGGGCAGTCAGTCGGTGGGAGGACGCCGCGACCGACGAACTACTCCTCGACGACTATGGTGCCCGTCATCGCCTGGCGTTCGTGCGGGATGCAGACGTACTCGTACTCGCCCGCGACGTCGAACGCGTGCTCGTACGTGTCGCCGGAGACGATGCCGCCGGCGCCGCGCTTCCAGGCGTCCCGCGCCGCCTGCTCGTCCTCGAATCCGCCGGACGCGAAGTAGTCGGCGCCGTCGGGGAGGCCGGAGTCGTACGCGGTGACGGTGTGCGAGCGCCCGCTCGTGTTCTTCCAGACGACGGTGTCGCCGACGGCGACCGTGACTGTCTCCGGGTCGAACGCGCTGTCGGTCATCCCGACGTCGTAGTCGTCGGCGTCGCCACCGGCGCTGTTGAACATCGCGAGACAGCCCGAGACCGCGCCCGCCGTCGCGAGCGCGCCCGAAGCGAGGACCGAGCGACGATTCATGCGCTCGGGTACGGGTGGCCCCGACAAATGCACCACGGTTCCGCCGTCGCGTTCGACGCCCGAACCACCGGTCCGCGGTCGCGGTCCCCAACCGCGACCTGCGGACTGATTCACGTCGCAAGCGTGGGGACGCGATCGTCGATGGGGAGAACGCAAGTCCTATTGGTGCGGTTCACGCAGTCGTTCGATATGTTGCCGCGGTTCGTCGGGCGATTGAGTCTCGCGGACGCAGTCACCACCGCGAACGCCTCGCTGGGGTTCGTCGCAGTGGTGACGGCGTTCGCCGACCCGGCGCTCGCGGCGCGCGTCGTCCTGCTCGCCGGCATCGCGGACGGCCTCGACGGCGTCGTCGCACGCTACTCGGGCGGGTCCGCGGCCGGCCCGTACCTGGACTCGCTCGCGGACGTCGCGTCGTTCTGCGTCGCACCCGCCGTCGTCGTCTACGTCACCGTCACCGACGCCTGGGGGATCTCCGTCGCGAACCCAGAACCGTTGCTCGCGGTCGCGCTCGTCGTTCCCGCGCTGTTCGTCGCGATGGGCGTCGTCCGCCTCGGCCTCTACACCGCACACGACACCGCCGACGACTACACGGAGGGCGTCCAGACGACGCTCGCCGCGACCATCCTCGCCGCCGCCGTCCTCTCCGGCGTCACCGACCCGCGCGTCCTCGTCGTCGCGACCGCCGCGTTCGTCTACCTCATGGTGTCCACGGTCCGCTACCCGGACCTCCTGGCGCGCGACGCGCTCCTCATGGGGATCGTGCACGCGCTCGCCGTCCTCGTCCCGCACGCGTTCGGGCGGACGTTCCCGTGGGCGATCCTCACGCTCGGCGTCGCGTACCTCCTCGGCGGCCCGTGGTTCTACTGGCGCGACGACGACCAGCCGACCCCGAACCTGTATGGAAACGCTTAGGAAACCGCTGGCCCCAGGTTTCCGTATGACTCACACGGCTGGTGGTCGCCCATGAGCGAGGACGACGCCGAGGACCACGCCGACGACGACCGCGAACCCCCAGAGAACGAGGTCTCCGACACCCAGGAGGGGAAGGGGACGCCGGGCGAGGAGCCCGCCGACGCCGGGGACGGCGAGACCGCCGAGGAACTGGCCGAGGAATCGGTCGACGAAGACGGAGACGCCGCCGAGGACGCGGACGCCGACGTCGAGGACGCGGACGCCGACGTCGAGGACGCGGACGCCGACGTCGAGGCCGACACGGGTCCGGAGGACGAGTCGACGGAGGAAGCCGCGGAGGCGGCTGCCGTCGAGTCGGAGGCCGAGGACGGCGAGACCGAGGAGGAGAAACTGCCCGCCGAAGAGCTCACGGTCGAGGACCTCCGCGAGCGCCTGGACGCCATCCGCGAGCGACTCGACGACGCCGAGACCGAAGCGGCTCTCGACGACGTCGAAGCGGAGGTCGCGGCACTCGAGGCCGACGTCGACACCGCGGACCTCCCGGAACCGGACGACGAGGACGAGGACGCGCCCGCAGAGGAGCTCGCGGGCGAGATCGAAGACGTCCAGGGCGACATCGAGGAGGCTCGCGGCCCGTACGCGGAGGACGTCGCGAGCGACGTCGAGGCCGTCGCTGGCACGGTCGCGGACACGCGCTGGACGGAGGACGGACACGACGAGGTCGTGGCCGTCGTCGAGTCGTTCCTGGCGACCGCCGCGTCAACGCTCCAGGAGACGTTCGACGTCGACGAAGAGGACCCGGATTCGCTCGCCGCCGCCCTGGAGGAGGCCGCGGCAGCCATCGAGGCCGCGGGCCTGGACCCGGACGACGACGCCGAAACCATCCAGGGGCTCGTCGAGGCGACCGAGGAACTCGAGGCCGGCGTCGAGGACGCCGAGGAGTGGGACGACCTCTCCATCCGCGAGCAGCTCGCCTGGCACGGCGTCTACGACCAGCTCGACCACCGGAAGGACTTCCCGCCGGAGTGGCACGCGCTCAAGGTGTACGAGAAGAACTTCGACGCCGAGGGCGTCCTCGTCGTCCTCGACCGGATGGACTCGGACTTCATGGAACGGCACTGCCTCGAGGTCCTGGAGAAGCTCGGTCCCGAGGAAGCCCTGGACGAGATGAGCCAGCGCGCCCAGCGCCGGGACAAGGCCGCCATCCGCGTGCTCGGGAAGATCGGGAGCGAGGAGCCAGTCGAGACGCTCGTCGAGTACGTCGACGCGGACTCCGACCCGGAACTCCAGAAGGTGACGTTCCGTGCGCTCGGCGAGATCGGGAGCGAAGAGGCGACGCAGCCGATCGCGGACAAGCTCGTCGCGGACAGCGAGGACACGCGGTCGCGCGCTGCTCGCGCACTCGGTCTCATCGGTGACACGCGCGCGATCGACGCGCTCGCGGACGTCCTCGCCGACGACGACGAAGCCGATCGCGTTCGCGCCAGCGCCGCCTGGGCGCTGAACCAGATCGGGACCGAAGCAGCTCTCGAGGAAGTCAAGGGCTACACCGAGGATCGCGCGTACATCGTGCAGGCCGAAGCCGAGAAGGTCGCGTAAACCCAGCCCGGTCCCGTCCACGAGCCTCGACGGGCCACCCGATTCTTCTTACGTGAGCGGGCGGCCAGCCAGAGCGTGCCATCGCGTCCGCTCCACGTCGCGTTCGTGATCGCGTTGCTCGTCGCACCAGCCACTGCGCCCGCAGCGGCGGGCGCGTCGAATGCGACCGTGACTGCGTCGACGGCAACGGCGTCGGCGGCGACGACGTCGACACCACTATCGCCTGGTGGAGCCGACGCAGTCGCACCTGCGGACGACGCTGCCGTCGTGGCGGCGTATCCGAATCCGGTCGTCGACGGCGACGTCGGCGAGTACGTCCTCCTCCGATTCCCCGAGCCGACGGCGGTCGGGAACTGGACGCTCTCGGACGGCGAGACGACCGTCGGGTTCCCGAACCGTACGCTGTCCGGGCGGGTGCTCGTGGCCGCGAACGTCTCCGCTGCGCGCTCGCTCCTCGCGAACCACTCCATCGGCGACGCCAGCGGCGGCCCAGGTAACGACAGCGCGACCACTGCCGCTGCCGGCGCCGTCGCGGCGGTCGAGGCGCCCGGTCTTGCGCTCGCGAACGGCGGGGAGACGCTCTCGCTCGCGACCCCGGACGGCCGGGTCGTCGGCGAGCTCGCGTACGCCGACGCGCCCGAGGGCGAACGCTACCGCGACGGCGCGTTCCACGCCCTCGGCGAGACCGACCACCCGCCGCGGACGACCCGCGACGTCCGAACCCGGACGTTCGTCACGCCCGATTCCGCGGTTCCGCTCGCGCCAATCGAGCGCGCCGACGACCGCGTCTACCTCGCCGGGTACACGTTCGCGTCCGAGCGCGTCGCCCGCGCGCTCGAACGCGCCGCCGCCCGTGGCGTCGACGTACAGGTCCTCCTCGACGACGCACCCGTCGGCGGCGTGACGCGGCGACAGGTACGCGTCCTCGACGCACTCGACGGGACCGACGTCGAGATACGCGCACTCGGCGGGTCTCGCGCCCGCTACGACTACCACCACGCGAAGTACCTCGTCGCCGACGACGCCGCGGTCGTCCTCACCGAGAACTTCAAGCCATCCGGGACCGGCGGCCACGCCAACCGTGGCTGGGGCGTCGTCCTCGACGACGCCCAGACCGCCGGCGACCTCGCGACGGTCTTCCAGAGCGACTGGCGCGTGCCAGACGCCCGCCCCTGGTCGACCGTCGACCCCGACCCCGACGGGGACGACCAGGAGGAACCGCCCGCGAACGGCTCGTACCCGACGCGGATCGAGTCCGCGAACGTCACCGCGGACGCCGTCACCGTCGTCGTCGCGCCCGACAACGCCGAGCGCACCTACACTGCACGCCTCCGGAACGCGACCGACCGCGTGCGCGTCCTCCAGATGAGCGCCGAGCGCGACGGCGTCCTCCTCCGGGAAGCGATCGCCGCCGCTCGCCGCGGCGTCGACGTCGACGTCCTCCTCTCGTCGGCGTGGTACGCGCGCGAGGAGAACGGGCGCGTCGTCGACTCCCTGAACGCGCTCGCCGAGCGCGAGGACCTCCCGCTCGCGGCGCGCCTCGTCGACCCCGGCGGTCGCTTCCGGAAGGTTCACGCGAAGGGCGTCGTCGTCGACGACGCCGTCGTCCTCGGCTCAGTCAACTGGAACGACCACTCGCTCCGCGAGAACCGCGAAGTCGCCGTCGTCCTCGAGGGCGACGCCGTCGCCACCTACTACGCCGACGCCTTCCGCGCGGACTGGACGGGCGGCCCCGACCCCCGGGTACCACGGTGGCTCGCCGCCCTCACCGCACTCGCCGTCCTCGCACTCCTCGTCGTCCTCGCCCGACGCGTCGACTTCGACCCCCGAACGTGACCGCGAAAAACGAGCTCGTCAAAAAAGCAATCGACCGTCACAGGACAGCGAGCGGTCGGTCGCCGTCGCGCCTACACCTCGTCGACGGCGGAGAGACTGGAGACGTCCTCGTCGATGTCCGCCTCCGCCATCTTCTCCACGAGCGCGTCGATGACCGCCTCGCGGCGGCCCTTCACGAACTTGATCGACCCGACGACGAGGTGTCCACCACCCGACACGCCGCCCTCGGGGACCTCCTCCGTGAGCTCGCTCACCATGTTCGGGATGTCCAGGCGAACGCCGTCGGAGCGCAGCACCGCGAAGTCCGGGCCGTACCCGATCGTGATCACGGGACCGCCCGTCTCCTTGACCTTCCGGTCGTGGACTTCACCGGTCGTGTTCCCCGGCGCCGGGTACGTGAACCGGCGGGCGTGGTTCTCGACGTCCAGCCGGTACAGTTGCGCGCCGTTGTCGAGTTCCTCGTGCTCGACGTGCTGCATCGCCCGGTCGAGTTGCTTGTCCACGCGCGCTTCCGAGCGCGACGACAGGAACTCCACGAGTCGCTCGTGGCGGTCGTCGTCGTCGCACTGCACGTTCAGCGCGTCGTTGATGAGGTGCTGGCCGGAGTTGTACCGGAGCCAGTGCGCGCCGTAGTCCAGCGCCTCCGAGATGTCCCGGAGGTCGTCCTCGCTGTAGCCAGCCTCCGCGGCCAGCTCGAGGTAGTCCGTCATCGCCTCCGCCTTCGACCGGTCCGCGAGCCCAGCGACCGCGGGCACGTGATCGAGCTTGTCCGCGAACTCGGGGTGGATCATGCGCGCCAGCTCGACGCACATCATGCCCGTCGTCACGCGGTAGTCCTCGTCGTACAGGTACGGGTTCACGTGATGCGTCAGGAGGTCCTCGACCGCCTCCGGGTCCGGGTGGTGGTGGTCGACGACGACGATTGGGATGTCGTAGTGCGCGAGCGTCTCGTACGCTGGCACGTCCTCGGCCGTACTCCCGTTGTCCAGCATGAGCAGGAGCGGGAGCTTCTGGCCGTGCCGCGAGCGGTCCTCGAGCGCGAAGTTCAGGTCGCGCGTCGCGTCCTCCATCTCGTAGAACGGCGCCTTGCTCGGCAATCGCTTGAACAGGTGGCGCTTCGCGTCGCCGTCCTCGTGGACGTCCTCGATGAACGCCTCCAGCGCCGCCTGCACCGGCACGCTCGCGCACATCCCGTCGCCGTCCGCGTGATGACGGAGCCGGATCGGCCGGCCCTCGATGACGGTCTTCCGGAGCTCTCGCGCCACCGCCTCCAGGTCGCCGCGGAGCTTCTCGAACGCCTCCCACTCCACGAGCGGCTCCACGTCGTTCGGCGCCGCCGCGTCCAGCATCGCGCTCTCAAGGCGCTCCCGGACCGCGTCACCGGCCTCGCCAGAGAGCACCTCGATGTGCTCTACCTCTATCTGGTGCGTGCCCTCGCGCTTCTCGACCTCGCCAGCGACCCGAACCACGTCACCGACCTCGATACCCGGATGGGCGCGCACGCCAGCGGACTCGAACGCCGTCGCCGGCACCACACCGTGCTCGTCCCGCACCTGGAACACCGTCGGCCCCCCAGTCTGCTTGATCTGGGTCACCTCGCCCTCCACGTGCACACGATCTCCGAGTTGCGTCGACAACGCACTCGTCGCCGTCAACGCCACGTCCTCGCTCACGCGCTCCACGTCGTACTCGTCGGCGACGTCCGCCAGCACGAACGACAGGTCGCCGTTGTCGCGGACAGCCTCCAGCTCGACGACGAGGTCGTCGCCGACCGAGTACGTTCGATCGAGATTCGACTCGTGAACGAGCCCGGACACGGACTCGGACAGATCCACGAACACGCCGTACTCGACGACCCCGTTCACCGTCGCCAGATACGGCACGTCCGCGTCGACGTCGTCGACGGTGCACTCCGGCGCCAGGTCGTAGACGACCGGGCGCTGCGCACCCTCACCGGCAGATTCAGCAGTCATGTTGTCACCGGATTCGCTCCGCCGCCGTTTAATCCTTGCCAAGACGCCCAGCCAGCCGCTTCACACCAACCAGCACCAACTGATGACCACCCCGCGCCAACCCACGATACCGCTCGTACACGCCATCCCCAGCAGCCTCGCTCGCAGCCCACACGATCGCCGACCGCAAACAGCTCCGCAGGAAACGGCGACCTGGAGGTCGCCGTATGCTGGTGCGGCCGCATCCGACCGCAGACGATCGCCGACCGCAAGCAGCCCCGCGGGAAACGGCGACCTGGAGGTCGCCGTATGCTGGTGCGGCCGCATCCGCAACGTTCAGGTATCCAAGCCAACGAGTGGACGGCATGGGGTTGTTCGACCGGTTCTTCCGGTCGCGGGACGTCGCCGGCATCGCCAGGGACACGCTGGAGTTCGCGCTCTCCTCGGCGGAGGACACGCACCCGAACGAGTACATGGGATTCATGCGGGGGACGCCAGCGGGCGAGTTCGACCTCGGCGAAGCGGTGCATCCCGACGACTACGTCGTCACGGACGTGCTCGTCATCCCTGGCACGTCCTCGAACGAAGTAAGTGCGACCGTCGACTCGAACATGATACCGAACGACATGCGGACGGTCGGGTCGATCCACTCGCATCCGAACGGCGTCCTCCGGCCGAGCGACGAGGACCTCGCGACGTTCACGTCGGGGAGCGTGCACGTCATCATGGGGGCGCCCTACCGGTCGAACGACTGGGAGGCGTTCGACGAGAGCGGCGACGTCACCGAACTCCCGGTGCTCGACGTCGCGCTCGACGACCCGGAGTCGTTCTTCGACTTCGACCAGTTCGACATCGACGAAGAGATCCGGTCGGAGGGCGGGTACCGATGACGCGCGCGATCGCGCAAGGCACGTTCGACATCCTCCACCCCGGGCACGTCCACTACCTCGAGGAGGCGGCGGCGCTCGGCGACGAACTCCACGTCATCATCGCCCGCCGCGGGAACGTCACGCACAAGGAGAAACCGATCCTCGCCGACCGCCAGCGCCGCGACATGGTCGCCGCGCTCGACGTCGTCGACGAAGCCCACCTCGGGGACCGCGAGGACATCTTCGTCCCGATCGAGCGCATCGACCCGGACTACGTCGTGCTCGGGCACGACCAGCACCACGACGACGACGCCATCCAGCGCGCGCTCGACGACCGCGGCATCGACTGCGAAGTGCGGCGCGCGAGCGCTCGCGAGAAGCGCTACGACGACGAACTCCTCTCGACGGGCCGCATCGTCGACCGTATCCTCGAAGAGCGCAGCGACTGATTCGTTCGATCCGGCCGTCAGGAGAGCGTCGCGGTGACGTCCGTCGACGAGATCATCCCGACGTAGTCGTCGTCGACGACCGGGAGGTGCTTGATGCCGTACGTCTCCATCATCGCCGCGACCTCCTCCATGTAGAGGTCCGGACTCACGGTCTCCACGTCCTCCGTCATCACGTCCGACACCGTGAGATCAGCGACGTTCCGGCCCTCGGCGACGGCGTCCAGGACGTCCGTGCTGCTCACGATCGCGCGCGGGTTCGTCGGCACCACGAGCGCGTTGATGTCCAGTTCGCGCATCCGCTCGGCCGCTTCCTCGACGGTCGCGTCCTTCGAGATGGTCTCCAGGGGCGAGGACATCACGTCCGCGACGGTGACTCTGTCGCTAGAACTCATAAGCAAACTCACGACGCCCGACGTGAAGGGGTTTGCCCTCGGACGGAGCGGTGTGTCGCGCGACGCCGAGGGTCGGCGAGGAGTCCGACAGTTCGTACCACGCCGGGCACCGCCCCAAGACTGATTCGGGCCGTCGTGGACCGCCGATACATGGACACGTACCTCGCGCTCGAGTACGAGCACGACACGCCGCTCCCGGAGGGATTCGACGACGAGTTCCGGACGCCCCACGCGCTCGTCGAGCGATTCCTCGACGAGTACACCGACCCCGGCGACCGCGTCTTCGACCCGTTCGCGGGGTTCGGGACGACGCTCGCCGTCGCCGAGCGCCTCGGTCGGACGGCCTACGGCGTCGAGTACGACGACGAGATGGTCACGTACGCGCGACGGCACATCCCCGACGAGGACGACGACCGCGTTCGTCACGGGAGCGTGCTCGACCTCGACCCGTCGTGGGTCCCCGCGTGCGACTGCTGCTTCACGTCCCCGCCGTTCATGGAACGCGAGGACGACCGGAACCCCTTCGAGAACTACGCGGGCGAGAGCACGTACGCGGACTACCTCGACGACGTCGAGACCGCGTTCTCGCGGGTCCAGTCGGTGCTCGCACCCGGCGCACGGGTCGTCGTCGACGTCTCGAACATGAAGCACGAGGGGCGCGTTACGCCGCTGGCGTGGGACGTCGCCGACCGCGTCTCGAACGTCCTCCACTTCGACGGAGAAGTCGTCGTCACGTGGACGGGCGGCGAGGACCGAGACCACGGCGACGGCCGCTTCGGCTACGGCTACGACCACTCGTACTGCCTCACGTTCACGAAAAACGGCGCTTAGCGGACGGACTACAGGAGGCCTTCGTCGGCGAGTCGCTCGACGCCCTCGCGGAGGCGCTCCTCGCTCGCGGCGTAGGAGAGTCGCGCGTAGCCGGGCGTCCCGAACGCGCTCCCGGGAACAGTCGCGACGTGCGCGTCCTCGATGGCGGCCTCGCACCACGCCTGATCGTCTCCACCGACCTCGGGCATCAGGTAGAACGCGCCGTCGGGGGTGGCCGCGTGCACGCCGTGGTCGTCGAACAGGTCGACGAGGAGATCGCGACGGGACTGGAACGCCGCGACCATCTCCTCGACCGCGTCGGTCGTGTTCCGGAGCGCTTCCACGCCCGCGTGCTGGACGAAGTTCGTCGCACACGACACCGAGTGACTGTGGAGCTTGCTCGACTGGTCGACGAGCGCCTGCGGCGCGGCGTAGTACCCCAGGCGCCACCCAGTCATCGAGTACGCCTTCGAGAACCCGTTCACGGTGATCGTGCGGTCGGCCATCCCGTCGAACGTCCCGAGGCTCGTCGGCTCGACGCCGTACGTGATCTCCTTGTAGATCTCGTCGCTGATGACGGTGACGTCGTGCTCGACCGCGAGGTCGCGCACGCCCTCCAGGGCGGCGTCCGAGTACACCGCGCCCGTCGGGTTGCTCGGCGAGTTCACGACCAGGAGTTCGGTGTCGTCGCTCACGGCCGCGGCGAGGTCCTCGAGCGCGGGCTCGAGCTGGAAGTCGTACGGCGACGTGTCGACGCGAGAGAGGCTCCCGCCAGCCATCTTCACCATCGCCTCGTAGGACACCCACGCTGGGTCGAGGAGGACGACCTCGTCGCCGTCGTCGATCAGCGTCTGCACGATCTCGTAGAGCGCCTGCTTCGCGCCCGGCGTCACCACCAGCTCGTCGGTCGAGTGATCGAGACCGTCCGCTGCGAGCTTGTCGACGATCGCGTCCTTCAGTTCGGGGATGCCGTTACTGGACGTGTAGCCCGTGTGGCCGGCGTCCATCGCGGCCTTCCCCGCCTCGACGACGTTCTCCGGGGTCGGGAAGTCTGGTTCGCCGACGCTCAGGTCCACCACGTCGTGCCCCTCCGCTTCGAGTTCGGAGGCGGCGTTCGAGATGGCGAGCGTCGCGGATGGTTCCACGCGTTCCACGCGAGATGCGAAGTCCATTATGATGAGTCCTCCAGTGCTGCGACCAGGTCGAGCGCGCTGTCGACCGCCGTCGCGGCGTTCTCCACGCGCTCCCTGGCTTCCGCACCGCTCATGCCCGGGCCGGTGACGCCGAGGGTGACGGGCGTGTCCCGCTCCAGGCTCACGTCAGTGAGCTTCTGGGCGATCGCGTGCCCGATGACCTCGTCGTGGTTCGTGTCGCCGGTGACGATGGCGCCGACGACGGCGACCGCGTCCACGTCGTCCCGGCGCGCCAGCCGGTCGGCCGCGAGCGGCGAGTCGTACGCGCCCGGCACCGACGCGACGTCGACGACCTCGGCGTCGCGCGCCTCCGCCGCCGACAGCGCCGCGGTCTCCATCTCCTCCGTGACCGACCGATTGAATTCGGCGACCACCAGTCCGAGCCGTACCATACACGACCGGTGGCCGAGACGCCACAAGAACCTACCGGGACCACGCGACGGTGCAAGCGTTGCCGGCGACGGGACCTGTACCGCCGAGGTCGACCGGGGACGGCGACGCGGGAGATTGACAAAGCCCTTACCGGCCGGGGGAGAGTGGGGGAACGATGATCACTCGTCGGACCGACCGACGCGGCCCGCTCGCCGCTCTCCTCGCCATCGCCGTCGGCGGCACGCTCGCTCGCTTGCTCGCGCTCGACGCCCGCATCGCGCACTGGGGTGAGGCGCGACTCGGGTACGACGTCCTCCGGTACGCCGCGACCGGCGTCTACGAGTACCGGCCCGTCACGCACGGCCCGCTCCTCTACCACGTCGACCGCGTCCTCTTCGAGTTCGTGGGCGCGTCGGACTTCGCCGCGCGCCTCCCGGTCGCGGTCGTCGGCGGCCTGCTCCCGCTGGCCGCCTGGCTCTACCGCGACCACCTCCGGGACCTGGAACTCGTCGCGCTCGGCGCGCTGCTCTCCGCGAGTCCCGTGCTCGTCTACTACTCGCGATTCCTCGGGAACGACGTCCTCGTCGCCGCGTTCGCGTTCACCGCGCTCGGGTTCTTGCTGCGGACGCGAACGACCGGCGACGCCCGGTACCTCTACGCCGCCAGCACCGTCGGCGCGCTCGCGTTCGCGTCGAAGGCCAACGCCCTCCTCTACGCCCTCCTCTGGATCGCGGCTGGACTCGTCGTCCTCGACCAGCGCGCGTTCGTCCGGGCGGTCGCAGGTCGCCCGATCTTCGACCACGAGCGCGGCGCCGCGCTCGTCGCGAAGGCTCGCGCATCCGGGACGCCCGAGATGGCCGTCGTCGCGCTGTTCAATCCCGTCTTCGTGCTCGCGTTCGGGCCGTTCTCGACTGTCGTCGTCGCCATCCTCGTTGCCGTCGTCGCCCTGCTCGCCGGGCTCGTCCTCCAGGACCACGGCCGCATCGTCGACCGGAACGCGGTCTGGCTGATCGGCGGCGTCGTCGCTGCGTACGTCGCCGCGTCGGGATTCCTCGGCGACCCGCTCGCGAGCGGCGGCCGGCAGGTCGCGTTCGCGCTCACGTGGCTCGCGGCCGCCGCCGGCATCGTCGGCGTCCTCGCGAGCGGCACGCCGACCGGCGCGCGGATCCGTCGCTGGCGGGGGCCGGCGACGCTCGCTGTCGCGTGGTTCCTCGTCCTGACGCTCGTCCTGTTCGCCCCCCGGAACCCCGACGGCCTCGGCCTCTGGAGTTCGCTCACCGCCCCGAGCACGCTCCCCGCGCTCGTCGAGGCCGGGCTGATCACGCCGCTGTCGGAGTACGGTCGCGTCTGGCTGTCGAGCAACGGCAACGACGCGCTCTCGTTCGCCGTCCCGCTCCTGCTGACGCTCGCGTTCGCCGCGGTAACGGTGACCGTCGCGGGCACGATCGGGTTCCTCGCGAACCGCTACGGGGACCGGGACGAGGTCGTCGAGTTCGCGCTCGTCTGGGCCGGCCTGTCGGTGCTCGTCTACCCCATCGCCGCGCTCGTGAACGCGCCCTGGCACGCCGTCCACGTCGTCGTCCCGCTCGCCGTCCCCGCGGCCGTCGCCGTCGCCGCCGTCGCCCGCCGCCTCTTCGCTGGCGTCCGCGACGCCGACCCGGCGGTCGCGGGCGTCGCCGTCCTCGTCCTCTGCGTCGCGTTCGGCGCTCCGCTCGCGGCCGCCGCCGGCACGTCGTACCTCCACCCGCAGAGCCAGGACAACCCGCTCGTCCAGTACGGCCAGCCCAGCGACGACTTCCGCGAGACGCTCGCCGCCATCGACGCCGGCGCCGCGGCGAACGACGACGGCCCCGACGTCGTCTACTACGGCGAATACTTCCACGTCGAGAACCCCGAGCGCGCGGACCGCCTCCCCGTCGGCGACGTCTACGTGCAGAACGACGGCGGCGAGTACGAGATCGTCGAGGAGAACGAGGGCTGGTACAACCGACTCCCGCTCCCGTGGTACACCGAGTCCTTCGGTGCGACCACCGCGAGCGCGGACACCCGGGCCGGACTGGACGACCTCGCCGCGACCGACCCGCCCGTGGTCGTCGTCCGCTCGCAGCTCGCCGAGAACGTCTCGACCGTCCTCGGCGGCGGCTACCGGCGGACGACGTTCAACCTCACCCAGCACAACGTCACCGTCACCGTCTTCCTCGACGACACCGCGACCCCGCCACGAGCCAGCCTCGCCGGCTCACCAGCCGCGACAGGATCGATCGTCCCGTTCGACTCGAAGATCTCGCGCTCCCCGACCACGCACGTCGAAGGCGAGCCAGCGTCGACCGTCGCGCGGAACTCGAGAAGGAAGCGTTAAGCGGGGACCGGAAGAACCCCTCGCGTGATGACGACGCTCTCGACTCCCGGCCCGACGCTCGGGGTCGTCGGTGGCGGCCAGCTCGGGCGGATGCTCGCCGAGGCCGCCGCGCCCCTCGGCGTCGACGTGATCGTGCTCGACCCGACACCGGACTGTCCAGCGGCGCCGCCGGCGGGCGACCAGATCGTCGCGGAGTTCGACGACGTCGACGCGATCCGCGAGCTCGCCGAGCGCGCGGACGTCCTGACGTTCGAGATCGAGCTCGCCGACCAGGCGGCCCTGGAGCGCATCGAGCGCGACACCGGCGTCCCGTGCCACCCGAAGCCGTCGACGCTCGACCTGATCCACGACAAGCTCGTCCAGAAGCGCGCGCTCGACGACGCCGGCATCCCCGTGCCGGCGTTCCGCGAAGTGGAGAGCCCGGACGAGGTCGCGGACGCGCTCGACGACCTCGGATCGCCCGCGATGCTGAAGGCCCGTACCGGCGGCTACGACGGCCGCGGGAACGTCCCCGTCGACCGCGACACCGACCACGCCGCCGCGCTCGCCGAGGTCGGCGGCGAGGGGAACGCGATGGTCGAGTCGTTGGTCGAGTACGAGCGCGAACTCTCCGTCATCGCCGTCAAGGGCGACGGCGAGACGGCGGCGTTCCCCGTCGGCGAGAACGTCCACCGCGAGCAGATCCTCCGCGAGACCGTCGTGCCGGCGCGAACCACGGACGCCGTCCGCGAGCGCGCTCGCGACGTCGCCGAGGACGTCCTCGACGTGATGGACGGCCGCGGCGTCTACGGCATCGAGCTGTTCGAGCACGCGGACGGCTCCATCTCCGTGAACGAGATCGCGCCCCGCCCGCACAACTCAGGGCACTGGACGATCGAGGGCGCACACAGCAGTCAGTTCGCCCAGCACGCCCGCGCCGTCCTCGGCTGGCCGCTCGCCGCAACGGACCTGCGATGTCCGACCGCGATGGCGAACCTCCTCGGAGACGGCGAGCGCTCGCGGGACGCGTCCATCGAGAACGTCGACGACGTCCTCGCCGCGCCGGGCGCGCACCTCCACTGGTACGGCAAGCGCGAGACTCGCCCGCTCCGGAAGATGGGCCACGTCACGTGCGTCCAGACCGACGACGAGAGCGGCGAGGACCTCCTCTCGACGGCGCGCGCACTCCGCGACGGCGTCGACTTCGCCTGACCACTCGCCGACTTCGCCCGACAACTCGAACAGACGCAACCGACAACTCGAACAGACGCGACCGACCGCGCACGCGACACCACTACGCCATGACAGACCGACTCCAGGACCTCATCGACGACCTCCACGCACAGGCCGACGCAGACACCGACCCACAGGACACGCCGGACGTCGGCATCGTCATGGGGTCGAACTCCGACCTAGACGTGATGATGGGCACCGACGACGACGCCGGCGCGTACGACGCGCTCGTCGACGAACTCGGGTTCGCCGAGCAGACCAACTACCACGACCCGCCAGAAGCGCGGTTCACGTTCGAGACGTTCGTCGTCTCCGCGCATCGCACGCCCGAACTCATGTACGCGTACGCCGAGACGGCCGAGGCCCGCGGGGTCGACGTCGTCATCGCCGGCGCGGGCGGGAAGTCCGCGGACCTCCCGAACATGACCGCGAGCATCGCGTACCCGCTCCCCGTGATCGGCGTCCCCGTCCAGGAAAAGTCAGTCGACTCCGTCATCGGTATGCCCACCGGCGCCCCGCTCACCGCCGTCGACGCCGGGAAGTCGTTCAACGCCGCGCTCTCGGCCGCGATGATCCTCGCCCGCGACGACGACGACCTCCGCGACCGACTCGTCGACTACCACGAGGGCCTCAAGGGCGACGTCGCCGACGTCTCCCACGACCTCCACACGCTCGGCACGCCCGGATTCCGCGACCGCCACGACTGACCCCGTCGCGGGGACGCTCGCCCGGGAACGTCTCGTCCGTCGAACAAAACGGTCTTTCAGCGAACCATCAAGTGACTGCGCCGAGCAGCGCCGTCCATGTCGACAGACACCATGCGGGCGGCCGTGGTTCCCGACTCCGACGGTGGACTCGAGATCAGAGAGCGCCCCGTACCGGACCCCGGGCCCGGGGAAGTGCGGGTTCGCGTCGAGGCCTGTGGCGTCTGCGGCGGCGACGACGTCGTCGTCGACGGAACCCCCGGCGTCGACTACCCGCGCGTCCCCGGTCACGAACTCGTCGGCGTCGTCGACGCCGTCGGGCGCGACGTCACGGACTGGCGCGTCGACGACCGCGTCGGCGTCGGCTGGCACGGCGGCCACTGCTTCGCGTGCGAGGCGTGCCGGCACGGCGAGTTCCTGCACTGCGATGAGAAACCGATCACGGGCGTCCACCGCGACGGCGGGTACGCCGAGTACGCACTCGCTCGAACGGAAGCCCTCGCCGCCGTCCCCGACGCCCTCGAGGCCGTCGACGCAGCACCCCTCCTCTGTGCGGGCCTCACGACGTTCAACGCCCTCCGCCACGCCGACGTCGGCGCCGGTGACCTCGTCGCCGTCCTCGGCGTCGGCGGGCTCGGCCACCTCGCCGTCCAGTACGCGCACGAAGCCGGGTTCCGGACCGTCGCGGTCTCGCGCGGCGACGCCAAGCACGCCGCCGCGCGCGACCTCGGCGCCGACCACTACGTCGACGCCCACGCGACCGACCCCGGCGAGGAACTCCAGGCGCTCGGCGGCGCCGACCTCGTCCTCTCGACCGCCCCAGTCGCCGACGCCGTCGCCCCCGTCGTCGACGGCCTCGCCGCCGGCGGCGACCTCTGCAACGTCGGCGTCCCCGACGACCCCGTCCCCGTCGACGTCGGCCGCCTCGTCGACGCCCGCGCGAGCGTCTCCGGCTGGGCCTCCGGGACACCCATCGACGCCGAGGAGACGCTCGCGTTCAGCGAGCGGCGCGCCGTCCGTCCGCGCGTCGAGACGTACGACCTCGAGGACGCCCCCACCGCCTACCGCCGCATGACCGACGGCGACGTCCGTTTCCGCGCGGTCCTCACCCCCTGAGCCGGCGTCAGCGTCCACCGGTGCCACCATACCCGCCTACCAGCCTCCCCGTCTGCTATGCTACCTCCCTGGCAGCCTCCCCGCCGGCCAGCCTCCCGATCGACCACCGACGTGGTAACTCCGGTCTCCCCCGCGTGCGCACGAGCACCCGAATGAAACAAACCCCACGCATCGAAGGACGGTACGGGGATTCTCGCTTCTTCCCGTCCGAAACCCCTCCCAGCCGCCGAAAACCCCAAGAATCAACCCTTATATGGGTGCGCTTCAAACCCGCAGATGATACGGAGTATACGGTATGAATCCATGGATAGCAGTCGGGGCGCTCGCGACCGTGGCGGTACTGATACCAGTCGGGATGATGCTGGTATCGTGGCTGCTGCGCCCGAGCGTTCCAGAAGACAGTAAACGCACCACGTACGAGAGCGGCGAGGTCCCCACCGGCGGGACTCGAATCCGCTTCAACATCCAGTACTACATGGTCGCGCTCCTGTTCGTCGTCTTCGACATCGAGACCGTCCTCATCTTCCCTTGGACGGTCATCTACAGATCTGCTCTCGAAGGCGGCGAGGGGATCGTGGCCGTGCTGGCGCCGATGCTCCTGTTCATCGGCATCCTCGTGGTACCGCTCGCCTGGGCGTGGAAGGAAGGCGTCGTCCAGTGGGCACGCGGCCCGCAAGCGAGCGAGACACAGTAACCCCGTCAAACAATGAGTTCCGACAACACCACGGACGGCGGCAGTACAGACGCACTGACGAAGACCCGCGAAGCGCGGATGGGCGAGGGACTCGACGACCGCTTCAACTCGAAGCTACGGGAAGCGTTCGGCGCATCCCCGTTCATCCTCACCAAGTTCGACAAGTTCATGAACTGGGTCCGGGGGTCCTCGATGTTCATGCTGCAGTTCGGTATCGCGTGCTGCAGCATCGAGATGATTCACACGTACGCGATCAAGCACGACCTCGACCGGTTCGGCGCGGGCATCCCGCGTGCGAGCCCGCGACAGGCCGACGTCATCATCGTGCCGGGAACGATCGTGTCGAAGTTCGCGCCGCGGATGAAGCGCGTGTACGACCAGATGCCGGAACCGAAGTTCGTCGTCGGCATGGGGTCGTGTACGATCTCCGGCGGCCCGTTCCAGGAGGGCTACAACGTCGTGAAGGGCGCCGAGGAGGTCATTCCCGTGGACATCCACGTCCCCGGGTGTCCGCCGCGGCCGGAAGCGCTCATCTACGGCGTCGCGAAACTCCAGGAGCGCGTCGCGAACGGCGAGTCCACGCCCGTCACCGTCAAGCCCTACGAACTCGAGCAGTTCGGGGACATGGACGACGACGAGGTCATCGACGAACTCGCCGACCAGATCGACGAAGACACGCTCGCGATGCGGTACAACTGGGCTGATTCGCCATGAGTCTCGAGAAACCGCGCGACACCGCACTCGACGCGGCGGGCGACGTCGACGAGCAGGCGATCCTCGACCTGCTCGGGGATCGCGTCCTCGACACCGAGGAGCACCTCAACGCTGCCGTCGCGGTCGTCGTCCGACCGGACGCCGTCGAGGAGACGCTGCTCGCGCTCCGCGACGAAGCCGGGTTCGACCACTGTTCGCTCGTCACCGCCCAGGAGTACGAGGACCGCTACGAGTCCATCTACCACCTCAAGCAGTACGACGACCCGACGAACGAGGTCAGCGTCGTCGTGCCAGCGACGAAGGACGACCCCGTCAGCGAGTCCGGGAACGCCGCGTACCGGACCTGCGACTGGCACGAGCGCGAAGCGTACGACCTGGTGGGGATCGAGTACGAGAACCACCCGGACCTCAAGCGCATCCTGATGCCGGAGAACTGGCAGGGCCACCCGCTGTCGATGGACTACGACCAGGATCGCCCGCAGGTCGTCACGCTCGGCGAGCACGACAACCCGCTGAAGGACGACCACCGGGACGAGAACAGCGACACGATGTTCCTCAACATCGGCCCGCACCACCCGGCGACGCACGGCGTCCTCCACGTGAAGACCGTCCTCGACGGGGAGACGGTCGCGGACGTCGAGTCCGACATCGGGTACCTGCACCGGTGCGAGGAACAGATGGCTCAGTCCGGGACGTACCGGCACCAGATCATGCCGTACCCGGACCGCTGGGACTACGTCTCCGCGGGCCTGCTCAACGAGTACGCGTACGCTCGCGCCGCCGAGGACCTCGCGGACATCGAGGTCCCCGAGTACGCGCAAGTCATCCGGACGATGGGCGCGGAACTCTGCCGGATCGCCGCGCACATGCTCGCGGTCGGGACGTTCGCACTGGACGTGTACGGCGACTTCACCGCCATCTTCCAGTACGCGTTCCGCGACCGCGAAGTCGTGCAGAACATCCTCGAGGACCTCACCGGCCAGCGGTTGATGTTCAACTACTTCCGGCTCGGTGGCGTCGCGTGGGACCTGCCCGAGCCCCGCGACGAGTTCTTCGAGAAGACGCGGGACTTCCTCGACGAACTCCCGGGGAAGCTCGAGGAGTACCACGACCTCATCACGGGCAACGAGATCTTCCAGCTGCGGTGCGTCGACACGGGCATCCTCGAGCCGGAGGTCGCGAAGTCCTACGGCGCGACCGGGCCCGTGGCGCGAGCGTCGGGCGTCGACTACGACCTCCGGCGGGACGACCCCTACGGCTACTACGACGAACTCGACTGGGACGTCATCACGGAGGACGGGAAGGACAACTACGCGCGCGTCCTCACGCGGCTTCAGGAGGTCGAGGAGTCCGCGAAGATCATCCAGCAGTGCGTGGACCTCCTCGAGGAGTGGCCCGAGGACGAGCGCACCATCCAGTCGAACGTTCCCCGGACGTTGAAGCCGGAGAACGACACGGAGACGTACCGTGCGGTCGAAGCCGCGAAGGGCGAACTCGGGATCTACATGCGGGCCGATGGGACGGACAAGCCCGCGCGCTTCAAGATCCGGAGCCCGTGCTTCTCGAACCTGCAGACGCTCCCGGAGATGGCCCAGGGCGAGTACGTCCCTGACCTCATCGCGAGCCTCGGCAGCCTCGACATCGTGCTCGGGGAGGTGGATCGCTGATGGCCGAACAGACCCTGCCGGAGTTCATCGCCGACGTCACCGGTCTCGGCGAGTTCGGTGTCGCCGGCGAGTTCCTCGCGGCGTTCCTCGGTGCGTTCCTCGTCGGGAACATCTTGCTCGCGTACACGGGCGTGGCAGGGCCGTGGGCGAAGCGGAAGATCACGGCCGCGTTCACCGACCGGTACGCCGTGAACCGCATCGGTCCGTTCGGGTTGCTCATCATCGTCGCGGACGCCGTGCGGCTGCTCTCGAAGGAACTCATCATTCCCGAAGAGGTCGACCGGCCCGCGTTCGACCTGGCGCCGATCGTGCTCGCCGGGAGTGCGATGCTCGGGTTCGCGTTCATCCCGATGGGATCGATCTTCGGGGTCAACATGCAGCTCGCGGACCCCGAGGCGGGACTGGCGTGGGTGTTCGCGATCGCGTCGATCGCGACGCTCGGATTGGCGATGGCGGGGTACGCGAGCTCGAACAAGTACTCGTTCATGGGGATGCTGCGTGCGATCGCGCAGAACATCGCGTACGAGATCCCGCTCGTGCTGACCGCCGCGTCGGTCGTCATCTTCGCGGGGTCGCTCCAGACGAGCGAGATCGTCGCCGCGCAGACGATCGGTGGCGGCACCGAGCCGCTGTTCGCGATCGGCGGGCTCGAGATCCCGCCGTGGTTCGCGTTCGTGAACCCGTTCGCGTTCGTGCTGTTCATGATCGCGAACCTCGCGGAAGTCGGTCGGAATCCCTTCGACATCCCGGAGGCACCGACCGAGATCGTCGCCGGGTACCAGACGGAGTACTCGTCGGTGTACTTCGTCCTCATGTACCTCGGTGAGTTCCTCCACATCTTCCTCGGGGGCGCCATCGCCGCGACCGTCTTCCTCGGCGGTCCCGCCGGTCCGGTCCTCCCCGGGTTCGTGTGGTTCACGATCAAGATCTGGGCGGTGTTCCTGTTCACGCAGTGGGCTCGCTCCGCGGTGCCGCGCGTCCGCATCGACCAGCTCATCAACATCGGCTGGAAGGGCATGCTCGAGCTGTCCTTCGTGAACCTGATCCTGACGGCAGTGCTCGTCGGGGTGATAGTATGATTGGTATTCTGAAAGGTATGGCGACGACGATGAAGCACGCGCTGGACGGCGAGAAGTTCACCGTGCAATACCCCGAGGAGACGCCGGAGGTCTCCGCGCGATTCCGTGGGGTACACAAGTTCAGTCAGGAGCGATGCATTTGGTGCCGGCAGTGCGAGAACGTCTGCCCGAACGACACCATCCACATCGTCACCGACGACCAGCGCCAGGGCGAAGAGTACAACCTCCACATAGGGCAGTGCATCTACTGTCGACTGTGCGAGGAGGTGTGTCCGGTGGACGCGATCCTGCTCACGCAGAACTTCGAGTTCACGGGCGACACGAAGGACGAACTCGTGTACAACAAGGAACAGCTGAAGAGCGTTCCGTGGTACAAGGACATCGACCCGCTCGAGTCCCGCGAACCCGACCGTGGTGCGTGGATCGGTGAGGGCGAAGGCGAGATCGACTACCAGTAACAGAGCACAATTCAACAATGGTATCAGCAGAACTCATCGCGTTCGCGCTGTTCGCCCTCGTGACACTGGGGGCGGCGGCCGGGGTGGTCCTCGTCGAGGACGTGTGGCACGCCGCACTCTTCACGGGGATTTCCCTCCTCAGCGTCGCGGTTCACTTCGTGATGCTGCAGGCGGAATTCCTCGCAGCGATGCAGATCCTCGTCTACGTCGGCGGGGTTCTCATCCTCATCACGTTCGCCGTGATGCTGACGCGCGAAAGCGACGACGAAGGGGTGGTACAGACATGACGACGAGACCGGAGTTACGCGGTGACACGGGCTCGCTACTGCCGGCGGTGGCGGCAGTCGGCCTGTTCGTGGTGATGGCGGCGGTGTTCCTCGGCGCACCCGTCGGGGACGCTGCTGGCTTCCCGCAGAACGTCGAGGTGGCGAACGAGTCCCTCGGCGAGTCGTCGTCCATCACGAACGCGTCCGTCGGCGAGACGAACGAGACGACGATCGCGTCGGTCAACCAGTCCGGCGAGGTCGTGAACACGACGCTCGCCGACCAGACGGGCGTGAACGCGTCGATCGTAACTGCTGGCGGGCAGACGTACGGTGTCGTGACCGAGTCCGTGAGCGTGACGGAGACGATCGGGTACGCGATGTTCGGACTGACCGACCAGCTCCCGGTCGACCTCCAGAGCGAGAGCTTCCTCGCGGTGTTCGAGATCATCGCGCTCGTGCTCGTCGCCGCGCTCGTCGGCGCGGTGATGCTCGCGCGGCGCGAGGAGCCCGGGACCGTCGTCGCGCTGTTCGCGTCCACGGAGGACGCCAGCGCGAGCGGTGCGGTGGCGGCCGACGGCGGGTCCGAGGACGGCGAGGCGTTCGACGGAGGTGACGCCTGATGGCGGTACCCGCGGGGTACTACCTCGTGCTCTCGGCCGGCCTGTTCTGCATCGGCCTGGCGGGCATCCTCACGCGGAAGAACGCCCTGATGTTCCTCATGAGCGTCGAGCTCATGCTGAACGCGGCGAACATCAACTTCGTCGCGTTCAGCCTGTACTGGGGGAACCTCACCGGGCAGACGTTCGCACTGTTCACGATGGCGCTGGCGGCCGCGGAGGTCGCCATCGGTATCGGCATCATCCTCGTCCTCTACCGGAACTTCGGGGACGTGGACGTGACCGATGCAACGGGGATGAGGTGGTAAGATGGTAGGTACGACACCATTGGCGTTCGAGTTCGCGCCGGCTATCGCGGCGCTCCCGTTCGTATCGTTCCTGATCGCACTCGCATTCGGCGACCGGATGCCCAAGGGCGGTGCGCTCGCGGGCATCCTCGCGACCGCCGGGTCGCTGCTGGCGTCCATCTGGGTGTTCGTCACGGTCTCCGGTGGCAGCGCGTACGTGCACGACATCCACACGTGGACGGTCCTGGACGCGGGTGGCGTCCTCGGCGACCTGAACTTGCACTTCGGGTTGCTGCTCGACCCGCTCTCGGCGATGATGCTCGTCATCGTGAGCCTCATCGCGTTGCTCGTGCACGTGTTCAGTCTCGGGTACATGAACGACGAGGGCGAGACGGGCCTGCCGCGGTACTATGCCGGCCTGGGCCTGTTCACGTTCTCGATGCTCGCGTTCGTCATGGCGGACAACCTCCTCATGGCGTTCATGTTCTTCGAGCTCGTCGGCCTCTGTTCGTTCCTCCTCATCGGGTTCTGGTTCCGGGAGGACGCGCCGCCGAGTGCGGCGAAGAAGGCGTTCCTCGTGACGCGGTTCGGGGACTACTTCTTCCTCGTCGGCGTGGTCGGCATCATCGCGACGTTCGGCACGAGCCGGTTCGCGGTCGCGAGCGACTCGGGGGCGGCGGCGTTCCCCGTCGTCGCGGCGAAGGTCCTCGGCGTGACCGAGGGCTCGGCGGCCGCGGTACTGCCTGGCGGGATGGACCCCCAGCTGTGGTTCACGATCCTCGGACTCCTCGTCCTCGGTGGCGTGGTCGGGAAGTCCGCGCAGTTCCCGCTGCACACGTGGCTGCCCGACGCGATGGAGGGTCCGACGCCGGTCTCCGCGCTCATCCACGCGGCGACGATGGTCGCAGCCGGTGTGTACCTCGTCGCTCGAATGTACGGCTTCTACCTGCTCTCCCCGACGGCGCTCGGCATCATCGCGCTCGTCGGCGGGTTCACGGCGCTGTTCGCGGCGTCGATGGGCGTCGTGAAGAAGGAGATCAAGCAGGTGCTCGCGTACTCCACCATCTCCCAGTACGGGTATATGATGCTCGCACTCGGTGCGGGTGGGTACGTCGCGGCGACCTTCCACCTCATGACTCACGCGTTCTTCAAGGCGCTGCTGTTCCTCGGCGCCGGGTCGGTCATCATCGCGATGCACCACAACGAGAACATGTGGGACATGGGCGGCCTGAAGGACAAGATGCCAGTCACGTACTGGACGTTCCTCGCCGGTTCGCTCGCGCTCGCCGGCATCGTCCCGTTCTCGGGGTTCTGGTCGAAGGACGAGGTGCTCTACGAGGCGCTCGTCCACGGGCTCGGGACCGCGGGCACGCAGGGGACGCTCCTGCTCGTCGCGTACGGGTTCGGGCTGCTCGCCGTGTTCTTCACGGGCTTCTACACGTTCCGGATGGTGTTCCTCACCTTCCACGGCGAACCCCGGACTGACACGGCGAAGAATCCCCACGGCGTTCGCTGGAACGTCAAGGGTCCGCTCGTGGTGCTCGGGACGCTCGCGGCCGTCGCCGGCTTCGTGAACATGGTGCCGGTGAAGAAGCTGCTCGGTGGCGCGGAGATCGACTTCCTCCACAAGTGGCTCGTCGGCCCCGACTCGCTCGCGTCCCAGACGTCGGTCTACCACTACGCGGACGCCGACGACAGTCTCCTGCACGAGGGCGCGCACTACACGTCGGGCGTCCTCGCCGGCGGCGAGATCGGGACCGTCCTGATTTCCGCGGCCGTCTCGCTCGGTCTCGCGCTCGCCGGGTCGCTGCTCGCGTACCGGCTGTACGCGGTCGACGACCCCGTCGAGCACACGGACAAGCTGGGCGGTGCGAAGGACGTCCTCTTCAACAACTACTACCAGGACGAGTTCCAGGTGTTCCTGGCCGAGCGCGTCACGATGCCGCTCGCGAAGGCCGCGGACACGTTCGACCAGGGCGTCATCGACGGCGCCGTCAACGGCACGTCGAGCGTGAGCCTGTTCTCCGGGCGTCGCATCCGGCGCGTTCAGACGGGCGTGGTGACGAACTACGCCCTCCTCTTGACGCTCGGGTTCCTGGTACTGCTCGTGACCATGGCGGTCGCGGGGGGGTGGTTCTAGATGATAGACGGCACAATCGAAGCGCTCATCGCGGTGACGCTGGTCGCATCGTTCGCCGTGCTCGTCGCTCCCGACCGGTACGCCGCGAAGCTGGCGACAGCGCTCTCGCTGTTGCCGCTCGCCGGCAGTCTGGTGATGTGGAGCGGGTTCGAGCCGGCCGGGAACGCCCTGGTGGACGGCGAGTCCGCCATCGGGTACATGAGTCAAGTGCAGTGGATTGACCTCGGCGGCATCAGCCTGCAGTGGTTCGTCGGTGTCGACGGCGTCGCGATGCCGCTGGTCGTCCTGACGACGGTGCTCACGACGCTCGCGCTCGTGAGCGCGTGGACGCCGATCGACGAGCGCCAGAGTCAGTTCTACGGCCTGGTGCTGTTCCTCGAGGCGTCGCTGCTCGGCGTCTTCACCGCGCTCGACTTCTTCGTCTGGTTCGTCTTCTGGGAGGCCGTCCTCGTCCCGATGTACCTGCTCATCGGGGTCTGGGGTGGCCCGCGCCGGAAGTACGCCGCGATCAAGATGTTCGTGTACACGAACGTGGCGAGCCTCGTGCTGTTCATCGGGTTCGTGGCGCTCGTGTTCGGGCTCGGTGACAGCGTCTCGACGTTCGGCCTGCCGGAGATCACGCAGGCGCTGCGTGCGGGGGTCGCCCCCGACGGCCTGCCGGGCGTCGGCGCGGGCGACCTGAAGCTGTTCGCGTTCCTCGCGATGTTCGTCGGGTTCGCGGTGAAGGTACCCGTCGTGCCCGTCCACACGTGGCTGCCGGACGCGCACGTCGAGGCGCCGACGCCGGTGTCGGTGCTGCTCGCGGGCGTCCTCCTGAAGATGGGGACGTACGCGCTCCTGCGGTTCAACTTCACGATGCTGCCGGACATCGCGAGCGACCTCGCGGTCCCCATCGCCGTGTTCGCGGTGGTGTCGGTCATCTATGGCGCGATGCTCGCGCTCGCACAGACCGACCTGAAGCGCATCGTCGCGTACTCCTCGGTGAGTTCGATGGGGTACGTCATCCTCGGACTCGTCGCGTACACCACGATCGGCGTGAGCGGCGCGACGTTCCAGATGATCTCGCACGGCCTCATCTCGGGCCTGATGTTCATGGCGGTCGGCGTCATCTACAACGTCACGCACACGCGGATGGTCTCGGACATGTCCGGGATGGCCGACAGGATGCCCGTGACCGTCGGCATCTTCGTCGCCGGCGCGTTCGGGTACATGGGCCTCCCGCTCATGAGCGGGTTCGCCGCGGAGTTCTTCGTGTTCGTCGGGTCGTTCCAGTCGACGGTGCTGCCGTCGGCGCCGGTGTTCACGGCCGCGGCGATGTTCGGTATCGTCATTGTCGCCGGCTACCTGCTGCTGGCGATGCAGAAGACGCTGTTCGGCGAGTTCCGGCTGGACACGGAGTACGACGTGAACCGGGCGGCGTTCCACGACGTCGCACCCCTGTTCGTCCTGCTCCTGCTGGTCATCACGCTCGGCGTGTTCCCGGACCTGTTCATGGAGATGATCGAACGAGCGATCGAGCCGGTCGCTGACGTCGGAGGTGGTGCCTGATGAGTAGTCACGTCTCGCTGTTCGCACTCGGACCGGCGCTGTACCTCGCAGCCGCCGGCCTGCTCGTGCTCGTCCTCGACTCGATCGGGAAGCGGACGCGAGTTCCGTTCGCGGTCGGGTCGATCGCGTTCGGCGTTCTCGCCGCTGGCGTCGCGGCGTACGCCGCGTTCACTGGCGGAACGCCGCTCGGTATCGGCGTCGGCGCGCACGCGTTCGCCGCGGTGAGTGCGTTCGTGGTCGCGTTCCTCGTCTTGCTCGTCGATCCGACGGGGTCGAACCGGACGCTCGTCGCGTCCGTCGCGGTCACGGGTGCGCTCGCGTCGTTCGCGAACGCCATGTACTACCTGGCGTTCCTCGCTGTCGACGACAGCGCGGGCCCGGCGTACCTCTTCGGTGGGAGCGACACGACCCAGATGACGGCGCAGCTCGTCGTCGACGAGATGAGCCTCATCTTCATGGCGATCGCGGCGAGCGTCACGGCGCTCGTGGCGCTCGCGTCCTACGACTACCTCCGCGATCACGCGTACCAGGCGGAGTACTACGCGCTCGTCCTCCTCGCGGCGACGGGGATGAGCCTGATGGCGGCCGCGAACTCGCTCGCGGCCGTGTTCGTCGCGATGGAGCTCGCGAGCCTGCCGTCGTTCGCGCTCGTTGCCATCCTCAAGAAGAACCGGGGGAGCGTCGAGGCGGGTCTGAAGTACTTCCTCATCGGCGCGCTCTCCTCGTCGTTCTTCGCGTACGGGATCAGTCTCGTGTACGCGGTCACGGGGTCGCTCCAGTTGGTCGCCGTCGGCGACGCGCTCGCTGGCGGCACCGACCTCGTCGGGATGCTCGGCCTCGGCGTCCTCATGCTCGTCGGTGGGTTCGCGTACAAGACCGCGTCGGTGCCGTTCCACTTCTGGGCGCCCGAAGCGTACGAGGGCGCACCCGCACCGATCAGTGCGTTCCTGTCCTCGGCGTCGAAGGCCGCCGGGTTCGTCATCGCAATCCGCGTGTTCACGACGTCGTTCATGGCGCCCGAAGTGCTCGCGACCGTCGACTGGGTGCTCGCGTTCCAGGTGCTCGCGGTCGTGACGATGACGCTCGGGAACTTCGCGGCGGCGACCCAGGAGAACGTCAAGCGCATGCTCGCGTACTCCTCGATCGGGCACGCCGGCTACGTCCTCATCGGGCTGGCGTCCCTCGGCGGCGTCGCGTCCCAGGGCGACACCGTCCTGGGTGCGAGCATCATGCACCTGTTCGTGTACGGGTTCATGAACACGGGCGCGTTCCTGTTCATTGCACTCGTCGAGTACTGGGACGTCGGTCGGACGTTCGAGGACTACAACGGCCTCGGTCGGAAGGCACCGGTCGCGTGTGCCGCGATGACCGTGTTCCTGTTCTCGCTCGCGGGCCTCCCGGTCGGGGCGGGCTTCCTCTCGAAGTACGTCCTGTTCTTCGGCGCGGTCAGCGCCGGATTCTGGTGGCTCGCGGCGGTCGGCGCGCTGAACAGTGCACTCAGCCTGTACTACTACACGCGCGTCGTGAAGGCGATGTGGCTCGAGGACCCGGCCGACGATCTGGAGTTGCAGGGGCGGCCGACGGGACTGTACGCCGCGGTCGTCGCGGCGGCGGTCGTCACCGTCCTCTTGCTCCCCGGATTCTTCCCCATCGCCGAGACCGCGATCGAGGCGGCGAACGGCCTGCTCCCGAACGCGGGCGACACGACGACCGCGTTCTTCGGGTAGCCGCCGGTCGCTTTTCGGACGCGTTCTCGCGCGGTTCTTTGACGCGGACGGACACGCGGGTTCTCGCGCAGGTCGGAGGGTTTTAGCCTGCCGAGTCGATAACTCGAGTATGGTTTCGCGGGTGGTTCTCGGGTGTGGCGCCGTCGGCCAGCGACTCGTCGGTCGGCTCGGCGAGCGCGACGGCGTCGACGCGGTGGTCTGCGAGAGCGAGAGCCACGTGGAGACGCTCCGCTCGGAGAACGTGACCGCGACGATCGGGGACCCGACGGACCCGACGGTGCTCGCCGAGCTTCCCGCGGCGACGACGGTCATGGTTGCGACGGACGACTCGGCGAGGAATCTCGCGGTGGTACGTGCGGCACGACAGCGGTACGGGGACGCGTTCGTACTGGCGTACGCGGGCGACGACGGCGGGGACGACTCGAGGGACGCCGGGGGGTCCGCCGCTGGCGACGGCGTGCGCGAGGCGCTCGAGGCGGCGGCGGACGTGGTCGTGGATCCGACTGCGGTCGTCGTCGACTCGGTCACCGAGCAGGTCGTCGGGGACCGCGCGGAGGACACGCGCCGTCTCCGGCAGACGCTCCGGGAGGTCGACGGCGAACTGGCGGTCGTGATGCACGACAACCCGGACCCGGACGCGATCGCGAGTGCGGTGGCGCTGGCGACGCTCGCGAACGCACTCGGGACGCCGGCACGACCGTGTTATTACGGGGATATCAGTCATCAGGAGAACCGCGCGATGGTGAATCTGCTGGACCTGGATCTCGAGAACCTCGACGTGGACGCGGACGTCCGCGAGCGCTTCGGTGGGTTCGCGCTCGTCGACCACTCGCGGCCGGGCGTGAACGACCAGCTCCCGGAGGACCTCGAGGTGGACGTCGTCGTCGATCATCATCCGCCGCGTGGTGGGGTGCCGGCGCGGTACGCTGACCTCCGGGCGGACGTCGGCGCGACGAGCACGCTCGTCCTCGATCACCTCCACCGGTACGGTATCGTGCCGTCGGCGACGGTGTCGACGGCACTCATGTACGGCATCCAGGTGGACACCCACGACTTCTCGCGGGAGGTGTCGACGCTGGACTTCGAGGCGGCGGCGTCGATCCTGCCGTCGGTCGACGGCCCGCTCCTGGAGAAGGTGGAGTCGCCGAGCGTGAGCGCGGACACGATGGACACGCTCGCGTCCGCGATCGAGGACCGGACCGTGCGCGGGAGCGTGCTCGTGTCGTTCGCGGGGGAGATCAACGACCGGGACGCGCTCCCGCAGGCTGCGGACAGGCTCCTGACGATGGAGGGCATCACGACCGTGCTCGTCTACGGCGTCCTCGAGAACGACGTCGTGATGTCGGCGCGAGCGCGCGGCGTGGACGTCGACCTCGGGGAGACGCTCCGGATCGCGTTCGACCACATCGGGAGTGCGGGCGGGCACGCGGACATGGCGGGCGCGCAGGTCCCGATCACGGACGCGTTCGGGGCGTTCGAGTCCGACGACGAGCGACTCGCGGCGGTCCGGGACGTCGTCACGGAGGCGTTCTTCGAGGCGCTCCACGCTCGGCCGACGACGGGCGGCCAAGTCGAAGGGCGGGAGACGTCCGCGGGGTTCGGGTTCGAGCGCGTGCTCGACGTGAACGACTGACCACCGTCGCCCGCGTCCACGTCACCGCCTGGACTCGAGACCGGGATTTCGGAGGTCGAACCTCCCGTCTACGAACCGGTCGCGGACGCCATCGCATACGTCGACTCTCTCGCGGTCAGGGGCGCCATCGCGACGGCGTCGGCCCCAGCGACTCCACCGACCGCATTCGCGACGGCGTTGGCCCCAGCGACTCCTCCGGGCGCCATCGTGACTCGTTCGTCGTCGGTCGTGGTCTCGTTCTCACTCGCGGACTGGTTCTCGGTTGCGTAGTTGCCCGTCTCGGCGAGCACGGCGACGAACCCGTCGACGCGGTCGAGTGACGCGCTGACGGTGTTCCGGGTTGCGTTGACGTCGACGTCACCGGCGGTCGTCCAGTTCGCGGCGTCGGCGTCGTACCGGTACACGTCGAGGTCGTCCTCGCTGGCGTTGAACCTCTCGAGCGACGCGTCGTCGTACTGGAGGGTCACCTGCAACGTGGTGTTCGCCGCGAACGTCGTGACGTTCAGGTCCACGCCGACGGAGTACGTCTTCCACGGGAACGACGGCGTCTCGATCGCGCGACCGACGCCGACGTCGCTCCCGGCGAACGACACCGTGCCGGCGTCGGTGGTCGCGTTCAGGACCGTCGTCGACGAGCCGTCGAACCCGGCGCAGATCCAGTCCGCGGCGTCGCTCGTCCTGGCGTCGACGATCGTGTTGTTGCGAGCGTCCACCGCGACGATCGCCGCCGACGCGTTCGCCTGGAATGGATAGAACTGCTCCGTAGTCGGCCCGGTGTCCGAGAGGTCGTTCCCCGTGGCGACGTTGCCGTCGGCGCCGACGAACGCGAGCGCGGCGGCGGTACTGTTCCGGATCACGTTGTCCGCCACGGCGTTCGACCGGGCGGTCGTCGCGGTCTCGGCCTCGGGTTGCACGCCGAGGTCGGCGGCGCTCGCGTCGGCGTCGGTGACGTTCACGGCGTCGGCGACGTTCGTCGCGTTCGACCGGAACCCCTCCAGGACGACGCCGTACCGGTTGTCCCAGACCGAGTTCGCCGCGATCGTCGAGTTCTGGACGCCGAACGCGTAGATGCCGAACGCGTTCCGGAACGCGGTGTTGTTCGCGATCGTGGCGTTGCTCGACGAGAACACCGCCGCGCCGAAGGCGCCGTTGTCCTTCAGTTCGTTGCCGACGACAACGTCGTTCGTCGTCCGGTTCCCGGCGCGAGCGTCGACGACGACGCCGAGAGCGAGATTCCGGGAGGCGTTCGACTCCTGGACCGTGACGTCGTTCGCGTCGTCGAGGACGATGCCGCCCCCGTTCTCGAACGCGTGGACGCCCGAGACGTTGGCGTCCGTGACGTTCTCGGCGAGCACGCCGTGGCTCCAGTTCGTCACCGTGACGTGATGGATCGTGACGTTCTCGACGCGTTCGTTCGACCGGACGGTGACGCCGACGCCGACGCGGTCCTGCGACGATGGTCCGTCGATCGTCTCGCCGATCCCAGCGTGCGAGAGGTTCCCCGCGACGGCGTGTCTGTCCCCGTCGAAGTGGACGTCGCTCGACCGAATGTCGATGCAGACGCCCGCGGTGCTGTCCTCGACGTCCGCCGTCAGGACGTACTCGCCGGGTTCGTCGATGACGGTGCACGAGTCGATCTGGACGGGCTGGTGGGTCGACGCACGCTCGTCGCTCCGACTCTCGTCGGTCGCGTTCTCGTCGGTTGCGCTCTCGCCGCTCGCGCTCCCGTCGGTCGCGCTCACGTCGGACACGGTCGCGGGAACCAACCCGACGAAGGGCGCGAGGAGGACCCCCGCCCACAGCGCGAGGGCGATCCCGACCGTCGCGACGAGAACCATCGTGCTTCTATTTGGCATACGTACCAACGGTTGATGACCGGGCTTCTAAGGCTGGTTACGGGGTGGCGAGCGTGACGGTGGCTTTGAGACCGATAACCGGCACGTTGTCCTCGAATCGGAACGAATCGCATACAGTTGGCGTTGGATAATTACCGATGCACGCAGAGACAACCGTCGAGCGACGGTCCGCGACCGAAGCGACGCGACTCGGCGACGCGACCTTGTCGACGCGACTCGGTGACGCGACTCTTCGAAGATCAGCAACGCGACGCGGCCGACGCCCGGACAGGGAGACGGTTCCTCGCCCCCCTCGAACGTGACGGGTAAGGAGGGGGACGACGGCGACGGCCGAAGCAACCCCTACGTCACGGATTCCATGACCCCGGACGTGGTGACGGCGCCGCGACCGCTGGCTCGGTCGCGAGCCCGGAGTTCGGTACGACGGCGTCGGGTCCAGAGGCGACACCGATTGCGGGAGCGAGACTCGCGCCCGCAGTCCTGGCGGCCCTCTCGGGACCCGTCTCGTTCTCAGTCCCGGCCTCCGTCGTGCTCGCGTTCGTGGTCTCGTTCCCGGTTTCTGTCGTGGTGCCGTTCGCCGTCTCGTTTCCGCCGGCGGTCTCGTTCTCGTAATCGCCCTTCTCGGCGAGTAGAACGACGAGCCCCTCGACACCGTCGAGCGAGGCGGCGACCGTGTTCAGGTTCGGGTTGACCTCGACGTCACCGGCGACGACTGTCCAGTTCGCGGCGTCGGCGTCGTACCGGGACACGTCGAGGTCGTCCTCGCTCGCCGCGAACGCGTCGAGCGAGGCGTCGTCGTACTGGAAGGCCACCTGGAGCGAGGTGTTCTCTCCGAACGTCGTGACGTTCAGGTCCACGCCCACCGAGTAATTGTTCCGGGGGAACGGCGGCGTCTCGACGGCTCGACCGACGCCGACGTCGCTCCCGGAGAACGACACCGGTCCGGCGTCGGTCGTCGCGTTCAGGACCGCCGTCGACGACCCGTTGAACCCCGCGTAGATCCAGTCCGCGGCGTCGCTCGCCCTTGCGTCGACGATCGTGTTGTTGCGGGCATCCTCCGCGACGACCGCCGCCGACGCGTTCGTCCGGAACGGATAGTACTGGCCGTCGGCCGGGCCGGTGTCCGAGAGGTCGTTGCCGAGGGCGACGTTGTCGTCTGCAGCGACGAACGCGAGCGCGGCGGCGGTGCTGTTCCGCACGACGTTGTTCACGAGGACGTTCGACCGAGCGTTCGTCGCGTTCACGGCCTCGGGTTGCACGCCGAGGTCGGCGGCGCTCGCGTCGGCGGCGCTTGCGTCGGCGTCGGTGCCGTTCGCGTCGGCGACGTTCGTCGCGTTCGACCGGAACCCCTCCAGGACGACGCCGTACCGGTTGTCCCAGACCGAGTTCGCCGCGATCGTCGAGTTCTGGACGCCGAACGCGTAGATGCCGAACGCGTTCCGGAACGCGGTGTTGTCTGCGATCGTGGCGTTGCTCGACGTGAACATCGCCGCGCCGAACACGCCGTTGTCCTTCAGTTCGTTGCCGACGATCGCGTTGTTCGCCGTTCGGTTCCCCGAGCGGGCGTCGACGATGACGCCGAGGATGAGGTTCCGGGAGGCGTTCGACTCATGGACCGTGACGTCGTTCGCGTCGTCGAGGACGATGCCGCCGCCGTTCTCGAACGCGTGGACGCCCGAGACGTTGGCGCTCGTGACGTTCTCGGCGAGCAGTCCGTGATTCCAGTTCGTCACCGTGACGTGGTGGACGGTGACGTTCTCGACGCGTTCGTTCGACCGGACGGTGACGCCGACCCCGACGCGCGTCCGCGGCGGTGGTCCGGTAATGGTCTCGTTGATGGCTTCCCGCGAGAGGTTGCCAGAGACGGTGTGTCTGTCCCCGTCGAAGTGGACGTCGCTCGACCGGATGTCGATGCAGACGCCCGCTGTGCTGTCCTCGATGTCAGATGTCAGGACGTACTCGCCGGGTTCGTCGATGACGGTACACGAGTCGATTCGGACCGGCTGGTTCGCCGCGTCAGACGCGGCGACCGTCGCCGGGAGGACGCCGACGGCCGGGGCGAGGAGGACCCCGACCGTGACGACCAGGGCCACTGCGTGTCGTGGTAGCATGCACCAGTGTGGTCGGCGACCGAGCCTCTAAGCGTGGTTACGGAATGGCGAGCGAGACCGTCGGTTCGACCTCGATACCCTCCGCATAGCGGCAGAGCGGAGCGAATCTGTCCTCCGTTGCCGTTGGATAAACACGTCCGATGCCAGATGCAACGGTCGCGCGGCGGGACGAAACTCCGGCGAGCGACCCTTGGCGAGTCCGGAACCGACCGCGCTCCCCGACGGGACAGGGAGACTTTTCCTCGCCCACCTCGAACGTGGCGGGTATGGATGGGGACGACGGCGACGGCCGAAGCAAGCCCTACGTCAAGGACTACATGACCCAGGACGTGGTGACGGTGTCGCCCGACGAGACCGTCGGCGAGGTCGCGGCGATGATCGCGAAGAGCGAGGAACATAGCGGGTTCCCGGTGTGCGAGCGCCGTCGCGTCGAGGGGTTCGTGTCCGCGAGAGATCTCCTGCTGGCGGACGACGACGAGCCGATCTTCAAGGTGATGACGACGGATCTCATCGTCGCGCACCCGGAGATGAAGGTGACGGACGCCGCCAGGGTCATCCTCAGGTCGGGCATCCAGAAGCTCCCCGTGGTGGACGACGCGGGGAACCTCGTGGGCATCATCTCGAACGCGGACGTCATCCGCAGTCAGATAGAGCGGGCGACGCCGGAGAAGGTCGGGAAGCTCCGGCGGACCCTGGAGAACATCCACGGCGTGAGTCTCGACCAGGAGCGTCACAAGGTCGACCTCGACGGGTTGACGCCGACGCAAACGAAGGTGTACGCGGACGAACTCGAGGGGCGGCGCTACGAGCTAGAGCGCGGGCTGGCGGAGCCGCTCGTCGTCATCGACAACGGCGGCGACATGCTGCTCGCGGACGGCCACCATCGCGTGATGGCCGCGGACAGACTCGGGATGGAGTCCATGGACGCGTACGTGATCGTCATCGCGGACCCGATCGAACTCGGGATGGCGAAGACCGCCGAACGGGAGGGGCTGGAATCGCTCGCGGACGTGAACGTCGTCGACTACGCGCGGCACCCGCTCGTCGAGACGACCAAGCGCCTGCAGTAGCGAACGTCCAGTCGTCCGGAACCGACGCCCGTTTCCTGTCAGTATTCGCCACTCTCTCGATCGAAGGGAAAGTTTAGGCTTCGTCGGACCCTTCGTTCAGTCGTGCAATCGAGTCCTTCAGGCGACGCCCGCGACGGTCGCGGAGGCACTGACGGTGACGGGGACGCCAGTGCCGGCCGCGTCGACGCCGTCGGCCGTGACGGCTCGCCCGACGAGAGCGAGGTCGCGGTCCGGGCCGACGGTCTCCGGAAGGCCTTCGGCGACCCGGACGCCGACGGCGTGCTCGCGGTCGACGACGTCTCGTTCGCGGTCGCGAGCGGCGAGATCGTCGGCGTCCTCGGCCCGAACGGCGCCGGGAAGACGACGACGATCAAGATGCTGCTCGGTCTCGTCACGCCGACCGCGGGGTCCGCGACCGTCGCGGGCGTCGACGTCGCCACCGACGAGCGAGCGGTCTACGAGCACGTCGGCGCGATGCTCGAGGGCGCGCGGAACGTCTACTGGCGGCTGAGCGTCCGCGAGAACCTCCGGTTCTTCGCGGCGATCGGCGGCGCGGACCCGAGCGACGTCCGGGAACGGCACGACGAACTGCTTTCGACACTCGGCATCGCCGAGAAGGCGGACGTCCCGGTCCGCGAACTCTCGCGCGGCCAGAAGCAGAAGGTCGCGCTCGCGTGCACGCTCGCCCGCGGCGCGGACGTCCTCTTCCTCGACGAGCCGACGCTCGGCCTCGACGTCGAGAGCTCGCTCTCCCTCCAGCGGGAACTGACGCGTCTCGCGCGCGAGGACGACGTCACGGTCGTGCTGTCGAGTCACGACATGGACGTCGTCGAGCGCGTCAGCGACCGCGTCGTCATCCTCGCGAACGGTCGCGTCGCCGCCGACGAGCGCGTCGACGACCTCGTGTCGGTGTTCGCCACGCAAGCCTACCGGCTGCGAGCGTCGAACGAACCGGGGTTGCGCGACGCCGTCGCGGCCGCCGGCACCGTCGAATCGTGGACCGTCCACGACGGCCTCGCGCGCTTCGAGGTCGTCGTCCCCGACCAGGACGCGTTCTACGACCTCGTCGACGCCGTCCGCGAGACCGGAGCGACCCTGGATTCGTTCGAGTCCGTCGACCCCGACCTCGAGGACGTCTTCGTCGAACTCACGAGCGACGACGACGCGACAGCGATGGATTCGGACGACGGCAACGACACGGGAAGGGAACGGTCACCGCCGGAGCCCGCGACGGACGGTGGTGAGGAGTCGTGAGCTACCGCGTCCTCTTCGGTGCGCTCGCGCGCAAGCGTCTGGTCATCCTGAAGGAGTACCCCGTGAACACGCTGACGCAACTCGCCGTCACGTACCTGTTCTTCGCCGGGATCTTCTTGGGCGGGAAGGCCGTCGCCGGCCCCGCCATCACGGACAGCCTCCCCGGCATCATCGTCGGGTTCTTCGTGTGGACGATGGCGATAACGGCGTTCGCGGGCGCGGCGCGCTCGATCATGCAGGAGGCCCAGTGGGGGACGCTCGAACAGCTGTACATGTCGCCGTACGGGTTCGAGCGCGTGATGGCCGTCAACGCCCTCGTCCGCCTGCTGGAGTCGTTCGCGTGGGGCGCGGCCATCCTCGCCGCGATGCTCGCGACGACGGGCGAGGTGCTGACCCTCGACGTGCTCACCGTCGTCCCGCTCGTCGTCCTCACGGTCGCGAGCGCGCTCGGCGTCGGGTTCGTGTTCGCGGGGCTCGCGCTCGTCTACAAGCGCATCGACAACCTCTTCGGACTCCTCAACTTCGGCCTGCTGTTCCTCGTCGCGGCCCCCGTCGACGAGTACCCCGCGCTCGCCGCGCTCCCGCTCTCGCAGGGCAGTGCGCTCCTCCAGCGCGCGATGACCGACGGCGTCGCCATCTGGAACCTCCCCGCCGTCGACCTCGCCGTCCTCGTCGCGACCGCCGTCGGCTACGTCCTCGCGGGCGTCGTCGCGTTCAGGGTCGCCGAAGCACGCGCGCGCCGCGACGGACTGCTCGGGCAGTACTGACGACGACGGCGTCCTCCGTCGACGGACCGGATCGACCGCTACCGAACGATTATAGTCGTGGTCGGTGAAAATTACGTCCATGTACGACGACGACGACCTCGCGGACATCCGCGCGTCCCGCGAGGAGTGGGCCTCGGACACGCTCGACCCCGTCCTCGACTCGTACGGGGAACGCAAGGACCGGTTCGCGACCGTGTCGAACCTCGAGGTCGACCGCGTCTACGACCCCGAGGACGTCGCCGACCTGGACTACGACGAAGACCTCGGCTTCCCCGGCGAGGAACCCTATACGAGAGGACCGTATCCGACGATGTACCGCGGCCGGACGTGGACGATGCGGCAGTTCGCCGGAATGGGGACCGCCGAGGAGACGAACGAGCGCTTCCACTACCTCCTCGAGAACGGCCAGACGGGACTGTCGACCGCGTTCGACATGCCGACGCTCATGGGGATCGACAGCGACGCCCCGATGGCCGAGGGCGAGATCGGGAAGGAGGGCGTCGCCGTCGACACGCTCGCGGACATGGAGGTGCTGTTCGACGGCATCGACCTGAGCGAGATCTCGACGAGCTTCACGATCAACCCGAGCGCGCCCGTCATCTACGCGATGTACGTCGCGCTCGCCGACGAGCAGGGCGTTCCCCGCGAGGACGTCCGCGGGACCCTCCAGAACGACATGTTCAAGGAGTTCATCGCACAGAAGGAGTGGGTCATTCCACCCGAGCCGAGTCTCGACCTCGTCACGGACACCATCGAGTACTCCACGACGGAGACGCCGAACTTCCACCCCGTCTCCATTTCGGGGTACCACATCCGGGAGGCGGGCTCGACGGCCGTCCAGGAGCTCGCGTTCACGCTCGCGGACGGGTTCGGGTACGTCGAGGACGCCGTCGACCGTGGCCTCGACGTCGACGACTTCGCGCCGCGGCTCTCCTTCTTCTTCAACTCGCACAACTCGATCTTCGAGGAGGTCGCGAAGTTCCGCGCAGCGCGCCGCATCTACGCGCGCGTCATGGACGAGTGGTACGACGCCGAGAAGCCCGAGTCGAAGCGCCTGAAGTTCCACACGCAGACCGCTGGCCAATCGCTCACCGCCCAGCAACCACTGAACAACGTCGTGCGCGTGACGATCCAGGCGCTCGCTGGCGTCCTCGGCGGCACGCAGTCGCTGCACACGAACTCCTTCGACGAGGCGCTCGCGCTCCCGAGCGAGAAGGCGGTGCGGGTCGCGCTCCGCACCCAGCAGATCATCGCCGAGGAGTCCGGCGCGGCCGACATCGTCGACCCCATGGGTGGGAGTTTCGCGGTCGAGGCGCTCACGGACCAGGTCGAGGCCCAAGCGATGGAGTACATCGAGACGATCAAGGAGATGGGCGACGGCTCCGTGCGCGACGGCATCCTCGAAGGCATCGACCAGGGCTTCTTCCTCAGGGAGATCCAGGAGGCGTCCTACGAGTACCAGGAGCGCGTCGAGGACGGCGAGGAGGTCGTCGTCGGCGTGAACGAGTACACGATCGACGAGGACACCGAGCCCGAAATCCTCAAGGTCGACGAAGAGACGGAGCGAACCCAGCTCGACCGGCTGGAGCGCGTGAAGGACGAACGGGACGACGACGCCGTCGACGCAGCCCTCGAGGACCTCGCCGTAGCGATCGAGGACGACGAGAACGTCATGCCCGCGATCGTCGACGCGGTGAAGGCGTACGCGACGATGGGCGAGATCATGCAGGTGTTCGAGGACGCGTACGGCGCGTACTCAGAACAGATCGGGCTCGCCTGAACGGTTCGCGTCGGCCTCCCAGAATGCAGTACGGCTGACCGACGCTCAGGCGCGCTCGTGCCGGATCGCTTCTTGCTGACGGTCGAGGACTGCCGCTTCGAGCGACGGTGCCCGGGTGTCGCCGAGAGCACCGACCGATGCGCGGTAGTCGGACGAGCGGACGGTAGCGGTCGCGTTCGCCTCGTCGAGCACGGCGAGCGCGATGGAGACGTTCGGGCTGCCGACGTACGCGCGAACGGCGGATCGCCGCGGGAGGACGCGAGCGTCGCTCTCGACGGCCGAACGGGAGTCGACGACGTGTAGCGTCGTGTCGTTCTCCGAGCCGGTCGCGTAGACGTACGCGGTCTCGCCGGGCGCGAGCGATCGGTTCACGGCCGTCTGCGCGCTGACGTTCCCGAGCACGCCGACCGAGTGATTCGACAGGGTCCGTTCGCCCGTGTTCTCGAGTTCGAGCACGGTGCCGTTCGCGGCAAGTGTCCCGTTCAACCGCGTCACCTCGCTCGTCCACGCCGGCGTCGACAGCTCGGTGTCGTTCACTCCGCGGAGTCGGTAGTCCATCTGCGTGCGCGCCATCGACCCGTCGGCGGACTCGATCGCGAGCGCCGCCTCGGCGTCGTGGATCGTCCCGCTCGCGTCGACGTACACCGCGAACGACATGTCCGAGAGCGAGCTGTTCGGGGCGCCGAGCACGCCACGGACCCGTTGGAACTGCGTCTCGTTCACCGCCGTCGTCTCGTACCGGACGACCTTCTCGCCGCTGCGGGTGTCGAACCCCGTCGGTCGCATGCGGTCGGACAGCTGGAAGTAGAGGAACGCGACGGACGGCATCGACTGGGACGGCTGCCGGTACGTCTGCATCACGCTCCGGACCGGCCCGCTCCCGTACTCGGTCGTCGTCCCGCTCGCGCCGACCGTCTGCGCGTACACCGTGTTCCCCGACCGGTAGACGCGCTTCGCGGACGCCGTGCCGTTCCCGACCGTCCGCGTCTCGTTCGCGAACCCGCTCGGGCCGCGCGTGACGTTCGCGAACACGGTCGCGCGATCGTCCGCCGCGCCGCCACCGCGGAGGCGCGTGTACGACAGGTTCGACTGGTACGTCGACTGGGAGACCGACGCGAAGTGCGCCTGCAGCAAGCGACGCGGGTTCGGGATTCCACGCGGTCCCGCGCCCGGCGCCACCAGCGTCGACGGCACCGTCACACGGTTCGAATCCCCATTCGACGCCGTTTCGGACGTCGTCGTCGGCGAGTCCGTCGCAGCGTCCGGCGTGGTCGACGTCGCCGGCCCGCCGCTACAGCCCGCGAGCACGACGACCGCCACCACCAGCACCGTCGCGAATCTGCGTGTCATTGGTCGAACCCTCCCCCCGAACCTACTTGAACGTGGCTAACCGGTAACTGCCGACCACCGCCGCCGTAAATTCAGGTCCCGGCGACGCCCTATAGGTACTCCATCCCCGTCGTCTCGCCGAGGTCGAACCCGGCGCGTTCGTGCGACCACTCGACGGGCTCGTCGCGGTGTGCGTCCATGAACGAGACGATCTCCTCGCCGACGTCCGCGCCGTACAGTTCCGGGCCGTCGCGCATCCGTTCGCGGAGCGCGTCGTCGTCGGCCACGCGACTGACTGCCGCCTGGACGAACTCGCCGGAGATCGGCGGGACGAGGAGGTTCGTGTTCGCCTCGAACACCGTCTCCGGGCGGTCCGTGTTGAATCGCGCGGTGAGGCAGACGGTCTCCTCGATGTGGTTCAGTTCCTCCTGCATGCTCCCCGAGTCCGTGAACTCCGCGAGGCACTGCCCGGACTCGAGGAACTCGTAGACGTGCGCGTGCTTCTTCCAGAGGCCCGTGAACAGGAAGTTCTCGCGCTCGGCGTCGAGTTCGAGCAGCCGCTCGCGCAACCCCGTCGCCTCTAGCGCCGACCGGGTGGCGTTCAGTTCGACGAAGTTGACGTTGAAGCCGTCCTCGACGAGCGCGATCACGCCCTCGACGACCGCGCGGAACCGGCCCGGGAGCAGGTTCGCGCGCCGGTGGACGTCCACGCGGATCCAGTCGTCGCGCTCCTCCAGCGTCGGGTACACGTCGAAGACGCTCTCGTCGAGCTCCGCGGCGCGCTTCGCGTCGATCGCGTCGACGACGCTGTTCCCGACGACGGGGACGCGCTCCTCGGGGTAGCCCTCGCGGACGAGGTGCTCGCGGTTCAACTCGACGGGCGCGAAGTGATAGAGCGACGCGGCGGACCCGACGAACGTGTCGTACTGCTCGGGGAACGGCTCGGAGCGATCGACGTGCCAGTCGCCGGTCCACTGCGCGTCGACGAACGCGTCGACCGCGGCGTCGTCACCGACCGCGAGCCCCTCGCGGTCGACGGCGTCGTAGTCCGGCGCCATCCCGCGCAGTCCCGCCTCGTTGTGCGCGACCTGCTCGCCGGTCGCGAACGCCCACGCCTGCGGGATGGTCGCGGCGGCGTGCGTGTCCCCGTGCACGAGCGGGACGACGGTCGTGTCCGGGTGGTGCTCGTCGAGGTAGTCCGTGAACGCGTCGATGCGCGTCGTCACCTCCGCGGTCTTCTGTGAGAGGTCGCCGCGGACGCCGAGGTCGACGCCGACGCGGTCCTCGACGCCGTACTCCGCGAGCCCGTGCCCGAGCAGGTCGTCGTAGTGCTGGCCGGTGTGGAGGACGAACGCCGGCACCCCGAGGTCCTCGGCGGCGGTCACGACCGGCGCTTGCTTGTAGAAGTCGGGCTTGGTCGCCGTGACGACGGCGATCGCGAAGTCCTCTCCCTCCAGTCTGGCGTCGAGTCGGTCCGCGTGGACCGTGTACGCAGAACTCATTGCCACCTGCTCGTCGTTCGAGGACCGAGTAGTTGTCCATCTACTGCTTCGTTCGCGCGGCGAGCGTCCGCGCTCCGGGGTCGTCCACGCGGTGCTCGCGACGGGCGCAGTCCGAGAACCGTCCGCCCGCGGCGGGGGAACGCTTATCCCGGTTATCGTCGTCGGTCTAGCACGAACTATGGCCGACGATACCGAGGACGGCGAGGTGGAACTCGAAGCACGACTCGCAGAACAGGACACCTTCGAGCCCTCGGCGGCGTTCGTCGAGCAGGCGAACGTCAGCGACGACGGCATCTACGACGCGTTCGCGGAGAACTGGCCCGAGTGCTGGGAGCGAGCCGCCGACCTCGTCGACTGGGACGACGACTACGACGAGGTGCTGGACGACTCGAACCCGCCGTTCTTCGAGTGGTTCACGGGCGGGGAGCTGAACGCGAGCTACAACTGCATCGACCGGCACGTCGAGAACGGTGCGAAGAACCGCGCCGCCATCAAGTGGGAGGGCGAACTCGGTGAGACGCGCACGTACACGTACCAGGACCTCTACCGGGAAGTGAACGCGTTCGCCGCCGGTCTCCGCGACATCGGCGTCGGCGAGGACGACGTCGTCACGCTGTACATGCCGATGGTACCCGAACTCCCCATCGCCATGCTCGCGTGCGCGCGCATCGGCGCCCCCCACAGCGTCGTCTTCGCGGGATTCTCAGCGAACGCGCTCGCGACGCGGATGAACGCTGCGGACTCCGAGTACCTCGTCACGTGCGACGGCTACTATCGCCGCGGCGACGCCCTCAACCACAAGGGGAAGGCCGACGAGGGCCTGCGCGGCGTCGACCACCACGTCGAGACGGTCGTCGTCGACCGCCTCGGCGACGAACTCACGCATTTCCTCGGCGACCACGCCCGAGACTACGGCGACCTCGTCGACAAGCACGAAGGCGCCGAGGTCGACCCCGTCAGTCGCGACGCCGAGGACATGCTCTTCCTGATGTACACCTCGGGCACCACGGGCGAACCGAAGGGCGTGAAGCACACCACGGGCGGCTACCTCTCGTACGCCGCGTGGACGACCGAGAACGTCCTGGACGTGAAGCCCGAGGACACGTACTGGTGCGCTGCCGACATCGGCTGGATCACCGGGCACTCCTACATCGTGTACGGCCCGCTCGCGCTCGGCACGACGACTGTGATGTACGAGGGGACGCCCGACTACCCCGAGCGCGACCGGCTCTGGGAGTTAGTCGAGAAGTACCGCGTCGACCAGCTCTACACCGCACCGACCGCCATCCGATCGTTCATGAAGTGGGGGAACCAGTACCCCGAACGGCACGACCTCTCGAGCCTCCGCCTGCTCGGCACCGTCGGCGAACCGATCAACCCGCGCGCCTGGAAGTGGTACTACAAGCACATCGGTGACGAGGACTGCCCGGTCGTGGACACGTGGTGGCAGACCGAGACCGGCGGGATGATGATCACGACCCTCCCGGGCGTCGGCGAGATGAAGCCCGGGAGCGCCGGCCCGCCGCTCCCCGGCATCGGCGCCGAGGTCGTCGACGTCGACGGCGACCCCGTCGACGCCGGCGACGCCGGCTACCTCACCGTCGAGAAGCCCTGGCCGGGGATGCTCCGCACGCTCTACCAGAACGACGAGCGGTACGTCCAGGAGTACTGGGCGGAGTACTCGGACGTCGACAGCGACGACCCCGACGACTGGACGTACTTCCCCGAAGACGGCGCGAAGATAGACGACGACGGCTACATCACCGTCCTCGGCCGCGTCGACGACGTCATCAACGTCTCCGGGCACCGCCTCGGCACCATGGAGATCGAGAGCGCGATCGTCGGCGTCGAAGGCGTCGCCGAAGCCGCCGTCGTCGGCGCGGACCACGACGTCAAGGGCGAAGCCGTGCACGCGTTCGTCATCACCGAAGACGACGCCACGCCCGGCGACGACCTCCGCGAACGGATAATCCAGGGCGTCGAGGACGCCATCGGCCCGATCGCCCGCCCCGAATCCGTCGTCTTCACGCCCGAACTCCCGAAGACGCGCTCCGGGAAGATCATGCGTCGGCTCCTCGTCGACGTCGCGAACGGCGACGACCTCGGCGACACCTCCACGCTCCGGAACCCCGACGTCGTCGACGACATCCAGGCCGCCGTCGAGAAGTAGCCCGCGACCCCCTCCTCACTCCACCGCGGCGTCGTCGTACCGCGCCACGAACTGGACGAGTGCGAGGAGCACGCCGAGCGAGACAGCGAGCATCGCCATCCCGTACAGCGCGAACGAGACGGGCGTGATCTCGAACGCGATCGGACCGAACGCCGCCATCTCGACGCCCTTCTGTGCCGGCAGGATGATCCCGAGCACGTACCCGAGCACGCCAGCGAGTGCGACCACGCCGACGTAGACGACCACGACCACGCGCTTCCCGGAGAGCACCGTCGAGAGGCGAGCGTTCTCAGTCACACGCGACAGTTGGTGCGAGTAACGATTAGCCTTTGGCTTTGGGTCCCGTAGCCCGCGACATGAACGAGAAGGAGCTCCTGCTCGTCGTCCTCGGACTCGTCGCAATCATGATGTTCACCACCGGGTTCGTGCTCGCGACCGTCTGAGGACCCCTGACTGACTCGCCTCGCAACGCACTCGTCGAGAACTCGAAGCGAAGAACAGACCGCCGCGTCAGGCGTCCTCGGACGACGCGTCGTCGTCCGGCTGGCCGCCGTCCGTCATCGCCGTCTCGTCCTCGGGCTCGCCGCCGTCGGCGAGCGTCGTGTCCAGGCGGTCCGCGTGCCAGTCGAACTCGCGACTCGGCACGCCGTCCTCCTCGAGGTTCCACGGGTCCGGGCCGACGACCGGCCCCTCGAGCCAGGACTGAACCATGTTCCAGAGCCAGATCAGCTGCCCGACGAGGAGGATGAACGCACCGACGGTCGAGAGCACGTGCAGGCTCGTGAAGTAACCGAGGATGCCGTCGACGGTGATCCCGCTGTACGTCGCGTAGCGGCGCGGCATCCCGCCGTACCCCAGCAGGATCATCGCGAAGAACGTCAGGTTCGTGCCGACCATCGTCAGCCAGAAGTGCGCCTTCCCGAGCGTCCGCTGGTACATCCGCCCGGAGACGATCGGGAACCAGTAGTAGACGCCCGCGAACACCGCGAACGCGATGGCGCCCATGATGACGTAGTGGAAGTGCCCGACGACGTAGTACGTGTCGTGGAGCACGAGGTCGACGGGAATCGCGGCGAGGAACACGCCGGTGACGCCACCGATGATGAAGTTCGCGATGAACCCGATGCAGAACAGCATCGGCGTCGTCAACCGGAGGTTCCCGTTCCACATCGTCGTGATCCAGTTGAACGTCTTCACCGCGCTCGGTATCGCGATCGCGAGCGAGACCGCCATGAACCCCGCGCGCAGGCGCGGGTCGATGCCGCTCGCGAACATGTGGTGCGCCCACACGCCGAAGGAGAGGACGCCGATGGCGAGCGTCGAGTACACGACGAACTTGAACCCGAACAGCTTCCGTCCAGAGAACCGCGGGAGGACGTAACTGATGATGCCCATCGGCGGGAGCACCAGGATGTACACTTCGGGGTGACCGAAGAACCAGAACAGGTGCTGGTAGAGGATCGTCCCACCGCCTTCGACCATGAAGAACCCGGTCGCGAAGTTACGGTCGAGGAGGAGCATCACGAGCGCGCTCCCGAGGAGCGGGAACGAGAACAGGATGAGCGCGGACTGCGTGAGGATCGTCCACGAGAAGATGTCGAGCTTGTCCCAGCCGACGTCCTCGGCGCGCTCCGTGAAGATGGTCGCGATGAAGTTGATCGCGCCCATCGTCGCGGAGACGCCAGTGAGGTGCAGGCCGAGGAGCATCAGGTCCGTCCCGACGTTCAACGCGGACGTGTCGATCTCCGTGGACGCGATGACGCGACCCGCGTACTCGTACGTCATCGCGTCCCCACCGGCGGCGGTCTGTCCGGCCGCCAGGGGCGGGTACATCGTCCAGGACGCCATCGACGCGCTGATCGACTCGAAGAACGGTCCGAGGAAGAAGCCCGACCAGATGAGGACCGCGCCCGGCGGCAGGAGCCAGAATGCGATGGCGTTGATGCGCGGGAACGCCATGTCGTCCGCGCCGATGAGGAGCGGGATGAAGTAATTCGAGAACGCAGCGAGGATCGGCGTCCCGAACAGGAACAGCATCGTGATGCCGTGACTCGTCAGCAGCGCGTTGTAGAACGTCTCGCCGCCGACGACAGCGAGGACGTCCATCGCGGGCGTCGCCAGCTCGGTCCGCATCAAGATCACGGCGAGGCCACCCCACGCGAACGCGACGATCGCGTAGACGCCGTAGAGGATGCCGATGTCCTTGTGGTCGACCGTCGTCAACCACCGTACGATACCACCGGGCTTCTCGTCGTGCGAGTACCCGGTTTCGCCCCCGAGGGCGCCGCCGCCAGCCAGCGGCGTGTACGCGCGCCAGTCGTCGGCTCGCGACGCGAGCGCGAAGACGACGACGAGGAGCACGGCCATCAGGAGTGTAATTGCAAGCTCTCCGCTAAGACCCATGGAAGACGGTCAGGATTGCACCCTAAAGAAAGGTTCGGGTCGGCGCTCGCACCGGTTTCGCTTCCCGGATGCCGGCACCCTAAGGGTGTCGGTTGCCGGTCGACAATCACTGAGTCACTGACCGCTCGCATGCCGCCCGCTCCGTGGGTTCGACGGTTCCAGCAGGCACCAGCGACGGCGTCACGTCGAGTCGACCTCGGCGACGGCGCGGGACGGCGGTGTCGTCGCTATGAGGAGTGACTCGCGAACGGGACGGGGTCGGTCAGAAGACCTGTTCGTGCTCGCCGTCGTCGGAGTCGGCCGATTCCGCGCGGTCGTCGGATTCGGCGTCGTCGCCCGTGACGGACGGCGTTCCCTCGGGGGACTCCGTCCCCGCGGTCTCGGAGGTGTCCTCGACGCCGGGTTTCTCCTCGGCGTGAGCCGCACGACCCGCCTCTTCGCTCGCGATCGCGTCGCCCTCGATGGCGATCGCGGAGAAGTACGTGAGGACGGTGAGGAGGACGAACGACCCCCCGATGATGCCGAGCATGAGCGTGCTGTACAGCGGGTCCCAGCTGAACGGACCCGCGAGGACGAACAGGCCGATGAAGAAGGCCAGGATGCCCAGTGGAATGATGTTCACCACGAGGTCGAGCATCGTGTCCTTCGTGAAGACGCGCTGTGCCATTGCTATCGGTGGCTATTGAGGCCCGGACAAATAGGTTGTCGGTTCGCACCCGGCGTGGAACGTAGAATCTCAGCCGGCGACGGCGAGTTCCTTCCGCGTGAACCCGGCGACGGACGCGAGGAGGGTGATGCCGCCCGCGGCCATCATCGAGAGCCCACGGTACGCGATTGCGTTCGGGACGGCGACGAGTGCTGGGCCACCGACGGCGCCACCGTAGAGCGCGAAGACGGCCGTCCCGGCGACGAGGACGACGACGGCGAGCACGCCGAGGGTCGTCCAGGCGTCGTCCACGTACCCGGCTTCGTGGAGGATGCCGGCGACCGCGCCCGTGAACGTGAGGACGCCGACGATGGTCAGAACGTACACGCCGACGACGACGCCCACCTCCGCGATGGCGAGCCCGAACGCGACGAACATCGGCCACAGCGACGCGGAGGGCTTGTGGTCTGTCACGGCGCGGTTCCCGTCTTCGCTCCCGGTACCCGCGTTCTCGACGCTCTCCTTTGCCATGCCGTCACGTAAGTGGTTCAGGCATAAACACGTCACGGAACCCCCGCGTCCCGGTTCCGGCACCGTTCTCGAGGAGTGGCGGTCGTGTACGGAGCGCGCCGTTAACCACGACATATTAAGTGGTCGATGGCGAAGATTACGCCATGTCAGGTGTACGAGTAGCAGGTGTCGGACTCACTCCGTTCGGTGCGTCCCCGGAGCGCACGGGCCGGGATCTGTTCGCCGAAGCTGGCTGTGACGCGCTCGCGGACGCCGACGTCGACCGCGACGACGTCGAGGCCCTCCTCTACGGGAACTTCATGGGAGAACTGGCGGAACACCAGGGTCACCAGGGGCCGCTGATGGCTGAGGCCGTCGGCGTCGACGCGCCCGCGACGCGGTTCGAGGCGGCCTGTGCGTCCTCGGGGGTCGCGGTCCGCGAGGGCGTCAAGCGCGTCCGGAACGGCGAGGCGGACGTCCTCATGGTCGGCGGCGCGGAGCGCATGACGAACCTCGGGACGGCGGGGGCGACGGAGGCGCTCGCGATCGCCGCGGACGACCTCTGGGAGGTCAGCGCGGGCATGACGTTCCCGGGCGCCTACGCCCTGATGGCGCAGGCGTACTTCGCGGAGTACGGCGGGTCCCGCGAGGACCTCGCGGAGATAGCGGTGAAGAACCACGACAACGCCCTGATCAACGATAAGGCCCAGTACCAGCGCGAGATCGACGTCGAGACGGTCGTCGACGCGCCGATGGTGTCCGAACCGCTCGGGCTGTACGACTCCTGCCCGATCAGCGACGGCGCGGCGGCGGTCGTGCTCGTGAGCGACGAGTTCGCGGCCGAGCACGGTCTGGACGCGTCCGTCTCGATCACCGGCACCGGCCAGGGTGGCGACCTGATGGCGCTGCACGACCGCGAGTACCTCGCGCGGTCGCCGGCTGCGGACGAGGCCGCCGAGGAAGCGTACGCCGACGCGGACGTCCGCCCCGGCGACGTGGACGTCGCGGAGGTCCACGACTGCTTCACGATCGCGGAGGTGCTAGCCCTGGAGTCGCTCGGCCTCTGCGAGGTCGGCGAGGGCGTGTCTGCGGCCGCGGACGGCGTGACGACGAAGGACGGCGAGATGCCCGTGAACCTCTCGGGCGGCCTGAAGGCGAAGGGTCACCCCGTGGGCGCGACGGGCGCGTCCCAGATCTGCGAACTCACGATGCTCCTGCGCGGCGACCACCCGAACAGCGACGCGGTGCCCGAGGCTGAGTGCGGACTCGCGCACAATGCCGGCGGCACGGTCGCGTCCGCGGTCGTTCACGTGCTCGAGGTGGTCGCATGAGCGAGCGTCGCGAGCGAATGCGAGTACGCCCGAACGCAGTTCGGGAGGTGGACTCATGAGCGACGCCGACGAGGAGGTCGTGGACGCCGGGTACGACGAGTGGGTGACGGCCGTCGCCGACGGCGAGGGCTACTACCTCGAGTGCGAGAACGACCACGGGTCACTGCCGCCGCGTCGGGTCTGCCCGCACTGCGGGTCCCTCGACATCGCGGAGGTCCCGCTCCCCGAGGCCGGCGAGATCCAGACGTTCACGGTCACGCACGTCGCGACGCCGAACTTCACGGAGGACACGCCGTACGCGGTCTGCATCGCTCGATTCGGTGACGTTCGCGTCACCGGCCAGATGCGGGACGTCGCGGTCGAGGACGTCGAGGTCGGGCTCACGGTCGAGATCGATGTCGCCCAGACGGAGACGACCGGGGACGACCTCGTCGTCTTCCGGCCGCGGTAGGAGAGCGGACTCGTTCTCGGGACGGCCTTCGAATCCGGACTCTCCGTCCGGAGCACCGTTCGTGCTATTCGCGTTCGACGGCGATGCGGTCGGCCTCGACGTCGCGGTCGAGGTCGAGGTCGTCCGCGATGCCGTCGAGGAACGCCTCGGGGTGCTCGTCGTGGGGGAGGAGTGCGGCGTAGTCGACGACGACGAGCTTCGCGTTCGCGCGGTCGGCGAGTTCGCGGCCCGTCGAGAGCGGCGTGGTTTCGGCTTCGCGACCCCAGACGAGCGTCGTCGGGACGTCGAGGTCGGCGATGGCGGCGCCGAGGTCGACGTCGCTGTCGAGATAGCCGGCGACGAACGAGGCGGGCGCGTAGCGCGCGCCGGACTGGTGGGTGGTCTGCCAGTCGTAGCGCTTCCGGTCGGTCGCGTACGCGTCGGCGTCGTAGTAGGAGTGGTCGGCGCTGAAGTACTCGAGCGAGCGCTCGCTCGCGATCGCGTCGAACGCGAGCGTCCCGACGACCGGCGACCGGAGCAATCGCCGGACCATCGGTTTCTCGCCGCCCGGCATCGTCGACGCCGTCGGAGACACGAGCACGAGTCGACTCACCGACGCGCCCTTCGCGGCTTCGACGGCGTACGCCGCGGACAAAGAAGATGCGAGGACGGTCGCGTCCTCGCCAGCCACGTCCTCGAGGAACGCCCGGAGGAAGTCCTCGTAGTGCTCGTTCGTGTACTGGATGGGCGGGCGGTCCGAGCGCCCGAACCCGGGGAGGTCGGGCGCGACCACGTGGTAGTCCGCCGCGAGCGCCTCGGCGATCGAGACGAACTCGTTGCTCGACGCCGCCGCATTCACGCCGTGCACGAGCACGAGCGTCGGATTGTCCGGGTTCCCGAGGTCCGTGTAGTACGTGTCCATGCCGCGCCAGCGGTACGTCTCCCCGGCGCCGGGGAGCGGCCGCGGCAGGTCGCCGGCGCGCCGTCGAAGCAACCGGTCTGTCAGGACGCCGACGCCGATGGCACCCACGACGCCACCGGCGGCGTACAGCGCCTTCTTGGCTCGCATGTCCGCACATAGGACCGGGAGCGACTTCAACCTCGTGCCGGCGTCCGCCGATTCGCTCGCGTCTCGGCCCGCTCGCGTCTCGGCCCGCTACCGTCTCGGCCGGACCGACCGGCCGCGAGTCCGTCAGTCCTCGTCGAGGCACTCGGCGACCGGTGCGAGGACGTCGTCCGCGATCGAGTAGGGGTCGGTGTCGCCGGCGAGCACGCTGTCGGCGAGCGCGTCCACGCCCCCGTGGTCCTCGAGTTCGCCAGCGACGAGCGCCGCCGCGTCCTCGCGGAGCAGCGTCCTGATCTCCTCGGCGGTCCGCTGCCGGCGCTTGGCCGTCATCTGCCCGGTCTCGGCGAGCCAGTCGGCGTGCTCCTGGAGCGTCGCCAGGAACTCGTCGACGCCCTCGCCGCTCGTCGCCACCGTCTCCAATACCGGCGTCTTCCATGGCTCGGGCGCGTCCGCCGACTCGTCGCCCGTCTCCGGCATGTCGACATCCGTCTCGATGCCCATGCCGTGATGGCCGCCGGCGACGCTCACGTGTCCGTCGTCCATGTGCACCATCTCCTCTAACTCCTGGACGGTCCGGTCCGCGCCGTCCATGTCCGCCTTGTTCACCGCGAACACGTCCGCGATCTCGAGGATGCCCGCCTTCAGCATCTGGACGTTGTCCCCGGACTCCGGCGGCACCAGGACCGCGACCGTGTCCGCCGCCCGCACGATGTCGATCTCGTTCTGGCCCGCGCCCACGGTCTCGATGATCACCTTGTCCTTCCCGAACGCGTCCAGGGCCTTCACCGCGTCCGCGGTCGCCGTCGAGAGCCCACCGAGGCTCCCGCGCGCCGACATCGACCGGAAGAACACGTCCATGTCGCCGACGTTCGACGCCATCCGGATCCGGTCGCCGAGCACCGCCCCGCCCGTGTACGGCGACGACGGATCGATCGCGACGATGCCGACGGTGAGTCCGCGGTCGCGGTACGTCTTCGCCATCTTGTCGACGAGCGTCGACTTCCCCGCGCCGGGACTACCAGTGACCCCGATGACGTCAGCGCTGCCGGTGTGCTCGTAGAGCCCGGAGACGATCTCGCGGTAGCCGTCCTGGCGGTTCTCGATCTTCGTGATGGCTCGCGCGAGCGCGCGATGGTTCCCGTCGAGGATGCCCTCGAGGAGTTCCTCGGTGGAGAGCGTCATCGCTCGGGGACGTTCTCCCGGACGAACTCGATGGTATCCGCCATCGGCGTCCCCGGCCCGAACACCTCGGCGACGCCCATCTCCTTCAGTTCGGCCTTGTCGTCGTCGGGGACCACGCCGCCGACGAGGATGAGCGTGTCCTCGAACGCGTCGTACTCCTTGAGGCCGTCGATGACTTTCGGGACGAGCGTGCTGTGGGCGCCCGAGAGAATGCTGATCCCGACGACGTCGACGTCCTCCTGGACCGCCGCCTGCACGATCTCGTCCGGGGCCTTGTGCAGGCCCGAGTAGATGACCTCGAACCCGGCGTCGCGGAACGCCCGAGCGATGACGTGCGCGCCGCGGTCGTGCCCGTCGAGGCCGACCTTCGCGACGAGGCAGCGAATGGACCGCTCCTCCTGGCTCTGGCTCATGGCCAACTGTTCCCTTCCGGCAGGTTTTACTTTAACGGAAGTGTGACCGCCTACGGGTAGGGGTTCTCGGTGGGTTCGGCCCACCTTCGGTCCCGACGTCGACCAGCGACGCGTCCACGTCCGGGTCGAACTGCCGGCGAGGAATGCCAAAGCAATTACTCGCGCTCTCCTAACCCCCGGAGGATGACGGAAACGACGACGCCGCCGCTCCGGGACCTGAAGGGGTCCGTGCTGCCGCTGACGATCGCGCTCACGGTCGTCGGGTACGGGCTCGTGCTCGGGACGCTCTACCTCGGCCTCCCCATTTATCCCGACGTGGGCCTGGAGACGGTGAACGCGCTGAGCGACGCCATCGCGGTCATCAATACGCTCGCGACCACCAGTCTCGTCCTCGGCTGGTACGCGATCCGGCGGGGGAACGTCGACGCACACCGGCGGTTCATGTCGGGCGCGTTCGCGCTCATCCTCGTGTTCCTCGTCCTCTACCTCCTGAAGACCGGTGGCGGCGGGACGAAGGAGATCGCGCTCGAACCGGGCGCGATGTACTACGCGTACCTCGCGATGCTCGCCGTCCACATCCTCCTCTCCATCGTCTCAGTCCCGGTCGTCCTCTATGCACTACTGCTCGGCGTCACGCACACGCCGCGGGAACTCCGCGAGGAGACTCCGCACCGGCGCGTCGGACGCGTCGCCGCGAGCGCGTGGATCGTCTCGCTGTCGCTCGGCGTCGTCACGTACCTCATGCTGAATCACCTCTACGGGTTCGAGTTCGTGAAGGCAGTCGTCGCCGTACCGCTCCCCGTCTGACGAGTGCTAACGACCCGCTCCGTCCACGCTCCCGCTAACGGATAGGCTTTTGTCGCCGCCTCGGGTACGGGGCGGTCGTGACTGTCGAACGCTTCGAGTCGCCGGACGCCGAGACGGTGGCGCGGGTCGTCGCCGCGGGCCTCCGGGAGGGCGCGGTCGTCTCCGTCGAGGCCGAGTGCGAGGTCGAGTACGACGGCCGCTCTGGCGGCTACCTCGGACCGGGAGACCGACTCGTCGTCTGCAAGCCCGACGGGACGCTGCTCGTGCATCGGCCGTCGGGCCACAAGCCCGTGAACTGGATGCCGAGTGGCGCGACGATCAAGGTCGACCCGGGCGAGAGCGACGACGACGCGCCGCTGCTGTACGCGCGCCGGTCGAACCCGAACGAGTTCCTGCGCGTCTACCTCCAGGACGTCTACTCGCTGTCTCGCTTCGACGCCGAGGACGCGGTCGACTATCAGGAGCGCGGAACGGAGGCGGAGATGCACGAGTACATCCAGGAGAACCCCGAGGACGCCTTGGAGGAAGGCATCCGGATCGTCGAGCACGAGCGCGAGACCCAGTACGGGTTCCTCGACTTCTTCGCGCAGGACGCTACTGGCGTGCCGGTCGTCGTCGAAGTGAAGCGTCGGCAGGCGACCCTGAATCACTTCGACCAGCTCAAGCGCTACATGGAGCTCTACCGCGAGTCAAACCCCGAGGTCCGGGGGATGCTCGTCGCACCGTCGACGAGCGATCGCGTGAAGCGCGCGCTCCGAGACAACGACATGGAGTTCGTGCGGCTCGCGGAGTTCGACGTCGAGACGCGCGAAGCGTCGGAGACGACGCTCACGGACTTCTCCTGATCGCGTTCACGGGTCGCCGACAGCGGTCGCTGGCCGGACGCGTCCGCCGAGTTCCGTCAGTCCGTCCGTGGAATTGCGAGCGCGCCGGCGGCGAGGAACCCGAGGGCGGCGACGGCGAGGACGCCGAGCGCGGCGAGCGGCCCGAGGTCGAGGACGACGGTGCCCGCGTCGGTCGACGCGGGCGCGATGGCCTGCCGGAGTCCCTGCGAGAAGTACGTGAGCGGGCTGAGGGCGACGATCGGGTGGAACCACTCGGGGAGGAGCGCCGGCTGGACGAACGTCTCCGAGAGGAACAGGAGCGGGAGGCCGATTGCGTTGCTCGCGGTGACCGCGCCGTCCTGGCTGTCCGCGAACGCGCCGAGGAGCGCGCCGACGCCACAGAAGCACGCGACTCCGACGGGAACGTAGACGAGCAGGAGCGGCGACAACGTGATGGTCGCCCCCGTCAGGGCGGTGGTGAGTGCGAGCACGAGCACGGTCGCGACGCCGATGATGCCCACGTTCACGAGCGTCTGTGCGAGCAGCCACTCCCAGCGCCGCAGCGGCGTGGTCGCGAGCTTCTCGAAGCGGTTGTGCTCGCGGTGGCGCGCGACCTCGCTCCCGACGCGCGACAGCGGTGTAAACAGGACGACGACCGCGACGTACCCGGGGACGTAGTACGACGCGGGCTTCGTGAACAGGCCCGCGCCGGCGGCGTCGGTCTGGACGAGTGCACCGAAGATGCCGACGAGGATGGCAGGGAAGAAGAACGTGAAGAACACGGCCACTCGCCGCCGGAGGAACGACCGCGCCGCCGCGGTCGACGCCGACCGGACCCGGCCGACGCGACTCACGTCGCGTCACCTCCCGGGACCGTGGCGGACGCGTCGTCGTCGGGTTCGGCCGCGCGTCGCGTAGGACCGCCTGCGCGCTCTCCTGCGACGCCGTCCAGCCGTCCGGCCTCGTACGGTTCGCCCGCGAGTTCGAGGTAGACGTCCTCCAGGTCGGGTTCGCGCCAGGACAGGCCGGTGTAGGGAACGCCCGCGTCGTCGAGCGCGTCGGCGACGGCGGCCACGTCACGCGCCTCGACGCCGCGAACGCGGACCTCGGTGCCGTGGCGGTCCGGGTCCAGTCTCGCGTCCGAGAGCGCGTCCATCGCTGTCGCGACCGGGTCCTCGCCGTCCGTCGACGTGGTCGCGCCCACGGTCACGGCGACGCTCGGTGCGCCCGCGTGTTCGGCGACGAGCGCGTCCGGCGCACCGACCGCGACCAGGTCGCCGTCTGCGAGCAACCCGACGCGGTCCGCGAGCCGCTGAGCCTCCCGCATGTCGTGGGTCGTCAGGACGACCGTCGTCCCGCCAGCGACCTGCTCCTCGATGCGGCTCCAGACCGTCCGTCGCCCGGCGGGGTCGATGCCCGTCGTCGGCTCGTCCAGGAAGAGCACGTCCGGGTCGTTCACGAGCGTGCTCCCCAGACAGACCCGCCGCTGCTCGCCGCCCGAGAGGTCGCCGTAGGACGTGTCCGCCGCCGCCGTCACCCCCACCGCCTCGAGCACGTCCGTCACGTTGCGCGCGTCGTCGTACAGGCCCGCGTAGTACGCCACCACCTCGCGTCCCGTGAGTCGCTCCGGCGGTGCGAACGACTGCGGGAGCACGCCGAGGCGCTCCGGGTCCGCGCGCCGGGGTACCGACCCGAGGAGCTCGACGGTCCCCGCGTCCGGCTCCGTCGTCCCCGTCAACGCCCGGACGAGCGTCGTCTTCCCCGCGCCGTTCGGTCCCACGAGCGCGAACACCTCGCCCTCGGCGACCGAGAGCGACACCCCATCGACCGCGACGACGTCCCCGTACGCCTTGCGGACGTCCCTCGCGACGAGCGCGTCAGTCATCGCCCATCGCTTCGGCGCGCGCCCGCTAATGCGTCCCGGTCTCGACCGGACGCCCCGTCACCGGTCGGATCCATCACCGGTCGGTTCCATTACCGGTCGGTACCGTCGCCGATCGGTTCCGTCGCCGTCCGGTCACGGTGTCGTTCCGACACCCGCCAGCATATGCCGCCGCGGTCCCAAGCCCTCTGCATGCGAGTGCTCGTCCTCGGCGCCGGGTACGCCGGTCTCACCCTCGCCCGGAAACTCGAACGCACCCTCCCCGACGATGTCGACCTCGTCGTCGTCGACGACACCGGCACGCACCTCGTCCAGCACGAAGTCCACCGCGTCGTCCGCAAACCCCGCGTCGCCGAACACATCACGCTCGACCTCGAGGACGTCCTCGAGTCCGCGACCATCCTCGAGGGCGAGGTCGTCGACGTCGATCCGGACGCGAACGAGGCCCACCTCGCCGACGGCACCGTGCTCGCCTACGACGCCGCCGCGGTCTGCCTCGGCAGCGAGACCGCGTACTACGACCTCCCCGGCGTCCGCGAGCACGCCATTCCCTGCAAGCGCGTCTCGCACGCCCGCCGGATCCGCGAATCGGTCCTCGACGCCATCGCGCTCGGCGGGCACGCCGTCGTCGGCGGCGCCGGCCTCTCCGGCATCCAGGTCGCCGGCGAACTCGCCGCCCTCCGCGACGAGCACGTAAACGCCGACACCGACGGCGAGGCCACCGTCGACGAAAACGCGGACGACGACGCGGACGACGCCAGTGGCGGAGGAAGCGACCTGTCGGTCACGCTCCTCGAGATGCAGGACGCAGTCGCGCCCGGGTTCCCCGAGCCCTTCCAGCGTGCGGTCCACGACGCACTCGAGGATGCCGACGTCGACGTCCGCACGAACGCGACCGTCGAACGCGCCACCGCCGACGCCGTCGAACTCGCTGGTGGCGACGCCATCGAGTACGACACGTTCGTCTGGACCGGCGGCATCGCCGGCACTCCAGCGACAGGTGGCGAGCGCGTCGACGCCCGCGCTGACCTCCGCGTCGGCGACAGCACGTTCGTCGTCGGCGACGCCGGAGAGGTCGTCGACGCCGACGGCGAAGCCGTCCCCGCGAGCGCCCAGTCCGCCATCCGCGAGGCCCGCGTCGCCGCGACGAACCTCCAGAAGCTCGTCGAGCACCGCCGGCAGAACGACCCGGGCGCGTTCGAGCCGACCCTCGAACGCTTCACCTTCAGTTCGCCAGGCTGGCTCGTCTCCGTCGGGAACGACGCCGTCGCACAGGTCGGCCCGACCGTCCTCACCGGCCGCGCCGCCGTCGCACTCAAAGCCAGCGTCGGCGCCGGCTACCTCTCCGGGATCGGCGACCTCCGGAACGCCACCAACCTCGTCAACGACGAACTCGGCCTCGACCCCGGCACCGACGACGCACCCTGACCGCGAACGCGCGACCGCTCGCCAGAGGTGTCCTACGCGTCCTCGTCGACCTCCGTCATGAACGCCTGCAGGAGCTTTCGTTCGCCCGCCCGCAGGTGCTCGTGGAGCGTCGGCGAGGAGATGTCCATCGCTGCCGCGACCTCCTCGGCCGTCGACTCGCGCGGCCACTCGTAGTACCCGGCGGAGAACGCGGTCTCCATCGCCATCTGCTGGCGTTCGGTCAACCGATCCTCGAGGTCCTTCCGGAACGACTCGTCGGACTGCACCGACCGCTCCACGCGCCGCTTCGAGAGCACGGACGTCTCCGGGTACGCGCTCTCCACGGCACGCGCGAGCGCCTTCAAGTCCGCGTCGGGCGCGACCTCCGCGACGAGCCGCCCCTCGCCCTGCTCGACGCGGAACGTCTTCACCGTCGCCCCCGCCGACGCCAGCGTGTTGACCGCCGACTCCGGAACAGTCACCTCCAGCAGCGACGGGTCGCCTTCCGTCACGAGCCGCACGTCCGCCACGTCGTCGTGCGTCGTCGCCGCCTCCAGGAACGACTCCCCGGAGACGTTCGCCGCCTCCACGTACACCGTCAGCGACGAATCGCTCGTCGACGCGACGCCCTTCAGGTTCGTCGTCGCACCCGTCGTCGCCGACAGGTCCACGAACGGATCAGAGCGATCCGTGTGCCGGAACTCCAGCTCGACGATCGTGTCCGCCAGCAGGAGCTGGCGTTGCTCGACGGAGTTGATGCCGTTCCCGATGCGCTCGCCGAGCTCCCCGAACACCGACAGCTCCTGTTCGCCGAACGCCTCCTCGCGCTCGGAGTACACGAGCAACGCCCCGTACGTCTTCTCCCGGTACGAGAGCGGCGCGATCACGACCGACGCCGACTCGCCGACGTCACCGTCGCCGAACACCGCCGAGCGATGCGCCTCCGAGAGCGACTCGACGACCGTCACCTCGTTCGCCGTCACTGCGTCCTTCACGCGCGTCCCGACCTCGCTCACGCCCGCGGACTCCTCGGCTACCCGCTCGACGTCCGTCCCCGCACCGACTCGCGGGTCGAAGTGATCGGTGCGCTCGTTGTACTCCGTGATCCACGCCATCGAGTACGCCGCCGACTCCGCGAGCGACGCACACACCTCGGACTCGATCTCCTCGCGGCTCTCGGCGTCCACGAGCACGCGATCGACCTCGCGGATGACCGTATTGATGTGCGTCAACCGCTCCAGTTGCTCCTCGCGGCGCTCGATCACCGGCTCGTACGCCTCGTACTGCTCGGTGATTTCGTCGCGCAACGCCGCGAGCTCGTCGGCGTCCCGGAGCTCTTCGGCGTCCCGTTCGGCGAGCGCTTCTTCGGTCGAACTCATCGCGAAGTACTCGCGGACGTCCGCGTCGAACGACGACCGCGCGAGCATCTCGTCGACCGCCTCCAGGATGTCGTCCTGGGACACCGGCTTCACGAGGTAGTCGTCGAACGGCATGTCGACGATGTCCGTGTCCGGCGCGACCGCGGTCATCATCGCCACCGGGACGTCGTACCCGCGCTCGCGGAACGCCTCCAGGACCTCGTCGCCCGAGAGCGTCGGCATCCGCCGGTCGAGCAGAATCGCGTCCACGGACTCGTCCATCTGCTCGAGGGCGTCCTCGCCGCTGTTCGCGACGCGAGCCTCGTACTGGCCGGCGTCGAGCCAGTACACGCACGTCTCCGCGAGGTCCTCGTCGTCGTCGACGACGAGGACGACCGGCGCGTCCTCCCGCGTGGCGTTGCGCTCGCCGCTCGCGTTGGTGCTCATTGCGGTGGTATTCCAGCCATCCCCGCAAAAGGAAATCCCCTAATATCTTAGGCCGACCCTGCGGTCGTGGAAGCGATTCGCGCTACGGCGTGTCGTACGTGACCTCGATCACGACCAAGCGAACGACGACGCGCTCCGTATTGCAACTCGCCTCCACGCTGTTCGACCCAGTCGTGCTGGCGCCCCACCCTTGCTCGTCGAGCGTCCGCTCCCACGCCGGTGCGTAATCCGTCCCCGTCACGTCGAACTTGACGGTATTGTCTGCGGGACCGTTCGAATCGGTGAACAACAACCTCGTCTCCTGCTCGGCCATGCTCACCTCGACGTTTCCGTCCGCGCCGATCCGACCGTCAGGGGACTCTATCTTCACGAGCGAGACGATCGCGCGGTCGCTCGTGCACGTCACCGTCGGCCGCACGACCGTCACCGACGCCGACCCGTCGCGACGGAACACGCCACCCGACTCGTACGCCACCGCCGTATCGTCCACCGAGTACTCGAGCGACCCGGTCACGTTCGGTCCAACGCTACCTGACGCGTCCCTCGTCACAGTCGTCCCGTCGACTATTACCTCGATCGCCGTCAAGTCCGTCGCCCCCAACTGGCCGCCACCGAGGTTCAGCGACCCGCCACGCCGCGACGCCTCGCCCTTCTCGATGTCCGACAGACTCAACGACAACGCCTCCATCGCCCGCTCGGCGTTGGCCTTCTGCTCGCCCTCGCTCACCTGCTTGATCGACGAGAATCCCGTCCCGTACACGAGCGCGACCGACGTGATGATGATCGAGAACACCATGATGAACGCCAGCACGTCGCTCACCGCACGGTCGTCCCGTCGGAACGGACCGCTCATCGCTGCACCTCCGGCATCGGCGCCAGCGACGGGGACGACGGGTCGTTGGAGAGCGTCAACTCAAGGGTGCCACCGGATTCCTCTACGATAATATAAAAGGACCCACCGTTCACGTCCGGCAACGGCGTCTGGAGCTCTATGTTGGGATCGATCGGAACGAAGACCTCGTCGGTATCACCGGACGTGGAAAGAACGAGGCACTGCTCTTCGCTTGGCATCGGTGCAGCCTGCCCCGGTACGTCGCAGTTCGCGTCACCCTCTCGAATTTCCACCCGATAGTTGTCGCCTGCGACGTAATCTGGATGGCTCACACGAACCACGACTTTACCGGACGACCCTGCCTCCCCGCTGTAATACGTCGACGACATCTCCGTCGCCATGCGATTCCCGATCGTGCGGAGCTCAGACTTCGTCGCACGATCTTTCTCGGTCTCCAGCAGCCCGCTCCCACCGACGAGTAGCCCCGTGATGAGGATCGTCGTGATGCCGATGGTCAGGACGTGCGTCACCGCGATCGAAACCGCGCGCTCGTCAGCGTGGAAGGTTGAATCTCTCATCGTGATCGATTATACACCTCGATTTCGTACGACTCGGTAAACGTCACCGACCCCGACCCATATGTCATCTCGAATTCGACCGACCATGCGACGTGAGTATAATACGGTGTCTCGTCACCGGTTAGGAGACCACCGCCGAGCGTCGTGGGATCGAAGACGTCACTTCCGACGTTTCCGTCGTCGTCGACTACGAGTCCGTACTGCCCGGCTGCTTTCGTACCGTTAAAGAAATCGATACTACGTTCCTCTGATCGCTGAACCGCGGTATTCACATCCAACTCATCGGAACACGATGGGTATCCGTCGATGACTCCGTTCTCAAAGTCTATCGTTACGGTATCGTTGTCAGCCGATCCCGGGAGCACACAGGCCTCGGAAGCATCCCAGGCGACTTTGGGGTTCGACCGGTTTGCGACGGGCTGTACGACGACATCGTCGTCTGGGCCCGTTCCCGTTCTGTAAATCCAGACGGTGTAAGTCCCTGATGACTCTGAAGAATCCCAAACGATGCGGAACGGATCTCCACCTACACCACGCGGTCCATCGAGTGAATCTACCCGAAACGTCGTCTCGAACGCTCTAGTCCTCGCGTCATTCGTCGCGAGGGTCCAATTCCTGTCCGCGTCGATCGCCGATTCATCATCGAACGCTGAGCCGTCACGATGCTGGACGTACGCGCCCATCTGGGTGACCTCATCGACCTGGAGCGATACCATCGTCGGTCTTGAGTTCCCGGTGACGTTCGCCAGTCCGCTCGAATACGCTGATACGTTCCCCTCGATTGCGTCCTCGAGCGCGTCATCGTTGGTCCAGTTGTTACCCGTTCCGATACGGTCGACTAGCCGTTGCGTTCCGAGTCTTGCCTCGCGATTCATTTGCTGGGCCTCTCGAGGCTCGTTCACCGCGCCCGACGACGCGACGTTCTCCGTGTACAGGACCGTGTTGAAGACGACAGCGAGCCCGAGGACGATGAACGCAATCGCGACCGCACCGACGAGGATGAGTTGCGCGCGCTCCGAGTGCTCGTCAAACGCGGATCCTACCATACGATCACCTTCACGACCACAACGTTGTACACCGGACTGTCGTCGTAGGCGTCCGGGATCGGGTAATTACAGTCGGACTCCGCTTCGCACTCCGCGAGCGTCCTGTCGTCGTCGGCGGTCAACCGTTGATCGTCGTACAAGGTAATCGTGTACGAGGCCACCACGCCGCTCTCCGTCGAGAATCCGTTCCGGACCATTACCAGATTCCCACCCTGGGGAGCTCCAGTCGTGTTTTGGTAGGTTAGAATGACGTTGTACCCGTTCTTGTCTTCGAAGGTATCTTCGAGGAGCACGAACAAACCTCTCGGCGCAGACTTTGGAGGAATATCGCTGCTGTATCCGAGACTTCTACCATCGGAGGCGTTGAACTGACCGGGGCTCGTTGACGTATCCCAATACCGGATCATCTTCGAGAGGTTCCCCGACTCCGCGCTCAACGTCAGCATGTCGTTGGCTTCGATGCGGACTTGATCCCTGGCGTCGCGGTCGACCGTCCCTGCCGTCGTCGGCGTGATGACGACCGACTGGAGCGCGAACAGCACCGCGGTCAGTATCAGTATCGACCCGATGAATCCCTCGAGCGTGTACGCTTGCGCGCGATCGTCGCTCACCATACTCTCACCACCAGCAAGCAGCCGGTTCGACAGCCATCGACGTCCATGCGGACCACTCTCGTCGTCGACGCCGCCGCCTGGTTCTGCGGATAATCGTCACCCGCAACGAGTCGATACCCGGGATCACTCCCGGTTAGATCCGCCTTCACGATATCACCATTTCGCCGTTGAATCGTGATGTTCACTTGCGCAGTAGACCGCAGTCCGAACTCGGCGCGGAGATCACTGCCACCTTCGCCAATGAGGCCGTCTATCGACTCATTGTCCAGCGTTCGCGAACTCCCGTCGACGGCATTCGTATCGATGATCGTCGACGCGACCCGGTCAGACTTCGCGGGGATCGCGTCCGTCACGGGCGACCCGAACGGCGTCACCGTCGCCGGGACGAACGCGAACGTGAACGTCACCGTCAGCAGGAACACGCTGATGCCCGTCGCGAAGTCCTGGGTCGTCTGCCCGCGATCCCGGCCGCGGAGGCCGGTGAGGTCTCGCCCCGACATCATCCTCCGCCCACCGCCGCCCAGACGACGAGCGCGATCGTCTGCAGCACGAGCACGAACTTCAGGCCGCTCGTGATGTCCGCGTCGCGGATGTAGCCCGCGATGAACCCCGAGAGGATGGCCTGCATCGTGACCGCGTGGAAGAACAGCATCGAGAGCAGTGAGACGTTGATACTGCTCCCCAGGCCCGCCGCTCCGCCGCCGGCCGCAGCACCGCCGCCGCCACCGGACGAGTTCCCGGTCACGCCCTGGAGCGTGTCCAGGAACTGCGTCTTCAGGATCGCCATCACGGCGAGCAGGGTCAGGTACGTCATGATGATGATGACGACCTGCATCCGCGTCCGGGACTTGCGCTCGCGCTCGATGTCGTCCTGATTCTCGGACGCCTGCGCCGCCGTCGACAGGACGTCAGTGATCTGGCTCGACGCCTCCTGGGCCTTCGAGATGAGCTTCACCGTCCGCGCCATCCGCGGCATGTGGTACTTGTTGTTGAACTCGACGAGTGCGTCCTTCAGGCTCATCCCGTAGTTCACTTTCGCGTGCATCGTGTCGAACTCCGTCGCGAGCTTCCCGCTCGTCGTATCCGACACCGTCTTGAACGACTCCAGGAGCGTCAGCCCGGTGTCGTTCGCACTCGAGAGCTTCCGGAGGTTGTCCGAGATGTTCGACACGATCGCCTTCCGCGAGCGAACGTTCCACTCGCGGAACACCGCGAACGGCAGGAAGATCAGGTACGACGGCACGTACACGTACATGAACGTCCCCCAGACGGGCGCGTTCTGCATGCCCTCCCAGCTCGTCGGCATCGATCCCGTTAGCGCCGCGAGGACGAGGATGGCGATCGCGAGCGGAACCGTAATCACGGCGGTATACGAGGGGTGCTCGCGGAAGAACAGGTGCGGTGCCTTCAGGACGCGCACGGTCTCGTAGGTCCCTTCCTTGTTCTTGATGCGCTCGAACATCGACCCGCGGTCCGCGTACTGCTCGATCAGGCCGAGGTTCAGGAGCCCCGAGTTCTGCTCCTGGAGGAGGCGTTCGTCCGCGTCGCTCGGCAGGAGGTAGCCGTCGCCGGGTTCGTCCTCCTTCACCGTGGACACCAGCACGAGGAATCCCAGGCCCGTCAGGGGGATGAGGCCGTACACGGTCCCGTACAGCATCGTCACCTGTGCCTCCCCGAGCATCTGCATGATGACGAGGATGATGATGAGGAGGAGCGGGAACAGCGAGAGCGTCATGTACATCTCGCCGAACAACTCCAGGGTCTCCAGCGTGAGCTCCTGCTGCTGTTTCGCAGTCCGCATGTGTTTCTCCTTCTTGTCGTAGAGGAATCCCTCCATGTCACCGCCAGAGTTTACGATCGAGAGCATGTCCGTCAGGAACTGTGCCAGTTCGTCGCTCGGCGTCTCCATCGCCTGATTCCGTATCGCGGTCCGGTAGTCGGTGTCGAAGTACTCGGTCTCCTGAACGATGCTCTGGAACTCCTTTGCGACTTCGCCGTACGTGTCTTCCGCGGCCGCCATCGCCTCCAGGATTTCGAGTTGGTTCAGGCCGCCGACGGACAGCGCGTACATGAACGATACCGCGTCCGTGAGGAGCATGTTGATCTCGCGGTTCCGCGAGGACGCCTGCGAGTACGGCACTGCGACGAGCGCGCCGAACCCGAGCGCGAACCCGATCGCGCCCAGGAAGACGCCGCTCGAGAGGATGAGCGCCGGGACCTTGATCAGGTTGATGAAGTCCACGAGCGCCGGGTTCGAGATGCCGATCCCGGTCAGGCTCTCCGTGGACGTGACGAGGAACGTGAACACGAGGTACCCGATGAGCATCCCCATCAGCCAGAGGATGCCGCCCGCGAGCACGCCGATGGCGAGCGCGCGCGAGAGGTACATCTCGACGGTGTCCGTCATCCTCGCTTGGGCGAGTTTCGTCTCCACGTCCGCGACGAAGTCAGAGTCGTCCGCGAACAGCCGCTCGTAGAGCGGGTAGAACGTGTCCCCGAGGGAGTCGTTTCCCGCGTCGAACCCACCGTCTTGATCCGTCGTTTGCAGGCTCATTCCTCGTCACCGTCGGTCGACCCGGACGCTGACTCCTCGTCGTTCGAATCTTCGCCGTCCTGCTCCTCACCGCTCGACTCCTCGCCGATCGATTCCGATCCGTCGCCGTCGTCGAAGACGCCGCCGCCCCCGCCGCCGAACACGGAGTCTTCGTCCGTCGCCGAGTCGGCGTCCCGACGCTGGGCGTCCTCGCCACCGAAGACGCTGTCGTCGTCGCCGTCGTCGAACACCGAACCGTCGCTCTCTCCGAAGATGGATTCGTCCTCGCTCTCGTCGAAGAACGGTTCGTCGTCGTCGCCGAAGAACGCGTCGTCCCCATCGTCCTCGACGGCCGCCCCGGTCGTCTCCTCGTCCTCGCCGAAGATGACGTCGTCCGGCTCGTCCGCCGACGCTTCGGCAGGTGTCGTCTCCGTACTCCCTGCATCGGCCGGCGACGTGGGGCCGTCGGAGGCGTCGGTGTCACCGCCGGAGTCCGCCGATTCGACGTCACTCCGGTCACCTGACGTCCCTACAGTCCCGTCCGCGTCCGCGTCGCTCCCGTCTTCGTCCGCTTCGGGCTGGTCCTCGTTCGCTTCAGTCCCCTTCTCGTCCTCTCCTTCGGTGGCGTCCGTCTCGTCGGTCAACGAGGGGAACTCCGCATCGATGTCGCCCGCATCGTCCTCCGGGCCAGACCCGTCCTCTCCGAACTCCCCAGCGTCCCCTTCGAACGCCCCAGCGTCCCCATCGAAGGCGGACTCGTCGGCCTCGAATGCCGCACCGTCCTCACCGAACGCCACGCCGTCGTCTTCAGCCGTCACACCTGCTTCCGGCTCGACGGAGTCGGAGTCGCCGACCGTCGGATCGCCAGCGTCCGTCGCGTCTGACGGCTCTGTGTGGGCGTCCCCGCCCATCTCCTGTCCGGACCGACCCGACTCCAGCTCCGGCGTCCCCGCTGGCGGCGCGTCCACGTCCGCCGCGTCCGGCGACGCCGACTCCTCGCCGGACTCCGACGACCCACGGAAGGGGTTCGCGTCACCATCGTCTTCGCCGAACGAGAATCCGCCGCCGTCGTCACTCAACCACGACGGCCCCTCCGCGTCGTCGCTCTCCCCGAACGAGAAGTCGTCGTCGCCGCCGTCGTCGCCCCCACCGAGCATGAACCCGTCCTCGTCCACGTCGTCGAGCGAACTCCCGAAGTCGAACGCTTCGTCGTCCGACTCCACCGCCTCCTCCACGTCAACGTCCTCCTCGACCGACACCCCACTGAGCGCGCTCGCCAGCCCGCTCGGGATCTTCCCCCGGTACTCTTCGAACATCGACTCCTCCGCGCGCTCGAGGATGTCCTGCGCGAGGTTGTACGTCTCGTCGTCCGGATCCGGCCGCGGCACAAGTTCCTCGTCCTCAGGGTCGACGTCGATCAGGACCGACTCCATCTCGCGGAGGTCCTGCAGGCTCTCCTCCAGCTGGCCGTTCGCGATCAACGTCAGGATCGTCTCCGGGTCGTTGATGAACGCCTGCACCGTCGCCGCCACCTGCGCGTACTCGTTCAACCCAGTCTTGATGATGTACGCCAGGATGACGCGGCGCTTGAACAGCTCTTCCTCCAGCTTCTCCTGACCCCACCCGCGGTCGAACTTGATCTCGTCCAGCGTGTTCGAGTCCCCCATCTTCAGGAACTCGTCGGTCTCTGCCTGCCACTGGTAGACGTCCTGGACGTTGATCTCGTCGTTCTCCGCGTCGTAGTGATTGATCTCGGTGATGTTCCGGTTCCGACGGACCTTGTGCCCGCCGACGCGCGTCTGCGTCTGGATCGAGACGAGGTCGAGCGCGGTGAACATCGTCTTCGAGACGTTGATCGGGTCGGTCGTGAACCGCTTCAGGACCTCGCCGACGGAGTCCGCGTGGAACGTCGTGTACGTCGTGTGCCCCGTCGACATGACCTGGAACAGCGTCCGACCCTCCTCCCCACGGATCTCGCCCATCACGATGTAGTCCGGCCGTTGCCGGAGTGCGGCCTCCAGCAGGTCGAACTCGTCGACGTCGCCCTGGCTGTCCTCGCTGAACGACGGCCGCGTGACGCTCGCGATCCAGTTCCGCTGGGGCAACTCGACCTCGCGCGTGTCCTCGATCGAGACGATCTTCCCGTTCGACGGGATGAAAAGCGAGATCGCGTTCAGGCTCGTCGTCTTCCCGGACGCCGTCCCACCCGCGAAGATGAGGCTCTTGTGGTTCTCGATGCACAGCCAGAGGAACGCCATCTCGTCGAGACTGAACGTGTTCCAGTTGATGAGGTCGACCGGCGTGAACGGCACGTCGTTGAACTGACGGATGGTATAGTTCGTCCCGTGATCCGACACTTCCTTCCCGAGCGTGAGTTGCGCACGCGAGCCGTCCGGGAGCGTCGCGTCGACCTGCGGCCGACGCTTCGAGATGCCCTTCCCGGACCGTTGGGCGAGTTTGACGACGAAGTCGTCGAGCTCCCGTTCGCCGTGATAGATGTTCGTGATGATCTGCTCGTACTCGCCGTGGTAGACGAAGATCGGCGAGTTGTGGCCGTTACACGAGATGTCCTCGACGTTGATGTCGTGCTTGATCGGGTCGATGCGCTCGTACCCGATGAAGTCCCGCTTCAGGAAGTACAGGAGCTTCTCGACCTGGTACTCGTTCAGCGTCTCCGCGTCCTCCCCGAGCACGGCCGGTTCGGGGCGAGCCGCGATGCCATCGAGCTCGCGCCCGAATCCCTCCGCGTCGTCGTCGGCGCCGGTCTCGAGCGCGCCGTCGCCCGCCGCTTCCGCGGTCCCGAAGAACCGCTGGATGCTCTCCGTGATGCTCTGCGTGCCGGACGCCGCGCCCGCCGAGTCCGACGTCGCGGGCGTCCCCTCGAAGAGGTCGTAGCGCTTCAAGAGCCGCTTGGTCTCGCGGTCGATCACGTCGCGACGAGCGTCCTCGTCCTTCTCTACCGCGACGTCCTCGTCGGAGTACTTGATCGCCGTCCGAAGCTTCCCGGTCATGAACTCCTCGAGGTCGTCCTCGATCTGGTTCATGTACGGCTGGACGACGTAGTACTTCACCTCGTTCTCCTTCTCGGAGAGGAAGATAATGACGAACGCGTAGGGCTTGTTCACCCAGTAGCGCTCCTCCTCGCGAAAGTGGGTCTTCTTCTCCAGCGGGACGGACTTCTCGAGGTCGTACCGGTTCACGACCGTCGTGTTCCCGCCCGGGTCGGAGAAGAACTCGTCCTCGTCGACGTCCTCCTTGACGTTCACGGTGCGTTCCTCGACGACGTCCGCGAGTTCCTGCGCGAAGTCGTCGCCCTGACTGAGCACGCCCTCGACCTCGTCGTCCTCGAAGCTCAAGTGGTCGGTCTCGTCGAACTGGACCTTCTCGCCGTTGCCGTCGGTCGGACACGAGCCGTCGTCCTCGTAGTAGTACTGCCACTTGAAGTGCTCCCACGTCCACTCGTCCTTGACGACGGGCGTGGTCTCGGGGTCGACGGCGTCAGTGAACTGGTTCCAGAGCCACTTCGCGCCGGGCGCGACGTCCTCCGTGATGTGCTCGGCGAGGTCGTCTGGGTGAACTCCGAGGTACGTCTCCGGGTCGAAGTCGACGCGATCCCAGTCGCCGTCTTCCGGAACGGTCTGTACCGTGCCCTCTTGGGTGCCCAAGCCCATCCGACTCGAGTCCTCGCTCGTCGAGTCTTCGACGTTCCGGTAGAGTGTCGATACCTCGTCCTCGTATCCGAACTCCCGCATGAATTCCCGCCACGTGTACTCGCCAACCCGAACCGTCGAACCGTCGGTCGGGCCATCGGACGTCGACTCGTCCGACGCCCCAGAATCGCCCCCATCGAGACCGTCTTGCCCCGTCTGGTCGGCGTCGTTGATAGCCATTGCCTACCCCTTTACGCGTGCCAGCAAAAAACCTTCCACCGATTATCACTACTGATACTGCCCGTTCGATCCAGTCAGCTGCTTGTCTAATCTTCGCTCTATCACCGCCCCTTACAGCGATTCAATCAGAAACGCCCTCGTTACGGGTCAATTTTATTCCACTCATTAATACAGAATATAAATCCCGGTTTGTACCGGGATGGGGTGGTCAAGATCGCGCTCCGCTCCGACCGGCCGGTAAGCCCACCATACGACGATTCGTCACGCCACGAAACGGAGCACCGCCACCACAGGCACCTCGAAGTACAAACCACCCGTCTGTTCGTACCGGAGCAGCGGGCGTGACGGGAGTCCCGCGAGCGAACGCAGTGAGCGAGTGGGACTCAGGAACGCGCGCTACCCGACCATCGGGAGGGTAGCGGGCGTGACGGGATTCGAACCGAAGTGAGACGGTCAGCCTCGCTTCGCTCGGCTGCTGCGACTCACAGGATTCGAACCCCGCTTCCCGTGACGCTCCTCACCTTCGTTCGTGGCGACACGGGCGCGGCGGGGTTCGAACCCGCGATCGGGGGGTTAGGAACCTCCCGCCCTATCCGCTAGGCCACACGCCCGCGAGGGACGTGAGTGGAGAATTAGCTGGAGTCCGCGGACGCGTCGGTCGACGTCTCCGTTGCCGTGTCCGTCGACGTTTCCGTCGCCGTGTCCGTGGACGCGTCGGTCGAGTCGTCGAACGCGCTGTCTTCCGTGCTGGACGGTCCGTCTCGCATTTCCTGGAGTTCGTCTTCGACTTCCTCGCGGCCCTTCTGGAACTCACCCATCGCTTCGCCCGTCGAGCGGGCGAGCTTGGGGATCTTGTTCGCGCCGAACAGCAGGACTGCGATGAGGAAAACGATGACCAGTTCCGGGCCACCGAGCCCCCCAATGAACGTCGGGACGGTTTCGAGTGCCATCTCTACCTCACGCTTACCCGACGCCGAATATAGGCTTTTTGCTCGTTGCGCCTCCGTTAACCAACTGCTCCAGTTTAGATATCACTACTGGGCGGCCGGTGCATCGTGGAACCGAAACCCCTGGCGGAGGTCGGCCCGGTCGCCGGAAACCGAACGCGTATCCGGCCCCCGTCCCAAGCCGGCGCCACATGATCACGGAAGGGGACGACGCGCCCGCGTTCACCGCACCGCTCGCGAACGGGAACGTCGAGTCGATCACGCTCTCGGACGCCCTCGAGGACGCACCGGTCGTGTTCGCGTTCTTCCCGGGCGCGTTCACGAGCGTCTGCACGGCAGAGATGTGCACGTTCCGCGACCGCCTGAGTGCCTTCGCCGAGGTCGACGCGACGGTGTACGGGGTCAGCACCGACTCGCCGTTCGCGCTCAACGAGTTCCGCGACCAGAACGACCTCCCGTTCGGCCTGATCAGCGACTTCGAGAAGGAACTCGTCGAGAGGTACGACGTCCGAACGAGCTTCCACGACGTCGGCGTCCACGGGCTCGCCAAACGCGCCGTGTTCGTCGTCGACGCCGACGGGACGGTGACGTACGTGTGGGTGAGCGACGACCCCGGCGTGGAACCGGACTACGACGAGGTGGCGGCCGCCGCAGCCGACGCCGCCTAGCGGGTGTCGCCCAAGTCGTCGACGCCGACGCCGGGGCGATGCGAAGCAGTCGCACGCCGACCGAGGGTTCTTCTTAGCGGGGCCTGCAAGGTCGAGGTATGAGCGACGTGGAAGCCGATACCGATGAATCCAGCGGGCGCGTTTACTCGCCGAAGGCCGAGCACTCGTTCCCGGACGAGAAGCTGAACGCGGTCCTGGAGTTCGTGGAGAACGACCCCGAGATCCAGACGTATCTGGAGGCACAGAACGTCAACGCCGTGGCCAGGAAGGGCTACAACGACCACGGTTCGAAGCACATCTCTATCGTCCGTCATCGCGCGCTCTGCCTCTACGACCTCCTGAAGCGCGCGGGCGTCGAGTTCAACGGCGCCACCCAGCAGGGGCTCGAGGAGGCAGACGAGGCGGTGATCGTTGCGCTCGCCGCCACCCTCCACGACATCGGGCACGTCGTGCACCGCGACGACCACTCGTACTACTCGATCCCGCTCGCGTCCGACGAACTCGACCGCATCCTCCCCGAGTTCTACACGAAGCCGGAGTGCGTGCGCGTCAAAGGCGAGGTCCTGCACGCCATCCTCTGCCATCACACCGAGGAGATCCCGCTAACGAAGGAGGCGGGCGTGGTGCGGATCGCGGACGGCCTGGACATGGAGAGCGGTCGGTCGCGGATGCCCTACGAGCGCGGCGGACGCGGCATCAACACGATCTCGAGTCAGGCGATCGAGAACGTCGCGCTCTCGGAGGGCGACGACCACGCGGTCCTCGTCGAGATCGAGATGAACTCCGCGGCCGGCGTCTACCAGGTCGACAACCTCCTGAAGGCCAAGCTCCAGGGGTCGATGCTCGAGAGCGACATCCGCATCGTCGCCGTCCAGGCGACGAGCAACGGCGACGAACTCGTCGAACGCATCGAGCTCTGAGCTGGCTCTCCCGGCGACGGCGTGGGCCGCCGCGAGCGCAAGGTTTCTCCGCGCGCGGCCCGGACGGTACGGCGTGTACGGCGACGACGACGAGTCGGACGCGCCCGCGGGTAGCGACGACGAGTGGCCGGACCCGCCGCTCGACCGCGAGCGCGACCCGGGACGGCTCCGCGTCCGCCTCGCGTGCTCCGCGGTCGTCTTCCTCGCGTTCCTCGCGCTCTCGGGCGACTACGCGTTCGAACTGATCGGGATGCTGTGGCCGCCGCAGTCGTCCCTCGCTCGCTGGTCGACGCTCGTCCTCCTGCAGGCGCTCGGCTACGTCGTCATGCCGCTGCTCGTCGGTGGCCTACTCGGCGACCTCGTCTACGATCACGTGCTCGACCGATAGCGCTCGTCGACGCGAGGTGCGGGAGGATGCGGCCACCAGAACGATCGGTCAGTTCGCGAAGCGAACCATCCGGGCAGCGTTCCGCTCGACGTAGCCGGCCGCCTCGAGCGTCGAGAGGACGGTGAACAGCCCGAGCTTTGGGACGTCGAGCGCGGACGCGAGGCCGTCGACGGTCGCCTCCCGCTCTCGCTCGAGATAGACGTAGACGAGCTTCGCTTGCGTCGATTCCAGCGCCGTCGGCACGGTGAGTGTCGTCTCGGACGGCGTCGAGTCGGTGCTCTCGGTCGGACTCGAGTCGGTCGATCTCGAGTCGGTCGGTGTCGTCGGTTCCGACGGCGTCGTGTTCGCGGTCATCGTACCATCCTCCGAATTGTTCGACGAACATAAATCTCTGTATCGTCGATCGTCGTAATCTTATCCGGGTGATGGATGCACCCCTGTCACCTCGTGCGTTCCACAAGGTCGACCGGGGAGCCGTGGCTGCGCCCTTCGACGGCGCGTCGCCGGATTCGAAGCGAACTTCTTATGCGCGCGTGCGGGCAAGCAGGTGGTCGCCATGAACATCGCAGAGATTGCGTTCGCGACGACGACGGGGCTCGTTGCCGGGGCCGTGTTCGCGCTCGTGGACGCTCCGATTCCGGCACCGCCCGCGCTCGCCGGCGTCATGGGGATCGTCGGGATCTACCTCGGCTACAAGCTCGTCGAGCACTTCGACCTCGTTGGCGCCATCGCGAACGCCATCCCGCTGTAGGTGCCACCGGAAACGAGTCGGCCTAGTTTCCCCCGGTCGCGGACCGATCGCGGTCGTCCTCGTCCGCCGGGACGTCGAACGCGTAGTAGACGACGCCGAGGACGACGCCGTACGCGGCGTGCCCGGCGAGCATCGCGGAGGAGACGTACGGGAACGGGACCGAGACCCCGGATTCGACGAGCGAGAGCCAGACCGGGAGGGCGACGACGGCGAACGCGAGCCAGACGGCGAGCGCGTACACGATCGCCGCACCGACCTGTTCCCTGGCGGAGGCACCAGAGAGCCCCGAGAGCCCGATGACCGCCGAGAACCCGATGCCGAGAACCGACGCGTGCAGGACGTGGACGATCCACCCGAACACGGGATCGTCCGGTGGGGCGACGCCGTAGACCGCCGGAATCGTCGATCGCAGGACGTCCGGCGACGTCACGGAGACGACCCCGCCGAACGCCAGTCCCGCGACGAGACCGGCGGCTAGACCCAATCGCCAGTCACCACCCAGTAGCTTGGCGACGTCCGGCGTCGACGACCCCGTCTCGGTTGCCATGATTCGAGCGCACTAGGGGCGAGAGACGTAATGTAATTCTGGACATATACGGCCAGCGGGTCCGTCGAGCGAGAATCGACTCCGGCACCGGACGGACCCACCGTTCGCGAGTAAGCCCGCGTTATCGACGACCGGACGACAACGAAATGAAGACGGCGCGAGCCGCGAGCGTCGTCAGTACGAGCGTTCCTTCGGCTCGTAGGTCTTGTTCTGACCTTCGAGGATCACCGGCCGGAAGAACACCTCGGGCTCGCCGTCGTGCCACGCGATGAGCGTGTGCTTGAGCCACTCGTCGTCCTTGCGTTCCTGGTGCTCCTTGCGCCAGTGCGCGCCGCGGAACTCGTCGCGGACGAGCGCGCCCATCGCGATCGTCTCCGCGATGTCGATGAGGTTCCGCGTCTCGATCGTGTGCTGGAGGTCCGTGTTGAACGTCCGACTCGGGTCCTCGACGTAGACGTCCTCGTACGCCTCGCGGATGTCGCGGATGTCGCGGAGCGCCTGCCGAACGCCCTCCTCCTCGCGGAAGACGTTCACGTTCTGGGTCATCGTCTTCTGGAGGCGCGCGCGGATCTGGGAGTGCTTCACGCCGTCCTCGCGGGACAGCATCTCCTCGACGCGCTCGCGCTGCGCTTCGACCTCGCGCTCGACGACCGCGGTCGCGTCCTGCGTGACCGCACCCCCGTCGGTCGCCGTCGACGCCTCGCCACCGGCACCAATGCCGGCTTCGCCGGGCTGGACGGGCATCTCGGTGTCGTCGTACTCGATGTTCCCGCGCTCGCCCGTCTCGATCTTCGCGTCCTCGATGTCGCCGCCAGCGGCGTGCACGCCGGCGCGAGCACCGAACACGATGAGTTCCGGGAGCGCGTTCCCGCCCAGGCGGTTCGCGCCGTGCACGCTCACGCACGCCGTCTCCCCGGCCGCGTACAGGCCGTCGATGCACGTGTGGCCGTTCTCGTCGGTCTCCACGCCACCCATCTGGTAGTGCTGGCCGGGCTTGACCGGCATCGGCTCCTTCAATCCGTCGACGCCCTCGAAGTCCTCCGCGAGGTGCAGGATGTTCTCCAGGCGGTCGAGGATGCGTTCCTCGCCGAGGTGGCGCATGTCGAGCATCACGTACTCGTCCTCGAACCCGCGGCCCTCGTTCACCTCCGTCAGCTCCGCGCGCGAGACGACGTCGCGAGAGGCGAGTTCGCCCTCGTTGTTCGCGTACCCGTGCTCGAACATGAAGCGCTCGCCGTCCGCGTTGTACAGGATACCGCCTTCACCGCGAACGCCCTCCGAGATGAGGACGCCCGTGCTCGGGAGCGTCGTCGGGTGGAACTGCACGAACTCCATGTCCTCCAGGGGGACGCCAGCGCGGTACGCGATCGCGTACCCGTCGCCGGTGTTCGCGACCGCGTTCGTCGTGTGGTCGAACGCCTGCCCGGGCCCACCGGTCGCGAGGATGACGCCGTCGTTCGCCTTGAACCCCTGAATATCGCCGGTCTTGACGTCAATTCCGACGACACCGTGACACGACCGCTCGCTCGGGTCGTCCTCGTCCGTCACCGCGACGTCCTGCACGAACCACTCGTCGTACACCTCGATCCCTCGCTTCACGACCTGCTCGTACATCGTGTGCAGGAGGTGATGGCCGGTCTCCGCGCCCGCGTACGTCGTCCGCGGGAACGACAACCCGCCGAACGGCCGCTGGCTGACGGTGCCGTCGTCCTCGCGCGAGAACGGCATCCCCCAGTGCTCGATGTTGATGACCTCCTCCGGGGAGTCCTGCGCGAGCGTCTCCACCGCCGGCGCGTCCGCGAGGTAGTCCGACCCCTTCATGGTGTCGTACGCGTGCAGCTCCCAGTCGTCGCCCTCGCGGAGCGCCGCGTTGATGCCACCCTCCGCCGCGCCCGTGTGCGAGCGAACCGGATGGAGTTTCGTCACGATAGCCACGTCCGCACCTTCCTCGTGGGCCGCGATCGCCGCGCGGAGCCCCGCGCCGCCACCGCCGACCACGATAACGTCGTGTTCGTACATGATGTGTTACCAGAACTTGAGGTTGCTCTTGACCGCTTCGCGCTTCAGTTCCTGGATGTGCTCGGTCAGCGGGATGTCCTTCGGGCAGACCTCCGTGCACGAGAACTGAGTCTGGCAGCGCCAGACGCCGTGCTCCTGCTCGAGGATGCGGAGTCGATGCTCCTCGAGTTCCGCCTCGTCCTCGCGCTCGTCCATGTAGAACCGGTACGCCTTGTTGATCGCCGCCGGCCCCAGGTACTCGTTGTCGCCCGCAGCGATGTTGCACGAGGACATGCACGCACCACACCAGATGCAGCGCGTACTCATCTTTATCTTCTCGCGGTTCTCCCGCGTCTGCTTCTGTTCCTCGCCGTCGGGCGCGTTCTCGCCCTGGAAGTACGGCTCCACCGAGTGCATCTGGTCGTAGAAGTGCTGCATGTCCACGACCAGGTCCTTCACGACGTCCTGGTGCGGGAGCGGCTCCACGCGAACCGGCCACTCCAGGTCGCTCATTTGGGTCTTACAGCACAGGCGCTGCTGGCCGTTGACGAACATCGCGTCCGACCCACACACCGCCTGCCGGCACGAGTGCCGGAACGTCAGCGACGGGTCGTAGTGGTCGCGCGCGTACATGAGCGCGTCCAGCACCGTCATCCCCTTCTCGAAGGGCACGTGGAACTCGTCGAACCGCGGCTCCTGCTTGCCCTCCACCTCGGGGTCGTACCGGAACACCTTCATCCGGACGGCCTCCTCGGCCGCCGCGATCTCCTCCTGGGCCTTCTTCTGGGCGTCCCGGTACGCGCGGTCCGTCGCCTTCTTCGCCATCCGCTGCTCCTGGGGTGATTCGACCGACGCGTCCGTCTCCGCGTCGGCGCTCGACTCCGCTTCGCCCTCCTGCTCCGGTACTTGCGTGCTCATTGTTATAGGAATCCGTTCATGACGAGTGCGACGCGCGTGCCCTGCACCACGAGGAGCAGGGCGGCGATGCCGAGGACGCCCTGCGCCACTCGCTTCTGCGTGCCCTCGATGCCCTGGTTCAGCATCGCGTTGTAGATGCCGTTGACGCCGTGGAACGTCGCGGCGACGAGGAACAGCCACATCGTCGCGAAGTACGCGAGGTCCCCCATCCGCGCGGACGTCCCGGCGAACGTGACCTCGTACGCGTGGTTGTAGAAGTGCAGCAGGAAGAAGTGAAACGCGAGGACGACGATGAGGAACGCCGCCGTGATTCGCTGGAAGAGCCAGCCCCAGCCACCGCGATCGAAGGACGTCGGCGCACCGGCGGTGTCGGCCGCCATCAGGCGCCACCTCCGAGCCCGGCGAGGAACGTCGGGACGCTCGCGACGACGATCGCGCCCGTCAGGACGAGCGACGCGTAGAAACTCCGGTCCTGCGACCCGAGACCGATGCCGAGGTCGACGAGCAGCAGTCGCGTCCCGTTCAGGATGTGGAACACGGCCGTCGCCAGCAGCCCGATCTCCAGGATGCGGACGACGAAGATGCTTTCGAGGCCCTGTAGCGTTTGCGTGTACGTTTCTGCGCCCGTCGTCGCCGTGCTGAGAACTGCGATGTGCGTGAAGAGGTACCCGACGAGGATCCACCCGGTGAACTTGTGGAAGATCCACGCCCACATGCCGGCCTGGAACTCCTTCCAGCGGCCGAAGTCCTCGATGAGACCGCGGTTGTAAGACTGGCTCATGCTCTATACGCGACGCTTGGACCGTACCGGTATAGAAGTTACTACCTCGCGCTCGCGAAACGCCCCGACGTTGCCGGTTCGAGCGCCCGCGACCGCGACTTGCGGTGGCCGTCCATCCGGGTCACGGGGATTCGCCGCCGGTCGACGCCCTCGGCGTCTGCTCGCGTTCGAGCGCGCGCCGCGTCGGTTCGTCGAGTTCGACGAGGTGACAGAGCGGGTTCCCCGGGTAGACGACCGGGTTCTCGAGGACGCCGACGAGCACGCCCGTGAACGGTGCCTCAACCTCGGTGTTGTCGAGCTTGAACGGGCTGGTGATGGTGCAGATGCGGTCGCCCTCGTGGACGAGCGACCCGGACTCGAAGTGCATGTCGACCATGCCGCCGGCGTCCGCGCGCAGCCACGTCTTCTCGTCGTTGTCCTCGACGACGGTCCGCCACCCCGGCCAGCTCACCGCCTCGGTCGCGAGCAGGCCGTACTCGGCGAGGACGCTCAGAACGCCCCCGAGCGCGCGGTCGATGAGCTGGCGCTGGAACCGGTGGGCTTCGCCCATCTCGATGGTGATGGTGGGGATACCGGCGTCGGTCGCCTCGCGCCGGAGCGTGCCGTCGGGGCCGTCGCTGCTGATGATGACGTTCGACGCGAACGCGTTCGCGAGCCGCGACACCTCGTCGTTCGCCATGTCCGCCCGGACGTGCAGCATGTTCGTTCGGCCGCGCGTCGACGTGTGGAGGTCGATGCCGAGGTCGCACGGTTCGACGAAGTTCGTGAAGATGCGGTGAGCCATCCGCTTCGCGCTCGTCGAGTCCTCGTGCCCGGGGAACGACCGGTTCAGGTCGCGGTCGTAGATCGGTAGGTACCGCTGCTGGGCGAGGAACCCGGGGACGTTCAGGACCGGCATGCAGACGAGCGTCCCCTGGAGGTCAGCGAGATCCCACTCGTGGGCGACCTCGCGCACGACCTCGATCCCGTTCAGTTCGTCGCCGTGCGCGGCCGCCGAGAGGAAGACGGTCGGCCCGGGGCGTTCGCCGTTGATGATGGTGACGGGGATGCGGACGGGATCGCCGAGGTAGGTTTCGCTGATCCCGTAGCGGATGTTCGCGGTCTCGCCCGGGTCCACCCGCCCGCCGTTGTAGGTGAAGGCGTCCGCGTCGTCGTCGCTCATACACGCCCCTCTGGCGCCGGCACGTAAATGCCTGCATGTCCCCGCCGAGCCCACTGCAAGTCACCGGCGAGCCCACTGCAGGTCCACGTCGAGCCCGCCGCGGCTTCGAGTCGAGCGCGCGTCCGGGGCCGAGCGTTATTACGGTTGGTGTCGTACGTGTGGTATGGAAGTACGTGACGCCACCGCGGACGACTTCGAGGCGATGCGGCGGACGGCTGCAGCGTCGATGCACGAGTCCTACGATTCGTTCCTGGACCCGCAGACGATCGACGCGGCGCTCGAGGAATGGTACGGCGCGGACACGCTGGCCGCGCAGGTGTCCGCGGCGGACGCGCTCCTGTACGTCGCCGAGGCCGACGACGACGGCGTCGTCGGGTTCGTGCAGGCGGAGGTCGTGACGAAAGACCCGGTCGAGGGCCGCATCCTCTGGCTGCACGTGCATCCCGAAGCGCGGGGAGATGGCGTCGGGTCGCGGCTGTTCGTTCGCGCGCAGGAGGAACTCCTCCAGCGGGGCGCCGAGCGCATCACGGGCGTCGTCCTCGAGGGGAACGAGCTCGGGACGGCGTTCTACGAGGGCCACGGGTTCGCGCGCGCCGGCGACCGGACGGTCGACGTCGGCGACGAGTCCTACGCGGAGGCGCTGTACGTGCAGGCGGAAGCCGGAGAGGTCGAGTGGGAGAGCCTCGACGAGTACGACGTCGACGGCCAGTCGGTGTTCGTGAGCTACAGCGAGGCCGACCGCGGGTCGAAGGGGCCGCTCTACCAGGCGTACAGCGACCCCGACCGCGACCGCAAGTACGGCTACTTCTGCGGCGCGTGTCACTCCTTCGACGTGTCGATGAGCTCGATGGGGGTCGTCGAGTGCAACGACTGCGAGAACCGCCGGAAGGCGACCCGCTGGGACGCCTCCTACCTCTGAGAGTCGATCGCCGGAGTGACGCCTTCGCCACAGCGGAAGTGTCAGAACAGCGACGCCAGCCCCGACGCCAACCTCGACGCCAATCTCGACGCCACCCGCGATGCCGTGGGTGGCACGCACACGCACTTGCGACCGCGCTATCAGGGAACGCTTTTGGAACCAGCGCGAGTGGGTAGTATATGAACGGTTCGTCCGGTGTACGCGTCGGTGTTCTCAGTTTCCACAACAGCAAGGAGTCCAAGGCGATCTGTAACGCGATCGAGGACCTCGGGCACGAACCCGAGTGGCTGCGCGAGGAGAACACGAGCGTCCGCGTGCGCGGCAACGACGTCGAGTTGACGCCGAACGTGGACGTCGTGGCGAACCGGATGCTGCTCTCGAACACCGAGCAGCCCTGCGAGGACCTCGGGGTCGCGAACACGATCGCGAGCCTGCGGCCGATGCTGAACGCGCCGAACGCGACGCTCCGGGCGTCCCACAAGTTCGCGACCGCGGGCGCGCTCGCCGAAGCCGACATCCAGGTGCCGGACGCGCTGCTGGCGCTCGATGCGACGACGCTGAACGCCGCGCGGGAGGAGTTCGGCGACGAAGCCGTGTACAAGACCGCGATCGGGACCCACGGCGGCGGGACGTGGAAGGTCGGGCGAGACGAGCACGTGAACCCGAAGGTCGGGAACCGGTACGCGTTCCTCCAGAGCCTCATCGAGCGCGACGACCAGGACCACCGCGACATCCGCGTGTACGTCGTCGGTGACGAGGTCGTCGGCGCGATGTACCGGTACGCGCCCGACAACGACTGGCGGACGAACGTCGCGCTCGGCGGGAGCGTCGAGGACGCGACCGGCGACCTCCCCGACGAGGTCGTCGACATCGCGACGGAGGCGTCGGACGTCGTCGGCCTGGACTACGCGGGCGTCGACATCGTCGAGGGGAACGAGGGCTGGTTCGTCCTCGAGGTCAACCCGACGGCGGGATTCAAGGGACTGTACGAGGCGACCGGGCGGAGTCCGGCGCCGTACATCGCGAAGCTCGCGATCGAACGGGCCGGTGGGAGCGTCGACGCGGAGCGCGTTCGCGAACTCTCGGCGACGCTCGACGACTCCGTGCCGTCGTGCAAGCCGCGCGCGCCGACGTCGGAGTCCGACGAACCGGTCGTCGTCGGGTACACGGAGGAGGTCGTCGTCCACGGCACGCAGGGCTCGAAGACGGTGCTCGCGAAGTCCGACACGGGCGCGACCCGCACCAGTATCGACACGAGCCTCGCCGCGGAGATCGGCGCCGGCCCGATCAAGTCCGTGATGAAGGTGAAGTCCGGGAGCCTGAAGAGCGGGAAGTCGCGACCGGTCGTCGACCTCGTCGTCGGCGTCGGCGGCCGCCAGCATACGGTCACGGCGAGCGTCGAGGACCGCAGTCACATGGACTACCCGCTCCTCCTCGGCCGGGACATCCTCGGGAACTACCAGGTGGACGTCTCCAAGCGCGTGGACGCGACCGAGGAAGCGGACGACGAGGAGGAAGAAGAGAGCCTGGAATAGCTCCTAGATGGCTTGAAGCGTCCAGAGGGCGACCATCCCGGCGGCGATCGTCGCGAGCACGTTCTCGGTCTTCCAGGCGACGAGCGCCGCGATCGCCGCGGCCGGGAGCTTCGGCGAGTACGCCACCGTCGGGAGGACGAGCGCCCCGCCGGACGCGTCGACGGCGACGACGGCGGGGACGACGAGTGCGGCGAGGACTGCCGCGGGCACGAACTCGAGCGCGCGCTCGATGCGTGGCGGGATCTCGTCGACGCGACCGACGACGACGACGAACGACGCCCTGAGGGCGTACGTGCCGACGCCGCCGGCGAGCACGACCAGCCAGAGGACGCCCGCGTCGTCGATCATGCCTCCTCCTCCGCCGAGCCGTCGGTGGCGTCGGTCGCGAGTGCGTCGTCGAGGATCGTCGCGACGACGACGCCGGCGAGCGCCGCGGCGACGAGCGACACGTCGTAGGGGAGGTTCGCCCCGAGGACGGTGCCGACGCCGCCGACGAGCGCCGCGAGCGCACTCGCCCTGTCGGTGACGTTCGGGACGAGGAGCGCGAGGAACGTGAGGGGGATGGCGAACTCGAGGGAGAGCCCCGGTGGGACGCGCGCGCCGACGAGGATGCCCGTGATCGTGGACAGCTGCCACGCGATCCAGAGCGTGAAGGCGGCGCCGACGTAGTACCAGAGCCGCCGGTCGGGACTGGTGTCTTGCTCGCGGTACTCGGTGAGTGCGACGGCGTACGCCTGATCGGTCATCAGGTACGCACAGATCGCGCGGGAACGCGTGGTGAACGCGCGGAAGTGCGGCGCGATGCTCGCCGCGTACATCGGGTACCGGAGGTTCACGACGAGGATCGTCGCGAGGACGACGACCGCGGGCGAGCCCTTCGCGATGAGGTCGACCGCGGCGAGCTGAGCCGCGCCCGCGAACACGATCGCGGACATCGCCGCGACGAGCGTCGGGTCGAGCCCGCGGTCGATCGCCGTCACACCGTACACGAGGCCGAACGGGACGACGCCGAGGAGGAACGGACTGATCGCGCGTGCGCCGTCGATGGCGTCCGCCCGATCACTCACGGTGGCACCCCCCGGTTTGTCGCGTAACACGCAGGCATGAACGGGGCCGACGAAGGCACGCCCAATCGCTCTTTGGGTCGGGGCAGACGCTGACCCGGGGCGAAAGCGGCCACGCGCGCCGACCGCCGAACCCGGTCAGTCCTCCACCACTTCGTCGACGGCCACACCGGCTCGGCGAGTCAGTCCTCCACCACTTCGTCGACGCCGTCGACGACGTCTTCCTCGATCCGCCAGAGGTAGAGCGTCGCGTAGCTCCGGTACGGCTTCCAGCGTTCGGCGCGCCCGACCATCTCGCTGCGCGAGAGGTCGTCGCCGTCGGGGAACACGCGCCGCATCCCTTTGCGGACGCCGAGGTCGCCGACCGGGAAGACATCCTCGCGGCCGAGCGCGAACAAGAGCTGCATGTTCGCGGTCCAGTCGCCGACGCCCGTGATCGACGTGAGAGCCTCGCGGACGGCGTCGTCGTCCCAGTCCGCGAAGTGGTCGACCGAGTACCCGCGCTCGGCGAACGTCTCGGCGACCGCGTTCACGTACCGCGTCTTCTGCCGGGACAGCCCGACGTCCCGCAAAACGTCGTCGTCGGCGGCGCGAATCCCGTCGGGCGTGACGTCCACGGCGTCGAACAGGCGCTCTCTGGTCGCCGCCGCGCTCGCCATCGACACCTGCTGTCGGAGGATCGAGACGACGAGGCGCTCGAAGAGGTCCTCGGCGGTCTCGACGGAGAGTTCGCCGTGCTCGGCGACGGCCGGTCCGAGATACTCGTCCGCTCGGAGGAACGGGTGCGGGTCGTCGTCGACGGCTTCCGGAGCGTCGGTGGCTTCCGAGTCGTTCGTCACGGGCGCCCGTAGCCGCTCGGCGGAGTTATGGTTCACGGGTTCGAGGTGCTCGCGGTCCGCGTCGCCAATGCGCCCGGCGGCGGGCTAGAGGATTTGGCTGGACCCACACCTGTCGCGAGTGACACAACCCTAGACATGGAACGAACCGAACGATCCGTTGGGTCGTCCGTGACCACGGCCGTCGACGCCGCCCTCGCGTTCGCGGGCATCGTCGCTATCGTCTTCCCAATCACCGCGCTTGCGGATGCGGTCCTCGGATCGCCGCTCGGACGGGGCGTCCTGTTCGCCTCCTTCGCGGCTGGTGCGCTCGGAGCGGCTGGTTTCGTCACGACCGACCGGTCGCTCACGCGGCTCGCGAAGTTCCTCGGATTCTCGTTCGCGAGCGGGTTCGGGTGGCTCGTCGTCGTCGCCGCCGTCATGACCGCGTTCGGCGTCGCTATCCCCGCGGGCGACCGGCGGCCGTTCCTCTACGCCGGACTGCTCGCGCTCGCCACCGGCTACACGTTCGTGTACGGGGACGCCGTCGACGCGACGTTCGAGTCCGGGGACCCCTCCTCGTTCGGGAGTGAGTCCTGACGGACGTTCGACCACGGCCGGTCGAGTGCGGGCGGGTCCCAGACCGGCGCCCTCGAAGCACTCCGATCGGTAGTGTCAGGTAGGAGAACCTCGACCGTCGAGTATGGGAAGCGCCGCTCGCGAGGCCACGTCCTGGCTGCTCGCAACGCTCGACTTCGTCTTCGCGTTCGTCGGCGTCGGCGCCGTCGCGTACCCGACCCTCCGGCTCGTCGCCGAACTCGCCGGGCCGACAGTCCCGCGCGGACTCGTCCCGCTCGCGGCGTTCGCGCTCGCGTTCGGCGCGAGCTACCCGTACGTCGCCGGGGACTGGTCGCTCGGCCGCCTCGGCGAGTTCCTCTTCGTCGCCATCGCGAGCACGCTCGCGTGGGGCGTCCTCGTCGCCGGCGTCGTCCTCGCGCTCGACCTTCCGAGCTACCCCGCCGACCCTGCACCCGCCGCGACCGCATGGACGCTCGCGCTCGCCACCGCGTACGCGGTCGTCTACTGGCGAGCGATTCGACTGTTCCGGTGATCCACTGTCGGTGACTCGCAGCGGACCGAAACTCTCACGGAGTGAAGCGGCGACGACCATACCATGCCCGACCTCGAACAGCGCGTGCAGGCGTTCCTCGACGTGGGCGTCGAAGTCGCCCTCGCCGCCATCGCGTTCCTCCTCGTCTCCCTCTTCACGATCGGTCTCGCGAACAGCGTCCTCGGGTCGCCGCTCGCGGCCGGCGTCCCCGTGCTCACTGTCGGCGTCGTCCTCGTCGGGACCGCGGTCGCCGTCGGCCAGGGCTGGTCGTCGGAGCACCTGGGGCACTTCCTGACGGCCTCGCTCGGCGCCGGCGCGGTCTGGGTGCTCGTCGTCGGGAGCATCGTCTACGCCTTCGACCTCCCGCTCGCCGCCCGAGACCCGGTCGCGATCCTCACCGCGTGGTCCCTCGGGCTCGCGACCGCCTACGTCGCCGTCTACGTCGGGGAGGACGCACTCGCCTGACCGCAGGAAGCGTCCTTTAGAGCTCGTACTCGGGCCCGGACGTCGACGGCTTCACGGGCGTGCCGTCCGGTCGTAGCACCCACCAGACGTCCCCGACGCCCTGGCCCTCCGCGTCACCGGGCGATTCGTCGGGCGCGAAGTAGTACAGCGGCCAGCCGGCCGCGGCGACCTGCGTCGACTCGTCGTCCCGCGAGAACGTCGTGAGTTCGGCGGTCACGCCGTCGCCCGCGACCGGGTCGCCCTCGACGGTGAGCGGCGGCCAGTTCGACGCGCAGTCGCCGCTGCACGTACTCGACTCGCTTCCCTTCTCGTCGTTGTCGAACATGTAGAGCGTCATCCCGTCGGCGTCGACGAGGACGTCGCCGTGCTCGGAATGGGAGCGCACCTGGACCGTCGCGCGAGCGGACCCACCGTCTTCCGTCGCCGACTCCGCGTCGGTGTCGGTCTCTCCGTCAGTGTCGGTCCCGTCGTCGGTATCCGTCTCCGCGTCGGTCTCGGTTTCCCCGTGAGTATCGGTTTCGGTGGTGGTAGCCGCTCCGTCGTCGCCTGGAGCGGTGGTGGTCGCCGCCCCCTGGTCGGTGACTTCGGTCGCCGTCGCGTCGCCGCCGCCGGTGAGGCACCCGGCGGCGCCGACGACGATGCTGCTGCCGGCACCAGCGAGGACCGCGCGTCGTGAGAGGCGCATGGTACAACGAGGGCCGCATCCGAGCAAGAAGCTATTCCGAACTCGGTCCAAAATTCGTCCGACATCGCGTCTCGCGAGCCCGGGGACGACCGATACTCTCAGCGGAGCGTGACGTTCGCGAGGAACGCGAGCGCGAGGAGTTCCAGCCCGCAGAGGAAGGTCAAACCGACCTGGACCTCGAGGCTCGACTCGACGAACCAGCCGACGAACGCCGGGTGGAGGACGTAGAAGAACAGCCAGAGCAAGTTCTCCACGAAGAGGAACCCCGCGAACACGAGGAGTGCGAGCGTGTGCGACGCCCCGTGCTGGCGGTAGTTCCGGAGCCAGACGCTCCCCAACGCGAGCAGGAGCAGGGCGTTCGCGCCCGCGGCGACGCGAGCGACGTCAAGCCAGACGGCCATCGTCACCCCCTATGGAAGGCATCGCCAAATGTGCTGTCCAAACTTCGTCCGAACTCATGGGTCGTCCTCCGCGACGGTGTCGAGTACCTCCTCGACGATCCCCCAGTTCGACTTCGCTTGGTCCGTGAACAGGTAGACGGCGGCGTAGTCGTCGTCGGTCCGCCGGACGACGTTGTTCTCCATGAGGACGTCCAGGTGGTGGCGTATCGTCGTGTAGTCCATGTCGAGTTCCTCGGCGAGCTGGTTCGCGTTCTGCGGTCGCTCGTCGAGCGCCTGCACGATGCGGACGCGCGTCGGCCCGCCGCGGGAACTCGCGAGTACGTACCACAGAACGCCCTCCATCGGGGCGGAGATTCCCGGGGAGATGCCCTAAAGCCTCGGGCGAAGAAGTCGGTCATATGACGGCGTGCTCGTGGCCGCCTGAAAAACGGTCAGTTAGCGTGACAAACCAGCACAATCAGACGATGTCCCAATCGATCACACGATGTCCGCGCGAGCAAAGCGAGCGCGGTTCACCGCGAGCGCCCCAGCGGGGCGCGAGTGGCATTTTTCATCGACGTTTTTCGAGGAGGGTCGGCGAAGCCGACCCGGCGAAGAAAAAGGTTGTCAGTAGCCCTTGCCGAGGAGTTCGCGCGCGATGATGTTCTTCTGGATCTCGGTCGTGCCCTCGTAGATCTGCGTGATCTTCGCGTCGCGGTAGAAGCGCTCGACGGGGAAGTCGTTCACGTAGCCGGCGCCGCCGTGGATCTGGACGGCCTCGTTCGCGGCGTCGACGGCGACGCGCGACGCGAACTCCTTCGCCATGGAGGCGAGTTTCGTGATGTCCTCGCCCTGGTCGACGTTCCACGCGGCCTTGTACGTCAGCATGCGCGCCGCCTCCGTGCGCGTGTGCATGTCGGCGAGCTTGTGCTGGATGGCCTGGAAGTCGCCGATGGGGCGGTCGAACTGCTCGCGCTCCTGCGCGTAGTCGAGCGCGGCCTCGGCGGCGCCCTTCGCGATACCGACGCCCTGGGCGGCGACGGCGGTGCGGGTCTCGTCGAAGAACTGCATCTGCTGGAGGAAGCCCATCCCGCGCGTCCCGACGAGGTTCTCCTCGGGAACGCGGACGTCGTTCAGGATGAGTTCCGCGGTGTCGCTCGCGCGGATGCCCAGTTTCCCCGTGATCTTCTCGGCCTCGAACCCGTCGCGGTCGGCCTCGACGACGATCTGACTGAAGCCGTTGTAGCGCCCCTCGGCGTCCGGGTCGGTCTCGCAGAGGACGACGTAGTAGTCGCCGATCGAGCCGTTCGTGATCCACATCTTGTTCCCGTCTATCACCCACTCGTCGCCGTCCTTCTCGGCCTGCGTGGAGACCGAGGAGACGTCGCTCCCGGTGTCGGGTTCGCTGATGGCCGCGCCCATGATGGCGTCGCCCTTCGGGATGGGTTCGAGGAAGCGCTCCTTCTGATCTTCCGTCCCGAACTCCATGATGGCGTCCGCGCCGAAGGACGCCGAAGTCAGGCAGAGCCCGATGCCGGGGTCCACTGCGAACAGTTCCTCGGTGATGAGTGCGGATTCGAGGTTGCCGTAGTCCGCGCCCCCGTACTCGAAGGGGATGTGTGCGCCGAGCAGGCCGGCATCGGCGGCCTTCTCCATGACCTCCCAGGGGTACTCCTCGTTCACGTCGTACTCCTTCGCGACGGGTTCGACCTCGTTCTCGGCGAACCGTGCGACCTCCTCTTTGACCTGTTTCTGCTCGTCTGAGAGCGCGAAGTCCATAGTAAACCATTAACGCATTGTTCGTTAAAAAGCTATGTACCCGGCCGTAAACTAGAGAGCAGTTCCCGGGTTCGGTAAGGGAAACCTTGAAACGATTGCCAGTTGTCTTCTCGGCCATGGAGCTGGAAGAAGTCAACACCGTCGCAGTTCTCGGCGCTGGTAACATGGGCCACGGTATCGCGGAGGTCGCGGCCCTCGCCGGCTACGACGTCGCCATGCGTGACATCAAGGACGAGTTCGTCCAGGACGGCTACGACAAGATCGAGTGGTCGCTCGGCAAGCTCGCCGAGAGCGACCAGATCAGCGAACAGGACGCCGACGACGCGCTCGACCGCGTCACACCCCTCGTCGACCTCGAGGAGACCGTCGCCGACGCCGACGTCGTCATCGAGGCCGTCCCCGAGAAGATGGAGATCAAGGAGGACACGTGGACGGACGTCGAGGCGTACGCGCCCGACCACGCGATCTTCACGACGAACACGTCGTCGCTGTCGATCACGGACCTCTCCGAGTTCACCGACCGCCCCGAGGCGTTCTGCGGGATGCACTTCTTCAACCCGCCGATCCGCATGGACCTCGTCGAGGTCATCTCCGGCGAACACACCGACACGGAGACGCTCGACCTCGTCGAAGCGCTCGCCGAGGACTTCGGGAAGACGCCCGTCCGCGTCCGCAAGGACGTCCCCGGGTTCATCGTGAACCGCATCCTCGTCCCGCTGATGAACGAGGCCGCGTGGCTCGTCGACGACGGCGTCGCCACCATCGAGGAGGTCGACGCGACGACGAAGTTCGACATCGGCCTCCCGATGGGGAGCTTCGAGCTCTCGGACTACGTCGGCATCGACGTCGGCTACCACGTGCTCGACTACATGCACGAGGTCGCGGGCGACCGCTACGAGCCTGCGCCGATGATGGTCGAGAAGGTCGAGAACGAGGAGTTCGGCCAGAAGTCCGGGAAGGGCTTCTACGACTACGAGGACGGCGAGGGCGCGGACGTCCCGATGGACGACGACCTGTTCAGCGAGACCGTCAAGGAGCGCCTGCTCGCGGTGCTCGCGAACGAGGTCGCGTACCTCGTCGGCGACGACGTCGCCTCCCCGGAAGAGATCGACACCGCCGTCAAACTCGGTGGGCGGTGGCCGAAGGGCCCAGCGAAGTTCGCCGACGAGTACGGCGTCGCCCGGCTCGCGGAAGCGCTCGAGGCTGCCCACGAGGAGTCCGGGCATCCGCGCTACGAGGCGTTCGACCACCTCGCCGAGTTCGCCGAGGCCGGCGGATTCTACGACGACGACGGTGCCGAGGACGACGGCGCGCCGTCGTTCGACACGCTCGAACTGACGTACCCCGGCGAGAAGGTCGCGCAGATCGAGCTCTCGCGCCCCCAGCAGATGAACTCCATCAGCCTCGAACTCATCGAGGAGCTCGACGACGCCATCGACGTCGTCGACGAGGACGATAGCGTTCGCGCGCTCCTGCTGACGGGTGCGGGTTCGAAGGCGTTCTCCGCGGGCGCGGACTTCATGAGCATCGCCGGCAGCGGCGCGGACCCGTTCGAAGCGGTCGAGCTCTCGAAGTACGGCCAGGAGACGTTCGGTCGCCTCGAGGAGATCGAGATGCCGGTCGTCGCCGCGATCGACGGCTACTGTCTCGGCGGCGGCATGGAACTCGCGACGTGCGCGGACGTCCGCGTCGCCTCCACGCGCGCCGAGTTCGGCCAGCCCGAGTTCGACCTCGGACTCCTCCCGGGCTGGGGTGGCACGCAGCGCCTCCAGCGCATCGTCGGCATGGGGCGCGCGAAGGAGATCATCTTCACCGCCGAGCGCTTCCCCGCCGACGAGATGGAGCGCTTCGGGTTCGTGAACGAGGTCTACGAGCCCGACGAGTTCGAGGACGCAGCCGTCGAGTACGCCGAGAAGCTCGCGGGCGGCCCACCGCTCGCACAGCGCTTCGCGAAGCGCGCGATGCTGAAGGGCTGGGACGACAGCGACGCCGGCCTGGAGATCGAGTCGATGGGCTTCGGCCACGTCGTCAACTCCGAGGACGTCCACGAGGGCATCAACGCGTTCTTCGGCGACGACGAGCCCGAGTTCGAAGGGAAGTAGCCACGGGCTGACCGCGTCGTCGGTCCTTCACTGGAAGTCGTAGTTCGCTTCTCGTTTCTCGCGGCCACGGTGCGTCTCGTAGTCGATCATCCACAGCGCCAGGGCAACGCTCGCGACGGTGGGGATACCGAGGGTGACGACGAATCCGCCGATGGAGTAATACACGCCGTATGCGACCGCATCCCAGAGTGCATTGAGCGGCACGAACGAGCCGTCGCTGACGTACACGTAGGCGGTGTACCCCATGGACAGCAGCGGGCCGAGGGTCAGCCAGGAGAGCGTCCCGATGCCGAGTCCAGTCCAGAACGCGTTCCGCCGCGAGACCGGGCCAGCGTCCGGAATACGCCACCGCCAGAGCGCCCAGGTCCATGCACCAGCGTTCGCGACGACGAGGGGCACCCAGAGCGATGCGGCCGGTTCCGAGACGAGCAACGCGGGGAGTCCGATGAACAGCGTCGAGAACGCGAGCGCGAACGCGCCATACACCTTGGCGGCGGTCCGCGGGTCGCGCGGGCTATCCGCGACCCAGTCGGGACGGTCCGGAATCCGGCGCTCGACGAACCCCGGCAGCTGGTCCTCGATGCGCATCTTGATCGACGGTTCAGAGGCGCGAAACAAAGACGTTCCGGCGCGGTCGTCGACGCCCCGGGCATCGGTAGGTTGGTTGCAGTCCCGTCCCGAACGTTCGACATGCGAGTGAGCGTCATCGGTGGCGGGAGCGTCGGCGCGGACGACCACGAGGTTGCACGCGAGGTCGGCCGTCTCCTCGGCGAGCAGGAGTTCGACCTCGTCTGTGGCGGTCGTGGCGGCGTCATGGCCGCGGCCTGCGAGGGCGCAGAATCCGCGGGGGCGACGACCATCGGTATCCTCCCCGGCGAGGACCGCGACGCCGCGAACGAGCACGTCGACGTCGTGATAGCGACGGGACTGGGCCACGCGCGGAACGCGCTCGTCCCCCTGAACGGCGACGCCGTGGTAGCCATCGACGGCAGCCACGGCACCCTCAGCGAACTCGGGTTCGCGGGCGTCTACGACCGCCCGGTCGCAGGTCTCGGAACGCACGACGTCGATGGCGCGTACGCCGCCGAATCGCCCGCGGACGCGGTCGAGTACGTCGCCGACGCGCTCGACGCGTAGCGAGCACCCGCGGGCCTCGCGGCCGACGCGCCCTCAGCGCTCGGTGAACGCGAGCTCGACCGGGCGGTCCGGCTGGAGCGTCGCGCTGAACGACACGTCGACCTCGTCCGTGACCGGTTCGACCGCGAAGCGGTCGAGGATCGTCGCGAGCGCGAGCTTCGCCTCGAGCGTCGCGAATCGGTTCCCGATACACGACCGCGGGCCACCACCGAACGGATAGTGCGCGTACTCCGGGAGCGCTTCACGTGTCTCTTGAGTCCACCGGGCAGGGTCGAATTCGCGGGGGTCGTCGAACCAGCGTTCGTCGCGATGTACGACCCACTGCGGGGTGGTGACGACCGTTCCCTCGGGAACCTCGTAGGGACCGATCTCGACGTCGCGCTTCGTCTCCCGGAACATGTTGTACGCGGGCGGACGGAGTCGCGTCGTCTCGTCGACGACGTTCTCCAGATACTCGGCGTCCGCGACCGCCTCCGCGGTCGGTGCGTCGCCGTCCAGAACCTCGTCGAGTTCGTCGTGCACGCGCGACTGCGCGTCCCGGTCGTTCGCGAGCAACCAGAGCGCCCACGTCAATAACAACGCGGTCGTCTCGTGACCAGCGAACACGAACGTGACGAGGTGGTCCTGGAGGACCTCGCGGTCCATCGTCGACCCGTCCGCGTACTCCGCGTCGACGAGCATCGAGAGCAAGTCGTCGCCGGTATCGTCGCTCGCTCGCCGCTCGTCGGCGAGGTCGTCCATCACGTCCCGCAAATCGCGCATCGTCCGCAGGAACCGGCGGTTCGTCGGCGTCGGCACCCACGGCGGCAGGAACGAACTCGGGTTCGTCGGCTGCAAGCGCTCCAGGATCACCTCGGCGGCGTCCCTGATCACCGCGCCGTCGCCCGAGAGGTCGGTGCCGAACATCGTTCGAGCGATGATGCGCAGGGTGAGGTCCTTCAGGTCGGTGTCGACGCGCACGACGTCGGCCTCGGCCCACGCGTCGGTCGTCCGCTCGGTTTCGTCCACCATCGCGTCCGCGTACGTCTCGATCCGCTCCCGGTAGAACGCGGGCTGGACGAGCGCGCGGTCCCGCGTCCACTGCTCGCCCTCGCTCGCCACGAGGCCGTTCGGCGCGAGGCCGTCGAACGCGCGCGACAGGACCTTCCCCTTCCGGTAGTCCGCATCCTCCTCGACGAGCACCTGCTGGACGTACTCCGGATGGGTCACCATCACCGCGTCCGTTCGGTTCACCGAGTACGCGACCACGTCCGCGTCGTACCCGTACCCGACCTCCTCGTAGAACTCGTTCGTGTGCCGCATCAACTGCACGACTTTCCCCACGACGGGGAGTTCGTCTACGTACGGTGGCTTCGCGCGCTCGCCACGAGTCGCTGCTGCGTCCAGCGGTCGTCGACGCTCCCCCGTGGACGTATCAGCCGTATCGTCCCCTACCGCTGCGTTGCCGTCGGCTGTCCCATCGCCGTCGGTCACCCCATCGCCGTCGCTCGCCTCGCCACCCGGCCTGGAACGAGATCTCATACCCGACGGTTCGACGGGCTCCCGCAAGGAGATTCCGTCGAAGTGACTAGATAGTTCATAAGTAGCGTGTCGACAGGGCGGCCCGTGAGTCGTCCTACGCGTTCGAGAGCGCCTCGAAGTCCGACGGGCGGACGTGGTCGTCGAGTCGCGTCACGACCTCGTCCGCGAGCACGCGGAGGTTCCGGGTGTCGTCGCGGTTGTACTCGACGAGCGTCTCCAGCGCGCGCTCGTCGCCGTCCTGGTACTGGTGCCAGAGCCGGACGGCGTCGCGCCCCGATATGTCCGGCTGGTCGCGCTCGAGTCCGATCTCGCGCTCGATGCGCTTCAGGCCGCCCGTGAGGTCGACGCGCTTGCACGGGTACATGAGGTCGAGGTGGGGGACGTCCGGCGTCACGCCGAGTTCCGCCTCGAGGAACGGGACGTCGAAGCGCGCGCCGTTGAACGACGCCACCATCGACGCCGCGTCGAACTGCTCGCGCACGCGCTCGGCGGTCAGGTCCTGCCCGCGGACGAGCGTCTCCGTCTCTCCGTCCATGTGGAAGCTCACCGTCGTCACGTCGTTCCGGTGCTCGTCCAGTCCCGTCGTCTCGATGTCGAAGAACAGCGTCTCGTCACGGAAGTTCTCGTACAGCCGCCAGCGCTCGTCGCTCGGGAACTGCTCGCCGAAGAACCGCGAGTCGCCGTCATCCAGTCGCTCGCGGGCGTCCGCGAGGAACGACTCGATGCGGTCCGCGGTCGTCTCCCCGAGCCCGCGCGTCGACGACACCCGCGACCGCTCGAACTCGTCCCAGTGCGTGACGCCCTCGCGCCACAGGTTCCGCTCCGTCTTCTCGCCCACCCCACGCACGCCGATGAAGCTGTTCTCCAGTCGCACGAGCAAGCCTTCGTCGGGTTCGGTCAAAAGCCCTCGCTTCCGCCGCCGTCGACCAGGCGCCCGTCCGTGACCGCAGGGGTCCTGGCCCCGGCGGGACGGCAGTACGGCGACGCCGTCAATCCAGGCCTTCGAACTCGCGTACTCGCTCGTGGTACCGGTCCGGGAGCTCGACGGCCTCCCGCGATTCACGGTCGTACGCCACCTGCACCGTCGACGCGGTCGCCGCCAGCTCGTCGGTCGCGTACACCTCGTACTCGAACGTGATGCTCTTCGTGCCGAGGTCCGCGACCGCGATGTGGACCGTCACGTGGTCGTCGTCCATCGTCACCGGCCGCAAGAAGTCGATCTCGAGGTTCGCGATCACCGCCTCGATCTCCACGTCACCCAGTACGTCCTGCAGGTACTCGACGCGCGCCTCCTCGAGGTACGTCGCGTAAATGGCGTTGTTCACGTGCCCGAGCGCGTCCACGTCTTGATAGCGGACGTCCACCTCGACCGCGTACGACTTGTCGTCCATACCGTCCAATGCGCCGACGCCGACCCTCGGTCTTTCGGTCTCGACAAGACGAACGGTCGGCCCGCCAACCCCCGGCCGATACGGGTATATGGCCGCGTACGGCCGTCAGTCGTCGTCCTTCGAGAGGTAGAGCGTCCGGTCGATGATCTGGACGGCGGCGTCCGCCCACGCGTCGACCGCGGCCCCGTTCGCGCCCGGGATCTCGAGGCGGACGGTGCCCTCGTCCACGGAGAGCTCGGCGTGCGCGGTGTCGTCCCGGTCGAGGTAGTTCCGGAGCTGGTACTTGAGGAGCCGTTCGCGCGCACCCCCGAGGTCGACGGACTCGTCCGGCGTGAACGACAGCGTCGCCGTCTCCGCGTCCGCGGATGCGCCGACGGCGAACGACGACCCGGAGAGCGGGAACGTGTACGCGCCGTCGTCGAGCGCGTCGACCGCGCCGTCGAGCTCCTCGTCGGCGACGTCGGGCGTCATGCTCGTCCCGCCGACCTCCTGCGTGAGCGTATCGAGTTCGCGATTCACGAGGTCCGCGATCCCGTCGTCGTCGGTCGCATCGTCGCCCGCGTCCTCGAAGACGGCGGCCTCATCCAGTTCCGAAGGCGACTCCTCCGCGTCGAGTGAGCCGTCGCTGGTCGCGTCGTCGCCAGTCGCGTCGTCGTCCGCGTCGTCGTTGCGGCGGTCCGCGAGTGCGTCCTCGAGAGCGTCCGGCTCGCTCTCCCCGGACGCCGCTCTCGATTCGTCAGTGGATTCGTCGTCCGCGTCAGCCGCGAGCTGGTCGCCGTGGACGGCCGCGGCCGCGAGCGCGTCGAGCATCTCCTCGGCCGGCATCCCGCTTCCCTTCACGCCCGGCGTCTCCGCAGCCTCCTGCTGGAGCGACGCGTAATCGAGCACCCCGTCCTCGTCGCTGTGGCGCGCCCGGATCTCCGCCTTCGTCTCCGCCAGATCCGCGACCACGCCGTCCGCGACGGCACCGTCCGCGCCCGCGTCATCTTCGTCGTCCACGTCACCGTTGTCGTCCGCGCCATCTTCGTCGTCCGCGTCCGACGTACCGGCCACTGCGACGTCACCCTGGCCGGTCGTGACGTCGTCGCCGGCAGAACCGTCCAGCGAGTCGTCGCCGGAATCGACTGTCTCGTCCCCGTCGACCGCCTCGTCACTGGCGACCGCCTCGTCATCGGAACCGGCAGCCTCGTCCCCGTCGTCGTGGAGGTCCGCGAGCGACGTCGTCGCGACGTCGGTCACGGTGGTCTCGCCGATGTCCTCCTCGCCGAAAGAGGACACGGGGTTCGGATCCACGTCCTCGTCGACCTCAGTCCCCACCTCGGAGTCGTCCCCATCCACCGGCTCGGTACTCGCGTGGTCGTCGTCCGCGTCCGACTGGAGCTGCGAGCGCAACCCCGGTCGGTGCAGTCCGAACGGCCCCGGGCCGGCGTCGTCGCGGTCCTCGAGAGCCTCGATGCCCGCGGGTTCATCGGAGCCGCTACCGGGGCGAGCGACCGGGGGGACGTCCATGCGGACGTCGTACCACGCCGTGTCGCCGCGGCCGTCGCCAGCGAACCGGCCGACGTTCCGCCGTGGCGCAGTGGGCGTCGCTCCGTCACCATCGGAACCGGCCGTCGGTCCCGCGACGCTTTCGTCGCCGACGGCCGACTCGTCCTCGACGACGTCGACATCGGTCGCGTCGTCGTTGATCGCCGCCTCGTCGGTGGTCACCTCGCCGCTCGCCGCTTCGTCAGTCGCCGCTTCGTCGCTGGTCGCTTCGTCGGACGGCGATCCTTCGGCGTCCGCGTCTGCGCCCTCGCCTCGCTCGTCGACCGTCTCGGCTGGGGTCGAGTCGGGGGTCGCTTCCTCCGCCTCCGCGTCGTCCGCAACGCTGCTCCCGCCAGCCGCTCCGGCCACTGCCCCCGAACCGGTCGCTGCGTTCGCTCCGCCAGTCGCGTCCGCACCTGCCGTCGCCCCATCGACTCGGCCACCACCCCTGGGTGCCGCGGCCCCCACCCCAGCCGTCGCCCCCGTGGCGTCCGCCCCCACGCGACCACGACGGATCGACGCATCGGCGGCGTCAGCCGTCCCGTTCGACGGCCGACTCCCGGCTGGCGGCGACCCCGGCGCGCCGACGCCGGCGTCCGCCCCGGCCTGCCCCTCTGGCGCCGAGGCGGCCGACCCGCCACCCATTCGGTCGTAGATGCGCGTCAACGTCCCGTTGATCATCGCCAGGTCCGAGTCGACGTCGTCCTCGAGGTAGTCGATCTTCTCGGCGACGTCCCTGAGCGCGAGCGCGATGTCCCAGAGGACGACGACCATGAGGAACAACAACATCAGGAGTATCGTCCCGGCGATACCCGCCAGGAACTGCGCACTCAACTCGACCTGCAGCGGCGTCGCAGCCGCGATGCCGGCCAGGAGCGGATCGGCGACGCCGGCCAGGAGCGGATCGGCGACGCCGGCCAAAAGCGAATCGGTGACGTCCGTCGGGAGCTGATCGGCGACCTCGGAGGTCATGATACTGGCCGTAGCACGCTCGTCGGTAAAGAGGCTCGTCCGATATCGAGACTCGATACGCGCGACCCTCGTCATCGCGGGAGTAGGGGAGTGCACGCACGGGAGAGACTGTACCGTACTGGAGCGCACGCACGCCCCGCGGCCGGTCGACCTTACAGTTCTATCCAGCCGGTGTCCGCGCCGCGATCCCGGAGGTCCCAGCGCTGCTGGAGGCCATCGTCGCCGTCCCGGACCTCGACGATCGCGTCGAATAGCGGTTCGAGCAAGTGAACGTAGTCGCTGTCCCGCCCCAGCGGGAGGTGGAAGTGACCCATCCCGTCGACCTCGCGGACGCGAGAGGTCACCATGTGCAGGAGACGGAACACGTTCTCGGACTTGTGGTCGCGGAGGAGCGGCGTCACCGAGTCGAAGCACAGGCGGAGTTCCGCGGGCGCCAGGTCGAACTCGTCGTCGTACGCGGCGACCGCGTCGATGGTCTCCGCGCCGAGAGAGGCGAGCAGTTGGTTGCCGACGACAGTCCGCTCGATCGACGACGGCACGGCGTCGTGCATGCCGTCGTCGTCGCCGTCCGCCGTCTCCTGTGCGACGATACACGCCGAATCGTCCGGGCCTGGCGCGGTCGCCGTGAACCCACACGCTTCGTTCTCGGCGGTGTAGACGTAGACGCGACGGCGTAGCTCCTCGCCGTCGCCGAGCAGTCGCTCGCACGCCGCCTGATGCGCCGAACCGCTCGTCCGCCCGACGAGCAAGATGTTGCTGCCCTCCTGTTTCAGGCTGGACAGCGTCTGCGCGAACGCAGTACTGTCTGGCACGCCCCCGCCGTGGTCGGTCCGCATTCTTGCGGAACTAGGTACACAGTATATAATAAACATTGTGGCATTCGGGTTGGCTCAATAATCCAGCGGCCGCCGCACCCACCAGAATCTTCGACGCGCCGACGCGAAGGCGCCGATGGCGACTCGCTGGGTGCCGGGACGTAGGCGGCGATGGCGACTCGCTGGGTGGCCCGCGAACCGGGCCAGACTTTTGTCCGTCAGGCGAGAAGCGTGGCGCATGACCGACCGCAGGGACGACGACTTCGCGGACGCCGCCGAGGACCTGACGCGGGCGCTGGAGGACCTCCGCGACGAACTCAAGCGGGAGGCGCCCCGCGGGCCGATGGGCATCCCCCGGCCGCCGTCGCCCGGCGAGGTGCTCCGGTTCGCCGACGAGGTGGCCATCCCCGGCACCATCGCCATCCTCGAGGTCAACATCAAGCTCCTGGAGACCGTCCAGCGAGCGATCCGCCTCGTCGGCACCGGGAACCGGGCGCGAGAGCGTGCTGGCGAGGCACGGGAGCGCGCCAGCGGGTCCGCGGATCGGCTCGCGGACGTCAGCGACCGGACGCTCGAGCGACTCGAGGGATCGCTCGCGGACCTCCAGACCGCGCTCGAGTCGGGGTCGCTCCCCGACGACGGCGCCGCGGGCGACCTCCTCGACCAGGCGCGGACGCTCCGCGACGACGTCCAGGGGCGGCTCGCTGAGGCACGCGAACGAGACCACACGCTCGACGACTTCGAGGACCGCGCCGCGCGCGCCGACGACCAGCGGCGAGCGGACGCCGCGAGTTCGACGCCCGTCGAGGACGAGGACGCCGTCGACGACGCCACCGGAGGACGGACGGACGACGCTGGCGGCGTGCAAGTCGACGTGGACGCAGAACTGGAGACGCTCAAGGACCGCTACGGGAAGCGCGACGACGGCCAGCAGGCGGACGGTGCCGCTGCGGGCAGCGACGGCGACGGTGCGGACGGTGACGCGAGCGATCGGAGCGGCAACGGTGACGGTTCGTCTGGCGGCAACGGCGACGGCGCATCTGACGACGATCGGAGCGGCGACGGCGACGACGACCCGGGGCGTTCGAGCGACGGTGCGGACGCATGACGCGAGGCGTCGAGAACGACCCGGAAGGGACCGACGAGGAGTCGTGCGTGCATCCGTCGTTCGCGACGACGCGCGGCGTGCCCGTTCCGGCGGTGACGGCCGACGAGATGCGCGAGGTCGACCGCGTCGCCGTCGAGGACGTCGGGCTGTCGCTCCCGTCGATGCTGGAGAACGCCGGTCGGAACCTCGCGAAGGCGAGCCGCGCGGTGGTCGGCGACCGCCCCCAGCGAGCGTTCGTCGCCGCTGGCGGTGGCGCCAATGGCGGCGGCGGCCTCGCCGCCGCCCGGCACCTCGAGAACCACGGCACTGACGTCACCGTCGCGCTCGACCGCGCTCACTCGGAGCTCGAGGCTGCGCCCGCGGCGCAGGCCGACGCGCTCGACGGGACCGACGCGACGCTCGTGGACGCGACCGACGACGTCGTCGACGCCGCCGTCGACGCCGTCCTCGACGCCGACGTCGCTATCGACGCTCTCGTCGGCTACGGCCTCGCCGACGCACTCGAGGGCCCCGCCGGCGACCTCGCGCAGGTCGTCGACCAAGGCGCGAAGCGAGCGCTCTCGCTCGACGTCCCCAGCGGGTTCGACGCGACCACCGGCGAGGCGCCGGGGCGTGCCGTCCACCCGAACGCCACGCTCGCACTCGCCCTCCCGAAGACCGGACTCGATTCGGTGCCGGGCGACCTCCTGCTGGGCGACGTCGGCATCCCAGTCGGGGTATACGAGCGCGCTGGCGTTCCCGCACCTGACCCGTCGGTGTTCGGCTCGCAGTACGTCGTCGCGCTGACCGCCGTCGAGGACTGAGAACGCACCGGGTCGTCGCCGAAGTCTGAAGAACGAGACCGGTCGATCGCTCAGTCGTCCACCGGCTGGAACCGATAGCCGTCCCAGGACTGGCTGTCGGGCTCTCGGATGCCCGCGCCCGGTTCGCGGAGCTCCTCGACGTACGTCGGCTCGACGACGTCGCCGGACTCCACGTCTTCACTCGTCAACTGTGCGAGCGTCCGCACCGGCCCCTCGACGGTCCCCGGAGTGAAGCCGCTCGATCCGTCGAGTGCCGCGTCGAGGTCGAACTCGACGATCGCGAGGTGGTTCGGTTCGCGGACGCCCGGCGGCGTCGCCATGCTCGTCGTCCACGTCACGACCGACGCGCGCGTCTCCGAGAGGTCGAGGGTCGTCGACTGCACCGCGCCGCACTCCGGGCACCGCTGGTGGCCGGGGAACGTCGCGTGCCCGTTCGTGCAGACGTACGCCGTCAGGTCGTCCCCGGACAGATGTCCTTCGCGGACCGGTGCTTCGCCGTCGTGGGCGCTCTCGAAGTCGTCGTCCCGTTCTCCGCCGTCGGTACGCACACGATCGCTGGACTGGTCGCCGTGGTATCGTGATTCTCGGTCGGTCATGCTGCTGCCTCCAGGATGGTGGTGATGACGCAGTTCCCGAACCCGCCGACGTTGCACGCCACCGCGACGTCCGCGTCGACCTGGCGCGGCCCCGCTTCGCCGACGATCTGCTCGTATATCTCGACGCCCTGCGCGACCCCGCTCGCCCCCAGCGGGTGGCCCTTCGACTTCAACCCGCCGGAGGTGTTCACGGGGAGGTCGCCGTCCATCTTCGTATCGCCCGCCTCGACGCGCTTCCAGGCCTCGCCGTGCGCTGCGAACCCGAGGCCCTCCATCTGGAGGAACTCGAGGATCGTGAACATGTCGTGGAGTTCCGCGACGTCGACGTCGCCGGGGTCCAGGTTCGCCATGTCGAACGCGCGCTCGCCGCTCTCGACGACCCCGCCCATCACGGTCGGGTCCTCGCGCTCGTGCACGACGTGCGTGTCCGTCGCCCCGGCGACGCCCGAGACGACCGCGTAGTCTTCGGGGCCGTCGACGTACGACTCGGCCTCGTCGACGGGGACGAACATCAGTGCCGCGGAGCCGTCCGTGATTGGACAGAAGTCGTAGAGTCGTAGCGGGTCGGCGACGATCGGCGACTCCATGACGGTCTCCAGCCCGACCTCCTTCCGGAACTGCGCGTGCGGGTTCCGCGTTCCGTTCTCGTGATTCTTCACCGCGACTTTTGCAAGGCTCTCCCGGGGTGCGTCGAACCGCTCCAGATAGTGTCGTGCGGTCAGGCCGGCGAAGCTCGGGAGCGTGACGCCGTGCTTGTACTCCACGGGGTGCGTGATCGACGCGATCACGTCCGTCGACTCGGCCGTCGTCTGGTGGGTCATCTTCTCGCCGCCGACGAGCAGCGTCGCGTCGCTCGCACCGCTCGCGATCGACTGCCAGGCGGCGTAGATGCCGGCGCCGCCGGAACTCGACGTCTGGTCGACGCGTTGGGTGTACGCACCCAGGCAGCCGAGGTCGTGCGCGAGCGAGTTCGGGACGCCCGTCATCCCCTCGAACTCGCCGCTCGCCATGTTCGAGACGTAGAGGTGGTCGAGCGTCGACGGTTCCACGCCCGCGTCCTCGAGGCAGGCGTCGCCCGCTTGGGCGAGTAACTCCCGTATCCACGCGTCGCGCTGCCCGAACTGGGTCATGGACGCGCCGATGATCGCAACATCTCGCATGCGTTGGAACTCGCCCGGACGTGCCTTATAAGTCCGTGTTGGTGCAGGGTCCCGTCCACTCGAAATGGGGGGATGACGGCGGTCTCCGGGGAAGTGGACGTCGCCCGCCTTCGTGCAGATGACTCGAAACGACCCCACCGGAGTTGCGAGTGAAACGTCGGTCCCGGCGCCGACGTGCAGTCGAAGGAAGGGTTATCCGGAGTGGTTGCGACGTACCACCCCCACCACCGCTGCGAGTGGAGGACCGTGATGGTTCGGCGTGGGGTGCGTGGATCGGTCGATGGCACGGTCGCGTCTGGCCGAGTGGAGAGTGATCGGGTGGGGGAGTGATCGGGTGGGGGAGTGATCGGGTGGGGGGGTAAGCGGGTGGGGGAGTGAGCGGGTGGGGAGAGTGAGAGAGTGGGGAGAGAGACACCACCGTTGCGAGTGAAGCGTGGATAGGGTGGGGCAGGGTCCGTGGGTCGTGGCCGCGGCGGGGTTCTCGTCGAAATGACGTCTTCACCTGCAACGGTGGTGGGGGGTTCGGAGGAGACGGCCGTCAGAAGCCCTCTCGAACCTGATTCTACTACCCGACGCTGTTCGCGCGCTGGCCAGCCTATCGAACGTGTCACCGCTTCACTCGAAACACCGGTGTGCTCGCACGTGACCCCTAGCCCAACACCCGCTTCACACGAAACGACGGTGTCTCTCACCTCCCTCTGCGAACGACTGACGAACCAACTCGACCCCTTACACACGTCATCTTCACCTCAATTCCCATCTCAAATACGTTGCATCTCAAATACGTTGTATTCCTAGTCTACTACTACAACTAGCTAGACAATCAACGACAACGACGAACCAAACTGTGCTAGCTAATGACGACCAAAGTACCGCGGAGGGGGCGGCTGTCTGGCCCAGTTCGGGTCTTCACTCGAATCACGTGAATCACGTGAAAAGGCGGTCGTTAAATAGGGGGAGTGCTACCGTCCGAGTCATGCGTCGGTTCGAGCGGAAGCGGACGATATTCGCCAACAAGGACGCCCTCCGCGAGAGCTATCAGCCTGACCGCATCCAGGAGCGCGACGAAGAGATCGACGCGTACATGGACGCCCTCCAGCCCGTCATCGACGGCTGGGAGCCCAACAACATCTTCCTCTACGGGAACACCGGCGTCGGGAAGACCGCCGTCACCGAGTACCTCCTCGACCGACTCCGCGAGGACGCGAGCGGCTACGACGACATCGACCTCTCCGTCCTCACCCTCAACTGCAAACCGCTCTCCTCGTCGTACCAGGTCGCCGTTGAGCTCGTGAACGAACTTCGGCCCGACGGCGGCGAGATATCCACGACCGGCTACCCCCAGCAGACGGTGTTCAACAAACTCTACGAGGAGATCGACGACGTCGGCGGCACCGTCCTCCTCGTCCTCGACGAGATCGACTCGATCGGCGAGAAGGACGAATTGCTGTACGAGCTCCCGCGAGCGCGCTCGAAGGGCGACCTGGAGGAGGCGAAGGTCGGCATCATCGGCATCTCGAACGACTTCAAGTTCCGCGATCAGCTCGACCCACGAGTGCAGGACACGCTCTGCGAGCGCGAACTCCAGTTCCCGCCGTACAACGCCCAGGAGCTCTCGAACATCCTCAGTTCGCGTGCGGAGATCGCGCTCCGCGAGGACGTCTACGACGACGCCGTCGTCCGCCTGTGCGCGGCACTCGCCGCGAAGGACCGCGGGAGTGCGCGGCAGGCACTGGACCTCCTCCTGCTCGCCGGCGAGCAAGCACAGAACAGCGGCGACGACTTCCTCGAGGAACGCCACGTCGAGCAGGCCCAGCACGAACTCGAACGCGAACGCGTCGAGGAGGGCATTCGACAGCTCACTCAGCACGGCCACCTCGCGCTGCTCGCCGTCGTCTCTCTCGCTCGCGCCGGCCGCACGCCCGAGCGCTCGCGGAACATCTACGACCGCTACCTCGACGTCTGCGACGCGATGGGCGTCGACAGTCTCGCGCAGCGGAGCGTCCACAATCACCTCTCGGACCTCCGGATGCTCGGCATCCTCACCGCTCGCGAGAACCGGTCGGGGAGCCGCGGGAACTTCTACAGTTACGAACTCGACGTCCCACTCGAGTCCGCGAGCCGCGCACTCGAGGACGAACTCGGAATCGAGGACGGCCTCGAGCAGACCACGCAGGTCGCACTCGGCGACCACGGCGCCTGATCGGCTCCCCCTGATCCGTCGTCCGACGGCCCCGCCCGCCAGGAAAATGTTTACTACGTGACTGCTCGTACCGGCGACCGATGACACAGCGATTTCTCGTCTTCGGGGACCATCACGGCGACACGGAATCGCTCCGGCGACTCCTCGACGACGTCGAGGGCGAGACGTTCGACTTCGCCGTCCACGTCGGCGACTTCACGAACGCGGTACGGACGGACCGGCCGACTGCGGCCCAGCAGCTCGAAGCGGTCGAACCGCACCTCGAAGCCATCGCCGAACACGCCCGTCACGGCCTCGTGTGGGTGTACGGGAACCGCGATCGCTTCGGTGACTTCGAGTACGATCTGGACGTCGGCACGCGAATTCCGGAGGAGGGCTGCGTCTCGGTCGGCGGGCAGCGGTTCACGAACTCGATCTCCGCCGTCGAGTCCGACGTGGTACTCGTCACGCACATGGAGCGGTGGCGGCTCGTCGATCACTTCGACGGCCGCGCGCACTTCTGTGGGAACACCCACCTCGGCCGGCACGTCGACCGACGCCTCAACTCGGCGTTCCTCCAGTACACGAACCCGGAGACGGGCGAACAGCGCTTCGGCGGGTACTTCGTCGTCGACGTCGACGACGCACCACCGTTCGACGTCGAGATGCGAGAGATCGATCACCTCGACCGGATCGAGTGCGACGAGCACGACGAACGCGGCGTCCAGTACCAGGCCGCGTTCGACGGCTGCACGTACTGCGCCGAGCCTCGCATCCTCATGCGGGAGATGGCCGCGTCCGCGTTCTACGGCATCACCCGTGGAGCGGAAGGGGCTACAGTCGAGGTTGACGCGCTCGTCGACGCAGCAGTCGGCCTCTGGGACGACCCACCGGACGGGTTCCGAACGGAGTTCCGCGCGTACCTCGAGGAGGTCGAGTCGGACCGGTACGCGCCGCTCGCGCTCGGCGACGACGGCGGCCTCGTGCTCGCTGCGGAGAGCTACGCGTACTGACGGGCTCCAACGGGACTCGCCGTCGGGCGATCCGGCAGCGACGCACCCACCACTCTTTCACGTGAACGGCTCGTCGGCTCCGGAGGCTGACGGACCGTCCCGCGAGGATCTCTCACAGACCCAGATCGTGGCGACCGAAAGAAGACGACCGACCGCCATTGCGTTCGCTCAGAGGTCCATGCCGCCGTTGACGTCGATGACCTCGCCCGTGATGTAGCTCGACTGTTCCGTCGCGAGGAAGCGGACCGTGCACGCGATGTCCTCGATCTCGGCGAAGCGCTCCAGCGGTATCTGGGCGACGATGCGCTCCTGCACGTCCTCGGGGACCTCCGCGAGCATGTCGGTGCGCGTGAACCCGGGGGCGACGCAGTTCGCCGTCGACCCGCCCGAGGCGAGCTCGATGGCGATGGTACGCGTGAACCCGAACACGCCGGCTTTCGCGGCGGCGTAGTTCGCCTGCCCGAAGTTCCCCTGCTTCCCGACGATGCTCGAGATGTTGATGAGTCGTCCCTCGTCGGCGTTCCAGATGTCGTCGTAGAACGTCTGCGTGCAGTTGAACAGTCCGCCGAGATTCACGTCCATCACCTGGTCCCACTCCTCGCGCGTCATGTTCACGAATCGCGTGTCCTGCGTGATGCCGGCGTTGTTCACGAGGACGTCGACCGACCCGAACTCGTCGTGCGCGAGCTCGCGCATCGCCTCCACCTCGTCGCGGTCGCAGACGTCAGCCTTCGCCGTCACGGCGTTCCCGCCCTTCTCGCGGATGGCGTTCGCGGTCTCCTCGGCCGCCTGGTCGGACGACCGGTAGTTCACGACGACGTTCGCCCCTCGCTCCCCGAGGTGCTCGGCGATGCCGCGTCCGATGCCACGCCCCGAACCCGTGATGACACAGGTGCGTCCTTCCATAGACATGCGTTGAGATGCGAGTCACCGATGGTGACCCGCGGGTACGTGAACAATCGCCCAACAGCATCTTAATGGTTCGCCCGAGCGCGTGAGAAGAACCGTGACTCCGGCCGCGTCGCCCCCGTAGTCGACGGCGCCGTCACCTGACGGTGACGTCGACGGCGTCGAGGTCCGATTACTCGTCGTGGTACGCGCTGGCCTGATCGATCCAGTCCTCGACGCGCGACACCGGGAGGTCGGCTTCGGCGGCGACCGTCGCCGCGTCCGCGTTCGCGAGTTCGAGGACGGTCTCGTAGCCGGCGTCGGCGAGGTCGTCCGCGTACGCCTGTCCGATGCCGCTGAGATCCGTCAGTGACGGGGCTTCGGTGCCTTCGACCTCGATCTCGACGCCGTCCTCCGTCGCCTGGGCGTCCGCGTCCGTCGCGTCCTCGGCGACGGCCGCGTCCGCGTCCGTCTCCGCGTCGGCATGCTCTGCGGCCGACTCGGCCTCGTCGGGCATCCGCATCTCGAACCACTCGCAGACGTCCGGCCACAGTTCGGCGTGACTCTTCGAGGAGACGCTCATCCCGATGTGCCCCGTGGGGAACTCGAGGATCGTCTTGTCGTCGCTCGGGATGGCGTCGTTGAACGGCTTCGACGCCTCCGGCGGGATGAGGTGGTCGTACTCCGCGACGATCTGGAGCACGGGCATGTCGATGTTCTCGATGTCGACGTGCTCGCCACCGAGGTGGAGTTCGTTCTCCATCAGCTTGTTCCCCTGGTAGATGTCCGTGATGAACTCGTTGAACGTGGTGCCGGCGACGTCGATGCCGTCGCCGAGCCACTCCTCCATGCGTGCGAAGTTCTCGACGAAGTCCTCGTTCTCGACGTTCTCGTAGAGGTTCACGTACTTCGTCACGTAGTTCTGGACGGGGTCCATGAGCGCGAACCCGACGTCCAGGAACTCCGCGGGAACGTTGTGGAACGTGTCCGTGACCGCCTCCGGGTCGAAGTACTCGTCGTCGCCCCAGAGTTCGAGGACGCCGCTGTCGCCCGTGAAGCACAGGCCCGCGGCCATGAGCGCGAGCGTCCGGACCTTCTCCGGGTGGAGCGCGGCGTACATCGTCGACATCGTCCCGCCCATGCAGTAGCCGAGGACGTTGATGCTGTCCTGCCCGGAGCGCTCGCGGACTTCGTCGACGCAGTTCTCCATGTACCGGTTGACGTAGTCGTCGAGCGTCAGCGACCGGTCGAGCGTCGACGGCTCGTCCCAGTCGATCATGTACACGTCGAACCCGTTGTCGAGCAGCGTCCGGATCACGGAGCGCTCGGGCTGGAGGTCGAGGATGTACGGGCGGTTGATGAGCGCGTACACGACGAGGATCGGAACGTCGTGCTGCTCTTCGGTGCGGGACTCGTAGTGCAGGAGCCTGAGCTTGTTCTCCTCGTAGACGACCTCGCTCGGCGTCTCGCCGACCTCGACGTCCTGGAACGTCTCCGCGCGATCGGGTGCGGTCGTCGTCTTCTCGATGAGGTCGGCCGCGTTCTCCCAGGCCCGCCGCTGGGCCTCCATCGTGGCTGCGAATGGGTTCTGCACGTTACTCCTCCAGCTGTTCGAGGACGCGGTCGAGCTTCTGCTCGACGGCGTGCTGGCGGCGCTCCAGTTCCACGAGTCGGTCGCCGATCTCAGTGACGTGCTCGTCGGTCGCAAACCCGAGCTGCTGGAGGGTGTCCTCGGCCATCTGGTCGGCCTGCTGCTGGGCCTCCATCATCTGCTGGACGGTCGACCCCGTCCACGCGGCGAACGCGGTCGTCTCCATGACGTCCTTGAACGCGGAGTTCGCGGTGTTCAGCCAGATGTCGCGGAACTCGCTCGGGTCGACCTCTTCGCCCTCCATCGAGTCGTCGACGCGCTCGACCATCTGGTCGGCGGCGTCCATCCACGCCTGGTACGCGTTCTTGTAGCCCTCGAGGCCCTCCTCCATCTCGGGCTGACGCATGCTCGTGGACTCCACGGCCTCGCTCCACTGCTCGACGAACGACGCCTGTGCTTCCATGTTCTGCTCCATCGCGTCCATGAACTGCTCGTTCATGTCGGCGACGAAGTCGTTCCAATCCGTCGGGACCGTCTGTTGGTTTGGCATAGTAAGTACTGCGGGTGGTGTATTCAAAACGATTGGGTCGACGTCAGGCCGAGACGGACTCGGTGGCGTCCTCGACGTCCGCCTCGACGCGCTCGTGCGTGTCGAGGAAGGAGTCGAACGAGGAGTCGACGGCGTCGACGTACGCGTCCGCGAACTCGTCGTACGCGTTCGCACCGTCGTGCATCGCGTCCTGCATGGCCTCGAAGGCCTCCGTCTGGGTCTCGGTGAGCTGGTCGAAACCGTCGTCGACCTGCTGCTCGAACTCGGAGAGGTCGGCGCTCTCCTCGGGGAGCACGGACGCGACGGCGTCGAAGTAGGCGTGGACGGCCTGCTTCGAGACGTCGTTGTTCTGCTCGGCGAGGGTCTCGACGTTCTCGAGGGCGTCGACGAACTGGTGGACGGCGTCCTTCTGGACGTCGACGGCTTCGTGGGTCATCTCCTGGGTCTGCTCGATCATCTGGCGCTGCATCTCGAAGACTGCGGTCATGGGGTTGGTGGTGTCACTCATTGGAATCACTGTCGTTTCGCTTGACTGGGATGACGATCGTCTGGACGATGTCGCCCTCGCCGATGTCGAGCGCCTCGCGCTCGGCGTCGGGGATGCTGATGCGTCCGCCGGACTGGACGCGGGTCTTGAACATCGCCGATCCCATCGTCAGCCCCCGCAGGTCCGTCATCGCGTCGGACCCGCCCGAGGAGGCCTGGAGGACCTGCTGGAACAGTTCCTGCTGGGTGCTCATCGCGGATTCGCCTGCTTCCTGCATCTGCTCCTGGAACTGCCGCATCATCGCGGGCGACCAGGGCATCTTCGGCGCATCGTCCGTCATCACCAATCAGTACGACCCCACTCGTCATAAGCGTTCCGCTGAATGGTTCTCGATGGTCCTCGCTACCATCGAAGTCCGATACGCGGGGCGGATTCCGCTCTCGTCTCCCAGAACGACGACCTCTCGACCGTGGTATTACCCGGTTCTGGGGCGCGAATTCGGCGGTCTATACAGTAAGCCAAAGGAGACTTAACGCCGACCGTCGTATCGTCGGTAGAATGAGCGAACGACACAGCGACGTTTCGACGCCGTTGACCGCGATGGCGTCTGCCTGGACGAACTTCGCGGAGAGTGCGGTGAAAGGAGCAACGGCGGCGAACCGAGCGGCGTTCTCGGCGTTCACCGTCGACGGGTACGCGGACGCCTACGACGACGACGCGAGCGAAGTCGAGGAGGTCCGCGATGCGTCCATCCCCTCGCTCGCGTACGAGGAACTCGACTGGACGTTCGAACGGACCGTCGACGCGGCGGCCGACATCACGGTCGGCGATACGGTGAGCTTCGAGAAGGAGATCGACGAAGACGACGTTCGAGCGTTCGCACGCGCGAGCGGCGACACGAACCGCCTGCACCTCGACGACGAGTTCGCGGCCGAGACGCGCTTCGGCGGCCGGATCGCACACGGCACGCTCGTCTCGGGACTCATCAGCGCGGCGCTCGCGCGGCTCCCCGGTCTGACGATCTACCTCGGGCAGGACCTCGAGTTCCAGGGGCCGGTCCAGATCGGCGACCGCGTCAGCGCGACCGTCGAGGTCCTCGAGGACCTCGGGAACCGCCAGTATCGACTCTCGACTGTCGTCCACGACGAGTCCTCGGACGAGCCCGTCGTTGACGGCGAGGCCGTCGTCCTCATCGACGAACTCCCCGACGAGTGAGTCGCTGTCCGAGGCGTCGTTCGACCCGATAGCGGCGGTAGGCGTACCGCATCCACCGGATTGGATCCGTTTTAGGCGGGCCGAAAGAAATGGACACGCTTTTAGGCATACCTAAACACCGTTCTGGCAACGGATGACTGAACCCGACGTCTGCGTCGTCGTGCCGACGATACGCGAGTGGGACTGCGTCGAGGACTACGTCGCGAACGCCCGCGACCACGGCTTCGACACCGACCGCCTGGAGTTCGTCCTCGTCACCGAGGACTTCTGTCCGACCGACGAGATGCGCGACATGCTCTCCGACCTCGACGTCGAGGGCGAGGTGTTCGACGAAAACGGGCGCGAGGAGTGGTACGAAGAACACGGGATCGGCGAGTACGAGCACCTCGTGCCCGCGGCGAGTCACGCACAGACCTCCTTCGGCCTCCTGTACCTCTGGGCCCAGGACCACCCCTACTGCGTGTTCGTCGACGACGACACCCGGCCGCACGACGACGTGGACTTCTTCGGTACGCACATGGCGAACCTCGCCTACGAGGGCGAGCTGACCGAGGTGGCCTCGGACGAGCAGTGGGTGAACGTCCTCTACCAGAACTTCGACGAGCACGACCTCTACCCGCGGGGCTACCCGTACTCTGCGATGGACGAGGAGCGCGAGGTCGGTACGACCACGGTCTCCGAGGTCGTCGCGTCCCAGGGCCTCTGGACGAACGTCCCCGACCTCGACGCGGTCCGAATCCTGATGGACGGCGACCTCCAGGGGCAGGCCCAGACCCGCACGAGCGTCGAAGACTTCGGCGAGGACTTCGTCGCGGCGCGCGGCAACTACCTCACGGTCTGCTCGATGAACCTCGCGTTCCGCCGCGAGATCGTGCCCGCGTTCTACCAGTGTCCGATGGACGACAACGCGTGGGACGTCGGCCGGTTCGACGACATCTGGAGCGGGCTGTTCCTCAAGCGCGCGTGCGACGTCCTCGGGAAGCGCATCTACAACGGCGATCCGCTCTGTCACCACGACAAGGCCCCGCGCTCGACGTTCGGCGACCTCGCGAACGAGGTGCCGGGGCTCGAACTGAACGAGCACGTCTGGGAGGTCGTCGACGACGCCGGCGCGAACGCCGACTCCTACGCCGCGGTGATGGACGCGATGGCGACCGCACTCGCCGACGGCGACTTCGGGGACTGGGAGAACGGTGCGTTCCTGAACCACGTCGGCGAGTACATGCAAGACTGGCTGGACGCCCTCGACGCGCTCGACGGGCTGTCGTCGCGCGAGCGCGCGCCAGCGGTCGCGGACGACTGACGGACGGAGAACGCGTCGCCGGCCGGCGTGGACGCGACGGCCGACGCGGCCAACGACGGTGACGCCGCCGCGGCCGCGGTCACCGGTAGCGTCTCGTGTCGCTGTCTCGGCACGCAATCGAGTGCCTGCACGGCTCCGAATCGGCAACTATTTACGTTTTAGGGCAGCCTAAATCCAGTATGAGCAACGACGACGCGTCTGTCGGTCGGATCGGTCGCCGCGAACTCCTCGCGACGTCGGCAGTCAGTGCAGCCGCGGCCTCCGCGGGCTGTCTCGGCCTCTTCGACGACGAAAGCAGCAACGACCTCTCCCTGAGCGAGTTCCGGGGCTCTGGCCCGTTCGTCTCCGGCCGCGCAGCCCCCGAAGGCACCTCCATGGACGACCTCGACGACCTCTCCGGGAGCCTCGCCATCTACATCGGCGGCGGCGAAGGCGGCCTCTACCGCGGTCTCATCGAACTCCTCGAGGAGAAGTACCCCGACTTCGAGGCGAACCTCAAGTCCGCGCCCTCCACGCAGCTCGCCAACACCATCATCGAGGAGAAGAAGAGCGGGCAGAGTCGCGCGGACGTCTTCTGGAGCATCGACGCGTCCTCGCTCGGCCTCGTCGCGAACGAGGGCTACGCAGCGTCGCTCTCGGACGACGTCCTGAGTCCCGTCCCCAGCGAACTCCAGGATTCCGAAGGCCGTTGGGTCGGCGTCGCCGGCCGCGCCCGCGCCATCCCCTACAACACGAACCAGTTCAGCGAAGACGACATTCCCAGCGACGTCACCGCGTTCGCGAACCAGTCGAAGTTCGCCGACTCGATGGGCTGGGGGCCGACGTACGGTGCGTTCAAGTCCTTCGTCACCGCGATGCGCATCATGGAGGGCCGCGGAGCGACGAAGACGTGGCTCCAGGGCATGCTCGACCAGAACGTCGAGGAGTTCCGCGACGAGTACTTCACCTCTCGCGGCGTCGCCACCGGCGCGGTCGGCGCCGGGTTCGCGAACCACTACTACGCCCTCCGCGTGCAGGCCGCCCGCGAGGACCCGCCGATCGACCTGGCGTTCACGGAGAACGACGCCGGCGCGCTCGTCAACGTCTCCGGCATCGAAGCCATCGAGGGCACGCAGAACGCCGAGCTCGCCGAACTGTTCGCGCGCCACCTCCTGACCGCGGAAGCCCAGGAGTTCTTCGCGACGCGCGCGTACGCTTACCCGATGATTCCCGGCGTCCAGCCCGTCGGTGACCTCCCGACCATCGACGAACTCAACCCGCCGGAGCTCGACCTCACGAAGCTCAGCGACCTCGAACCGACCCTCGAACTGATGCGGGAGGTCGGCGTCCTCTGATGGCGACCGAGGAGGGATTGCTCGCGGCGCTCCGTCGCGAGGCACGCGGCGACGGCACGCTCGCACTCACCCTCCTGAGCGCCGCCGTCGCCGCGCTCGTCCTGTCGCCGGTCCTCTGGATCGTCGTCGAGGCCGCCGGCGTCGGGGTCGACGGCGCCTTCGACCTGTTCGCGGCCGAGCTCGACACGGTCCGCAACAGCCTCCTCGTCGTCGCCGTCGTCACCGGCGCGTCGATCCTCCTCGGCCTTCCACTGGCGATCCTGACCAGTCAGACCGACCTCCCCGGCCGTCGGTTCTGGACGGTCGCCGTCTCGCTCCCGCTCGTCGTCCCGAGCTACATCGGCGCGTTCGCGTACTTCAACGCGAGCGGCCCGAACGGCGACATCGCGACGACGCTCGCCACGCTCGGTCTGGACGTCCACGTCCCCCCGATTCGCGGCCTTCTCGGGACCGTGCTCGTCCTGACCCTGTTCACGTTCCCGTACGTCTTCCTGGCGACGCGCGCGAGCCTCGCATCGTTCGACGCCACCCTCCTCGAGGCCGCACGCACCCTGAATCACTCCCGGCGCTCGGCGTTCCTGAAGGTCGTCCTCCCGCAAGTCCTGCCCGGCGTCGCCGCCGGCGCGCTCCTCGTGGCGCTGTACGCGCTCTCGGACTTCGGGACGCCAGCGATCATGGGGTACGACGTCTTCACGAAAGTCCTCTACACGTCGAACTACGACATCCAGCTCACCGCGTTGCTATCCGTGCAGTTGCTCGCGGTGACCGCGGTCGTCATCGCGCTCGAATCCGCGGTCGAGTCCGGCGACGCCTCCGGGTACGCGTCCACGAATCCGCGGGCGAGCACCCGCCTGGAACTCGGGTGGCTGAAGGCGCCCGCGCTCGCGTTCTGCGCGCTCGTCGTCGCCGCCTGCCTCGCCGTCCCCGTCGGCCTCCTCGTCCTCTGGCTCGTCCGCGACACCGGCGGTGCGGGCTCCGGGTACGCGTTCTCCTGGGAGTACGGCTGGAACTCGCTCACCGTGAGCGTCCTCGCGGCCGCCGGCAGCATCCTCATGGCGCTCCCCGTCGCGTACACGTCCGTCGCGGACGACTCCCGACTCACGCGCCTGCTCGAACGCGGCACGTACGTCGGGTACGCGGTCCCCGGTATCGTCGTCGGCATCGCGCTCGTCGCGATGGGGAACCGGTTCGCGCCCGCGATCTACGGCACGATCCCGCTCATGGTGTTCGCGTACGTCGTCCGGTTCCTCCCGCAGGCCGTCGGGAGCGTCCGGTCGTCGCTCCTCCAGGTCGACGGCCGGCTCGTCGAGGCCGCGCGCACGCTCGGGCACTCGCCCGCCGCGACGTTCCGGAAGGTCACGCTCCCGCTGGTCGTCCCCGGCGTCGTCTCCGGGGCTGCGCTCGTCTTCCTGACGACGATGAAGGAGCTCCCGGCGACGCTCCTGCTGCGACCGCTAGGTTTTGAAACCCTCGTCACGTACATCTGGATGGTACAGGAGTCCAGGCACTACGGGAAGGCGGCCGTGCCCGCGCTGGCGCTGGTGGGCCTCTCCGCGATCTCGATGCTGGTCTTGCTGTCGCGAGGTGGCGACGATGTCGCGTAACGAGGGTGGAATCCATGTCACGTAACGAATCTCCACGAGGGCTCGACCGCGAGGACCCGTACGGACGACCGGCGGCCGACGACGAGGAACGGACGGATCCGGCCGGCGACGCCGTCGTCCTCGAACTCGACGGCGTCACGAAGCGCTTCGGGCCCGAGTGCGCGGTCGACGACCTCTCGGTGTCCGTGCACGACGGCGAACTCCTCACGCTCCTGGGCCCCTCCGGCTGCGGGAAGACGACGACGCTGCGCGTACTCGCGGGCCTCGAGCGCCCGGACGAGGGCGTGGTTCGCCTCGACGGCGAGCCCATTGCGGACGCGGATACATTCCGGAAGCCCGAGGACCGCGACGTCGGCATCGTCTTCCAGGACTTCGCGCTGTTCCCGCACCTCACGGTCGCGGAGAACGTCGCGTTCGGCCTCCAGGACCGCGACGCCGAGGAGACCGCGGCGCGCGTCGACGACCTCCTGGAACTCGTCGGCCTGGAGGACCAGCGCGGCTCGAAGCCCACGCAGCTCTCGGGCGGTCAACAGCAGCGCGTGGCGCTCGCGCGCTCGCTCGCGCCTGAACCGAGCGTCCTCCTCCTCGACGAGCCGTTCTCGAACCTCGACGTGCGCCTGCGCGAGCAGATGCGCGAGGAGGTCCGCGCCATCCTCAAGGAAGCCGACGTCACCGCCGTCTCGGTGACCCACGACCAGGAGGAGGCGCTCTCGATCTCGGACCGCGTCGCGGTGATGAGCGAGGGCGACGTCGAGCAGATCGGGACGCCCGAGAAGGTGTTCCAGCACCCCGAGTCCCGGTTCGTCGCCTCCTTCCTCGGCCAGGCCTCGTTCCTCACCGGGCACTTCGCGGACGGCGCGGTCGAGACGGTGCTCGGCGACTTCCCGGCGTCGATGGTCGAAGGGCTGACGACCGAGTACGAGAACGCCGAGATCGACCTGCTCGTTCGCCCGGACGACCTGCGCGCGACGCCCGTGGAGGCCGACGACGGCGGGAACGGCGAGATCATCTACCGCCAGTACATGGGGCCGTCGTTCGTCTACCGCGTCCGCATGGACTCCGGCGACGTCGTCCACTGCCAGCACAATCACGTCACGGACTTCGAACTCGGGCAGCGCGTGAACGTCGAGCTCGTCGCCGATCATACCATCGCCTGGTACCCGACACGCTAGATGTCGGACGGCGACCGAGCGGACGCGACCAACGGCGATCGCCTCCGGCTCCGCGTTCGCGATCAGATCTCCGTTCGGCCGTCGACGCTCGCGCTCGCGCTCCTCGCCGGCGTGCTCGCGTACGTCGTCTCCGTCGTCGTCTTTCCTTATCACTCGACGAACCACGACGAGGCGGTGTACCTCCAGCAGGCCGCGATGCTGCTGGACGGCCAGTTGTTCCTGCGTCCGGCGGTCCCGGACGCGGTCCGGCCGTGGTTCTTCGTGCGGGACGGCGACGCACTCTACTCGAAGTACACGCCGGTCGCGGCGGGCGTGTTCGCGCTCGGGAAGGCCGTCGCGGGCTCGTACCGGGTTGCGCTCGCGGTCGTCGCCGCGGGGAACGTCGCACTCGCTGTCGCGCTCGGCCGCGAGGCGTTCGACCACCGTACCGGCCTGCTCGCGGGCGGCCTCCTGCTCGCGTCGCCGCTGTTCGTCGTCTCCTCGTCCGTGTTCCTCTCGTACGCGCCGACGACCCTGTTCAACCTCGCGTTCGCGTACGCGTACGTTCGTGCGGCACGGACCGGCACCGGTCGAAACGCCGACGCTCGCGCCGACGGGACAGCGCGCGCGCGACGATTCGGCTGGGCGGCCGTGGCGGGCGTCGCGGTCGGCCTCGCGTTCTTCTCGCGACCCTACACTGCGGTCCTGTTCGCGTCGCCGTTCGTCGCGCACGCCGCCTGGTGCGTCCTCCGCGGCCGCTCGCGGCCCGCGCTGGAGGCCAACGCCGTCACGGGCGCGCTCGGCGTCGGGTTCGTCGCGCTCGCGCTCGCGTACAACGCCGTCGTCACCGGCGACGCGCTCACGTTCCCCTACCAGGCGTTCGCCCCGCGGGACGGCCTCGGGTTCGGGACGCGCGAGATCCTCGACTACTCGCGGAACTACACGCCCGCGCTCGCCGTCCGCGCGAACGCCGAGGTCGCCGCCCGACTCTTCGCCCGCTGGGTTCCCCTCGGCGTCGCCGGCACCGCCCTCGCCGCGTGGGGCGCCCGTCGCGCGCTCGCCGACGCGTCTCCTGCGGATGGCGCTACCAGTTCGCTCGACGACCGCACGCTCCGATTGCTCCTCGCCGCGGTCGTCCCCGCGGTCGTCGTCGGGAACGTCGCGTTCTGGGGGAACCTGAACGTCCTCGGGAACCTGGACGTCGTCGCGGACGGCCTCGTCTGGACGCTCGGCCCGTACTACCACTTCGACGTGCTCGCCCCGACCGCGATCTTCGGCGCGTGGGGCGCCCGCGATCTCGTCGCTCGCGTGCGTGCCCGCCTCGCCGCGACGTCGGGCGCTCGCCGGACGGCCGTCGCCGCCGGCGCGGTCGTCCTCGCGCTCGTCGTCGCGGGCGTCGGCGTCGGCGCGCTCGCACATCCGCTCGGGGCGAACTACGTCTCGAGCCAGCACGTCGCCGACGCCTACGACGCCGACCGCGAGTTCGACGACGCAGTCCTCTTCCTCCCGCAGATCTACGGCGACTGGCTCAATCACCCGCTGCAGGCGTACCGGAACGACCCCGGGTTCGACGGCGACGTCGTGTACGCGCTCGACCGCGACGGCGAGAACTTCGCGGTCGTCGACGCGTACCCGAACCGGTCGTACTACCGGTACACCTATCGCGGGCGGTGGGCGCCGTTCGACGGCGCGTCCGTCGACCCGCGCGTCCAGCGCGTCGACGTCGCTCGCGGCGAGCGCGCGGGCGTCGACGCCTCGCTCGGCACGCCGTCGTGGACCGAACGCGCCGCCGTGGAGTTGACGACCGACGAGGACAGCGTCGCGTACTACGTGAACGAATCCGATGGTGCGCTCGCGGACGGCATCGACGCGCGCATCGTCGTCGCCGACGGCCGCGCGCGCCTCGTCGGCGACGACGTCGAGGCCCGCACCGGGAACGGGAGCGTCGCCGTCGAGGACACGGACACCGTGACCGTGACCGCGTTCCTCGGCAGTCGCGGCAGCGGCGGCCTCACGTACCGCGTGGAGACGCCGGTGCGCGGCGGCGCGGGCGACGCACCGAGCGCGGCGATGACGCCGTACGTGGAGACCTGCATCGAGTACGCGACGTGCGACGGCGGCGCCGCGTACCGCCCCGGCGACTCGCCCGCGGGCGTCTCCGTCGACGTCGCGGTCTGGGCGAACGGGTTCGCGAACCGGTCGCCGAACGCGACGGCGTGAGAAGACGGTCCCCAGGAGATCTCGCGGTCAGTCGAACAGCCGACGGAGTCGTTCCTCGAGGCAGACGCGGACGATGCCAGTCCCGATCTCCCAGCCGCCCTGGATGGGGTCGAGCTTCGTCTCGCCGGCGCGCTCGCCGTACTCGATGGGGATCTCGACGACGCGACGGCCGCGCATCGTGGGCCGGATGAGCAGCTCCGCCGACAGCGCGGTGTTCGTCGTCCACGTGATCTCCTGGAGGACGTCGCGTCGGTACGCGCGCATCCCCGTCGTGGTGTCGTGGACGCGCGTCCCCATGAGCGCGCTCGCTATCGCGGCGAACGCGTGGTTCCCGAGGCGGTTGAACGCGGGCATCGCGTCGGCGCCGTGGTAGAGGCGGTCGCCGGAGACGACGTCGTACCCCTCGTTGACCTTCTCGAGGAACCTGGGGAGTGCGTCCATCGGGTACGTGTCGTCGCAGTCCGTCGTCACGACGACGGGCCGGTCCGGCGTGAGGACGGCCTCGCGGACCGCGACCCCGTATCCCTGTGGTTCCTGCTCGATGACCGTCGCGCCCCTCTCGCGGGCGATTTCCGGCGTTCGGTCGCTAGAGCCGTCCACGCAGACGACCTCTGCGCGGCCGTCCGAGACGCGCTCGACGTCGTCGAGGACGGTCCCGATGGCGGCCTCCTCGTTGTACGTCCCCATCACCACGGCCAGGTCGTCGAACGTGAACTCGCCAGCCGAGGTGGCCTCGTCGCTCGTCTCGTCCCGATCGTTGCGCGCGGAGTCGTCGCCGGCGTCGTGATTCTCGGTCGCGTCGACTGTCTCGTCGTCGCTGTCGCTCATGCCAACCCGTTGCCAGCGGCGCGACTTTAGGCTTACCAAAAAATCTGGGTCGGGCGCTACACGGGGTCGGTGTCGTGCAGGAACGTCTGGAACTCCATCGTCCGCCCGTCCGGGTCGTCCGCGAAGAACTGGTAGACGTCGAACTCGTCGTTCACGACCGGCTCCGAGCGCGCGCGGTCGGCGAATCGCTCGTAGAACTCGTCGACGCCCGCGCGGTCCTCGGTCACGAACGTCAGCACGCCCTCGGTCTCCGTCTCGTCGCTCGCACAGAACCCGAACAGGAAGTTGTCGTACTTGCAGATCGTACACGCCGTCTGCTCCAGCCAGACTTCCGCACCGACCTCGTCGACGTAGAACGACGCCGTCGCCTCGTAGTCCTCGCACCCGAAGAACACGATCCCGGACATACCCCGGACCTCGACCCGGGTCGAAAAAAGCGTTCTCGTCCGCGTTCAGCCGGCGAGTTCGACGAGGAACAGGAGTATCTGGGGAGCGACGAGGCAGATGAGGCCGGCGGCGACGAGCGCGACCGGTAGCCAGATCAGCTCGGTGAGCAGCCACACGCCGAGTCCCGCGAGCACGAGCAGGATGCCGAGCGCGCGGAGGACCCACGCGAACGCGTCCTCGAATCCCGATTCGGCGACGACCTCGACGACGTCGAGTGCTTCGTCCATGCTGGATGGATGTCGCCGTCTGCGTCTTCGAAGCCGTCCCTAAACAGTGAGGACGTGGTCGGTATCCGGTAGCGAATACCGAACACGAAGCGAACCCGGCTCTGGCGGGACGCGGCGTGTATTCGAACTGGAGCCCGGCGAACAACGTTTTCCCCGCCGGCGGTGAACGCGAAGTCGATGACTCCATCTCGTCGGACGCTGACGTCCTTCGGGTTCGCCGCCCCCGCGGCGTCCATCGGGCTCGTGTCGCTCGCGACGCTCGTCGACCCGAAGTTCTCCTGGGCGACGCGGTCGCTCTCGAGCATGGGCGAATCGACCGGCCTCGGAGTGTTCGCGGTCGACTCCGCGAACCAGCTCGCGTGGCTCCTGTTCAACGGCGGCCTGTTCGCGGGCGGCCTCCTCGGCCTGCCGTTCGTCGCGCTGCTCGTCCTCGACGCCCGAAACGCGTTCGAGCGCGTCGGCGCGGTCGGGTTCGGGGTCGCGCTCGTTTGCATGGCCGGCGTCGGCGTCGCCTTCCTCGAGTCCGACGCCGCACCAGCGCCGTTCGACGAACTCCACTTCCTCTTCGCGGTCCTCCTGTTCTTCTCCATCGGCGTCGTCCCGTGGCTCTACGGTAGCGGGATGGTCCTCGCCGACGACGCGCGAGCTGGACTGGCGACCATCTGGCTCGCGAACCTCTACGCCGTCCAGTGGGTCGTCTGGATCGTCCTCGAGGCGTTCGCGTTCACTGGCGACGGCGACACGTGGACGTACTTCGCAGTCCCGGAGTTCGTCGGCGCGGTCGTCCTCGGCGGCTGGGCCGCGTGGCTCGCCGCCCGGAAACGACGGGCCGCCTGAGCGGCCGGCCGCGGCGGCGTCACTCGACTCTCCGCCGGAATCGTTTTCAGCGCCCGTCGGGGTACAGGAACCATGGACACCTGGCAGCGGCGGACGACGTACTACCTCGCCGGGCTCGCGTTCGTGATGCTCGCGTACGCCGTCCTCTACTATCACGGGATGAACGCGATCGAGGGCGACCCCGTGACGTTCCTTCACTCGCTCCAGGTCGTCGTCGAGACGTTCACGACCACTGGCTTCGGGTCCGATTCGCCGTGGTCGACGGCCGCGATGAACGTGCTCGTCATCGTCATGGACCTCACCGGCGTCGTCCTCATCTTCCTCGCACTCCCCGTTCTCGTCTTCCCGCTGTTCGAGGAGGCGATCGCGACGACGGTCCCGACCGCCGTCGACGAAGACGTCACCGACCACGTCGTCATCTGCACGTACACGCCGCGCGCCGACCCGCTCGTCGACGAACTCGACTCCGTCGACGTCCCCTACGTCATCGTCGAACCGGATCGCGAACGAGCGACGGACCTCCTCGAGGCCGGCTACGACGTCATCCACGCGGACCCCGACAGCGAAGCGGGCTTGCATCGCGCGAACCTCCCGGCGGCGAGAGCGCTCATCGCCGACGTCTCCGATCAGGTGGACGCGAGCATCGTCCTCGGCGCTCGCGAGGTCGCCGAGCACGTCCTCCGCGTCAGCGTCGTCGAGGACCCCGATAGGGCTCGATACCACGAACTTGCGGGCGCTGACGTCGTGCTGTCGCCGCGGTCGATCCTCGGCGAGAGCCTCGCGAACAAGGTGACGGCGGCACTCACCGCGGAGATCGGTGCGGCCGTCGAGATCGGCGAGGACTTCGACGTCGCCGAGTTCCCCATCCACCGCGAAAGCGCGCTCGTCGGGACGACGATCGCGGAGAGCGGCCTCCGCGAGCGAGCGGGCGTGAACGTCATCGGCGCGTGGTTCGACGGCGAGTTCGAGTCCCCGCCCGACCCGAATGCGACGGTCGAAGCGGGAACCGTCCTCCTGATGACCGGCGAGGAGGCCGCGCTGGAGCGCGCGAAGGAACTCACGCTGAGCGAGTCCCGTCGGGTCGCGAGAGGCGAGACGATCGTCGCCGGCTACGGCGAAGTCGGTCGACGCGTCGTCGCGGACCTCGAGGACGCGAACCTCCCGTACACGGTCCTCGACAGGGAGGACCAGGACGGCGTCGACGTCGTCGGGGACGCGACGGACCCGGACGCGCTCGAGGCGGCGGGCATCCAGGAAGCGCGGACGCTCGTCCTCGCGCTCCCCGACGACACCGCGACGGAGTTCGCGACGCTCGTCGCGCGCGATGCGACCGACGCGATCGAGATCGTCTGTCGCGCCGAACAGATCGAGTCGTCGAAGAAGATGTACCGGGCCGGCGCCGACTACGTGCTCTCGCTCGCGACCGTCACCGGCCGGATGGTCGCCTCCGAGGTGCTCGACGAGGACGTGATCTCGCTGAACACCCAGATCGAGGTCGTTCGCACGAAGGCGCCCGGGTTGACCGGGAAGACGCTCGCCGAAGCGCTCGTCCGGTCGCGGACTGGCTGCACGGTCGTCGCGCTCGAACGTGACGGAGTGCTCCAGACGGACGTCGGCCCGGACACGGAGATCAGAGCGAACGACGACCTCGTCGTCGCCGGAACGGACGCCGGAACGAACCGGTTCCAGGAACTGCTCGGGTAAGACGGTCGCCGCCGTCGCTGCGTGTCACTCGGGGTCGACGACGCGCGTCGGCCCGCCGCCGACGAGTTCGCCCTCGCGACTCCCCGGCGGCCGGTACCGCCAGACGCGCGAGTCCTCGCCGCCGCCGTCGACGACGGGCGCGTCCTTCAGGCCGCGTTTCACGCACCGCCACCAGCCGGATTCGCTGTCGTAGCCCGCGGGGTACTCGTCGTAGAGTTCGTCGACGAAGTCCCCGCGCTTCGCGCGACTCACGTCCCGGAGGTACGCGAGCGCCGCACCGACGGCCTCTCGCCGAGGCTCGCACGTCGACTCCGACCGGCCGGGGACGTCGAGCGAGTCGAGGTCGACGAGGTCCTCGCCGGGCCGGACGTCGGAACTGGACCGCGCGATGCGCGTTCCCGACCGGTAGTCCAGGCCCGTGGAGGGTTCCCGGCCGAGTCGCTCGCGGGTCTTCGCGACCGCGCGCCGCGCGAACTCGTCGAGGCGCTCGCCCTCGACGCCCCGGAGCTGGTTCGCGTGCGACCCCAACGACTCGTCCTCGAAGCGCTCGACGCGCTCGGGCGCGAAGTTCCCGCCGAGGTCGTCGTTCTCCGCGCGGGAGTTCCCGCGCGCAGCGTCAGCCGCGACGCTCTCGGGCTCGTCGCGGTCGTCCGTACTCGCGTCGAGCGTCGACTGTTCGGTCGCCGCGGCTCGGTCGGCGGTGCCCTCCTGTTCGGTCGCTGCGGGTCGGTCGGCGTTGGCTCCCTGTTCGGTCGCTGCGGGCCGGTCGGCGTCCGCGGTCGACTCGCCGCCGTGAGAGCCGTCCTGGGACGCCGTGGCCGTCGTCGCGCCACTCCCGTCCGTCGCCCGCGTCCGGTCGGTCTCGACGGTACCGGCCTTACCGGCCGCGTCCACCGCACCGGTGGCGTCCGCCGGGTCCGCAACTCGCTGGTCGCCCTCGCCGTCGTGTGCTGAGAGCTTCGCCTCCAGTTCGTCGACGCGCGACTGGTACTCCGTCAGCAACTGGTCGCGCTCCGTGCCCTGCTCGATCGCGGCGCGGTTCCCGATGATCCACCGCAGGTACGCCGCTCGGTCCTCGAAGCCCAGGAGGTCGACCTCCGTGTCCAGCTTCCGGACGTCCTCCGGCGAGAGTTCGAGGCGTATCTCGGGCATCACGCACGGCTACGCCCGTCCCCCTCATAAATCGTGGCGCAAACCACTTGCGAAAGAATCGTGGAAACCGTTCGCAAGCACCGGCCAAACGCTTAAATCTCGCTGAACACATACGAACTGTCATGCACAAGGACGAGCTCCTCGAACTCCACGAGCACATGGTTACGATCATGGAGAACTTCTCCGACCAGGACGAGGTCCCCGACGGCCTGTTCTCGACGTACCGAGAACTCGACATCGACCCGACGGACGTCCACAAGTCCAAGAGCGAGCACAAGCACGCGGTGTTCGTGCTCGGGAACTCGCTCGCGAAGGCGATGAGCGAGGACGAGTTCTCGAGCGCCGGCCGCATCGGCAAGCGCATGAAGGAGCTCGCCGACGACGCCGAGTCCAAGATCTGAACTCGCTCTTCTCTCGACGCATCGCCGCGTAGTGACGACGATGCCCCCGGCCGTCGTCTCCGCACGTGGTTGGGGCCGAATCGACGCGATCTGCTCGCGAAGCGCCCGAACTCGTAGACCAACTGAACAGTTTGCGGGATGGACCCGGTCGCGACGGCGGAACCTATTTGGTCCGCGTGGGGCGAAGGGCGTACATGGACTCGCGTACGGAAGAGCGCGTCAAGGACTGGGAGTCGCGTCCGTTCTCCTCGGGCTACGAGGACCTCCGAGAGCTCGCGGACGCGGAGTTCTCTGGGGCCGTGGAGACGGGGTCGACGACCGCCTTCGTGTTGAACGGTAAGGTCGTCGGCGTCGTCGGTGGCGACGTCGAGTCGTTCGAGGGCGCATCCGGCACGATCTACGAGGCACCGCATCCCAGTCTCCCGCTCCTGTTCGCGATGCGCGAGCAGGGCGGCGAGGAACGCGCGAAGTACTACACGAACGATACGCCGATCTCCGAAGCCGACGAGACGCTCTCGTCGGGGTCGTTCACGGGCTACGTCGAGCTGTCCGAGAACGTACTGTCGGGCGATTACTACGTCGTCTACTACGGCGGACGGTCGATGAGTTGCGCGTTCGTCGGGAACTCCGAGCAGCTCGTGACCGACGACGACGCCTTCGACCGCGCGAACGACGAGGTCGGGATCTACACGGTCTGGGACGTCGACATCGAGGTACAGGACGTCCCGCCCGCCGAGGACGAACCCGAGGACGACTCCCAGGACGACGCCGCTGGGAGCGGCGCTGGCGGTGCGGCCGTCGGCGCGTCCGGCAGCGCTGCAGATGCCGCTGGCGGCGCGGATGTGGGTGTTCCTGACGCCGAGGACGACTCGGATGCTGGCGTCGACGCCGTGAGCGCGGACAGTTCGCCGACGCCCGGTACGGGCGGTGCGACGGCGTCGGACGCGACGGTGGGGTCGGACGCGACGGCGGGCGCGGCGGACGACGACGGAGCAGTCGCCGCCCCGCCGGTCGACGACGCCGAGGACTCGCCCGGGGCGGTCGACGAGGCCGAGCCAGACCGGCAGGGGGAGAGTCAGCGGAACGCTCGGGGGACGGACCCCGAGCGGCGACGGTCCGGGGGGCGGAGGGACGACCGAGGCGCTGGCGGACGAGACGGCGCGGACGCCGGCCAGGGCGATCGCGAACGGGTCAGCGCGGACGCCGGCCAGGGCGATCGCGAACGGGCCGGCGCGGATGCCGGCCAGGGCGTTGACGACGCGACGCGGCGGCATGCGGACGAACCGCAGGGCGGCCGCGATGGAGGCGACGGCGAGGCAGGCGGCGCGATGGCGGAGGTCCCCGACGAGGTGATGGCGGAGGTCGAAGACGAGGCCCAGACGTCGGAGATCGACGACGAGGCGGCGTGGCGGGAGACGACGACGATCCCCTCGATCAACCCCGAGCGGTCGACGGACGACGACGACGATGACCCGCTCTCGGCGAGCGCTGCGTCGCCGTCGTCGAGTCGTACGCAGGGCGGTCGCGACGCCAGCGGTCGCGAGCCGACCGGGTCGAACGGCGGTCGGTCGCGGAACAGGAGTTCGGGCGCGGAACGGACCGAGAGTCGTCAGCGAAGCGGTGCGCCCGCGTCCACTGGTGGGCCGAGCGGGGCCGCCCCGGAGCGCGTCTCCGAACTGGAGTCGGAACTCGAGGACGTCCGCGGGGAGCGCGACGCCGTCGCGAGCGAGCGCGACGACCTGGAGCGCGAACGCGACGAACTCCGCGAACGCAACCGCGAACTGGAGGCGCGCGTGGAGTCACTCGAGAGCGAGGTCGCCGACCTCGAGGCCGACCTCGCGAGCGCACGGGAGCATCTGGAGGCCGAGGAGTCGCCGGCGGCGGCCGCGAGCGTCGAACTGTCGCCGCGAGAGGCTCTCGAGGGAACGAACCTCTTCGTCCGGTACGGCTCGAAGAGCGCGACGACGCTCGAGGACGTCCACGACACCGACGTCTCCGTCGCCGACCTTGAGGCGAACCTCCGCCTCGAGTACCACACTGGGTTCGACGCGGCCGACGCCGCCGTCGACGGCCAGCCGTACGACGAGTTCCTCTACGACTCCACGCCCTACCGGTTCGTCGAGTGGTTCGTCTACGACCTCGTGTTCGAGATCCGCGACACCGGGAACGAGAGCGACCTCGGCGACCTCTACGAGGCGTTCCCGAAAGTCGACCGGATCGAGCTCTACGGGGACGTCTCCCTCCGGTACGACGAGGACGGTGAGGAGCACCGCGAGCAGACGACGTTCGACGTCGTCGTCCGCGACCGCATGGGGAACCCCCTGCTGGTCGCGAACGTCAACGACGGCCGGGATCCGGCGACCGAGTCGATGATGGTCGACCTGCAGGAGCGCGCGAGTCGCGTCAAGCGGACGAGCGACGCGCTCGCCGGCGCGTTCATGGTGACGGCGAGCTTCTTCGAGCCGGAGGCGCTGGAGATCGCGGACGAGGCGACCAGCGGTAGTCTCCTCCGCCGGGATTCCAAGAAGAGCTACGTGAAGCTCTCCCGGAAGCGCGGCTATCACCTCTGTCTCGTCGAGACGCGGAACGGCGAGTTCCACGTGAACGTCCCCGAGCTCTGAGCGGCGGGCGTGCCGGGAGTTCGGCGTCGCGATACTGCGCCTCGCGATACTGCCGCGTCGTGATGCTGCGAACGCGTTCGGGCTCGCGATCCCGCGAACGCGGTCGCTCTGGCCGCGAGGTACGTGCGAGAAGAGAGCGAAGGCCTAGTTCTCGACTTCGGCGGCGTCGTCGATCTTCATGTTCTCCATCTTGTCGACGATCTCGTCGATCTTCTCGTCGAGGTCGTCGACGAACTCGCTGGTGTGGTCGGTGGTGATGGCGCCCTGGCTCGAGGGCTCGATGAGGTTCTCCTCCTCGAGGACGCGAAGCGAGTAGCGAACCTTGTGGTGGGGGTAGCCCGTCTCGTTGGACATCTTCACGATCCCGATCGGCTCGTTCTCGATGACCATCTTCAGGACCTGCAAATGCCGCTCCAGCATGTCGACTTCCTTCTCAAGTCGGTCTATCATGGCATTTGTTAACTTGTCGTTAGGGGTTTTAAACCTTACTCTCCCATTGGCATGGGGCCACAGAACAGTGTTCAGACTTGACACACGCCGGTTATAGGTCTTCTGGTCGGGTGGAGCGTCGCCCCCGCGCGTTTCGGTCCCGAGCACGCGCCGAACGCACCCGCGGAATCCGGCAGATTCGAGTCGCGATCGAGGGCGGGACCGACGCTATCGAAATCGGTTTATCGGGGCCTCGTGAAGTCGCCGGTGTAAATGACTGTTACCATCGTCGGTTCCCAGCTCGGGGACGAGGGCAAGGGCGGCGTCGTCGACGTGTACGGCGACCCGGCCGACGTCGTCGTCCGCTACCAGGGCGGCGACAACGCCGGTCACACCGTCGTCGAGGACGGGACCGAGTACAAGCTCTCGCTCGTCCCGAGCGGGGCCGTCCGCGGGAAGGTCGGCGTTCTCGGCAACGGCTGCGTCGTGAATCCCGCGACGCTGTTCGAGGAGATGGACGCCCTCCGCGACCGCGGACTGGACCCGGACGTCCGCGTCGCCGAGCGCGCGCACGTCATCCTCCCGTACCACCGCGTCCTCGACGGCATCGAGGAGGAGGTCAAGAGCGAGACCGATAGCGCGGTCGGCACGACCGGACGCGGCATCGGGCCGACGTACGAGGACAAAGCTGGTAGGCGTGGGATCCGCGTCGGCGACCTCCTCGACGAGGACGTGCTCCGCGAGCGCGTCGACTACGTCGTCCCGCAGAAGCGCGCGCTCCTCGAGGACGTCTACGGCGTCGACGTCGACGACCTGGAGGACCCGGACGCGTTCGACGAGGACGCGGTGTTCGAGACCGCTCGCGAGTACGGCGAGCGGCTCGCCGAAGAGGACATGACCGTGGACGCCGGCCCGTTCCTCGCGGCGAAGCACGAGGCGGGCGAGAACGTGATGCTCGAGGGCGCACAGGGGACGATCATCGACATCGACCACGGGAACTACCCCTACGTGACGTCCTCGAACCCGACCGCGGGCGGGGCGGCGACAGGGTCGGGGCTGAGTCCCGGCGTCATCGGTCAGGGCGAGGTCGTCGGCATCGTGAAGGCGTACCTGACGCGCGTCGGCCGCGGGCCGCTCCCGACGGAGCTGGCGGGCGTCGAGGGCCAGACGCCGGGGTACGACGGGGACGCGGGCGAACGCGAAGAGGAGCTCGCGACGTACATCCGCGACGAGGGCGGCGAGTACGGCACCGTCACCGGACGGCCGCGTCGCGTCGGCTGGCTCGACATGCCGATGCTCCGGCACTCGACGCGCGTGAACGGCTTCACGGGCCTCGCGGTGAACCACGTCGACGTCCTCGCGGGCCTCGACGAGGTCCAGGTCGGGCACTCGTACACGCTCGGGGGCGAGGAAGTCCACACGCTGCCGTCGACCACCGAACAGTGGGCGGCCTGCGAGGCGAACATGCGCACGTTCGACGGCTGGCCGGAAGTCGACTGGGACGCGGTCGACGAGTACGGCGACCTCCCGGAGAACGCTCGCACGTACCTCGAGTACGTCAGCGACGAACTCGACACGGACGTCTACGCGGTCGGCGTCGGCCCGGACCGCGACCAGACCGTCGTCGTCGAGTCGCCGTACGACGACTGAGCACAACCGGGAGCGTACCGGCCCACGCAGTAGTTAGTTTCTTTAGTTCTCGGCTGCACGTAACGGGCATGCTCGGTCGTCTCCGTGCGTTCGTCCGGTCGCACTGGCCCGATGACGACGGTAGCGTCTGGAACGCCATCCCCGGCCGCCAGTACGGCGGTCGGCACGCGGAGGCCGGCGGTCTCTCTCGCTCGGAGCAGGAGGACGCCATCCAGGACGTCCAGGAGCAAGCAGAGGCACTCGACGGGCGCTGACGGTTCTCTACGCTGCGAGCGGTTCGTCCGGGCACACGGACGGTTCCTCCCGATTGTTCCGTACGTAGCAACGCTTTCGACGCACTACTCGTTACCGTGGCACATGGAGGACTACGATCGGTTCCGGATCTACTCGGTCGCGCTCGACCCGGAGTACTGTCCGCAGTGTGGAACCGCGGTCGGGGCGCGCGATTTCGACGCCGGAGCGATGGACTGGTGCGAGGAGTGCGAGATGGTGTTCTCGCGGAACCCGCTCGCGGCCGTCCACGTGGTCGTCCGCGACGACGACCACGTGTTGCTGCTGGACGAACCGATCCCCCAGCACGAGGGCGTCCTGAGCCTCCCCGGCGGCCACGCCGGTCACGACGAGGGTCCGCGCGAGGCCGTCCTCCGCGAACTCGCGGAGGAGACGGGGCTCGACGCCGCGCCCGACGCGCTCTCGCTCGTCACGGTCCGGCACGTCGAGACGCCGGAGGTCGCGTATCACTTCGCGACCTATGCGCTCGACCTCGCGGACGCGTCCGGCGACCTGCGGCCCGAGGCCGAGGGGTTCGAGGTTCGGCGCGAGCCCGTCGCGGACGTTCTCGCCGGCGACGTCCGATTGCGGGACTCCGACCGCGAACGCATCGCGAAGGCGTTCGAGCGAGAGCCCTCGGCGTAGGCTCTAAGGAGGCCCCGGAGCACAGTCGACAGCGCTCGGTCGGCGTCGGACAGTCGTCCGCAGTCACGATCGCGTCCTCGTAGGATGCCACCGCGTCCATCACGGCCCGGCGGTCCGCGTCCGGGACGTCGAACTCGCGGAGCGCGCCGTCGAGGTGCTCGGCGACTCGCTCGAAGTGCGCCGGCGTGACGCCCAGGTGGTCGTGGGCGGTCGCCATGTCGTCGCCGTCGTAATCGGCCGGGCCGCCCGTGACGCGACAGAGGAACATGGTCTGGTGGGACCGCAGTGCGTCGGTGTCAGCCTCCGCGAAGTAATGTTCGAGGTCGTCGTCGCCCAGCACGCGGTCGTAGAACTCGTCGACAACCGCCTCGATTCCTGCTCGCTCCCCGAGTCGCGCGTACAGCGTCTCGTCTGCCATCGACGTTCCGTCCGGCCTGGTCGTTCAAGAAACTAACTGTGTTCCGTCTCGAAACGCCCGGCGGACCGGCCCGCCGGTCCGCGTTCGCCGACCGCGTTCCCGAAGCCTTTTGCTGTCCGTCCCCGAGGCTCCGGGTATGAAGGAGTCGCTGATGGACGTACTCTGCTGTCCGATGGACAAGTCCGAACTCGAACTGGAGGTCGACGAGCGCGCCGACGACGACGAGGTGCTCACCGGGACGCTCGTCTGCACGGAGTGCGGCGAGTCTTACCCGATCGAGGACGGCATCCCGAACCTGCTCCCGCCGGACATGCGCGACGACGTCCCCGCCTGAACACTTTTGAGACTCGGTCGTGAGATAGATTCGTGGTCGATACGCTCACCGTCCATCTGAGTCGCGGCGAACTCCACGAGGTAGCGCCCGCGACGGCGGACTTCGAGACGGACGGCCCGTTCGAGCTCGAGTTCGTGAACCACGGGCGTGCCGCGCACGTCCACGTCCACCCGGACGACGCGCTCGCACGCGGCGTCAGCGTCGCGGAGTCGAACCTCTACGTGGAGACGGAATCGACCCGCGTCGTCGAAGTGGCCGTCCCGGACGGCCCCCGGCCGCTCCGGGGGACCCTGGACGTCTCGGCCGGCTACGGTGCGACCGAGGCGTCCGTCGACGTCGGCATCGTGCAGGCGCCCGACCCCGACCTCCCGGTCGACGAGACGCTCGCAGAACCGAGCGCGGAGAAGCCGTCCGGGTCGCCGGTGGACGCGCTCCTCGACGAGGAGAGCCTCCCCGTTCTCGGACTCGGCGCGGTCGCGCTCCTCCTCGCGGTCGGCGCGGCGTACGCCATCGGCGACCTCGTCGTCGCCGTCGGTGCGCTCGCCGTCCTCGCGGGCGTCGCCGTCGCCATCTACGCGCTCGTCGCCGAGTGACGCACCAGATAGCCGCGATACCACGCCCCACGGGACGACAACGTTCTTGCCGCAACCGTTCGACGACGTAGTCGATGCTCGTCGTCCAGACGACGATCCCCGTCGACGAATCGCAGTTCGAGGAAGCCACCACAGCGGCTCGCCGCGTCGCCGCCGCGAGCCGCGAGGAATCGGGCACGCTCGGGTACGTGGCCGCGACGACCGTCGGCGACGACCCCGCGCTCGTGTTCGTCGAACGCTACGAAGACGTCGACGCCGCCCGCTCCCACCAGGACACCGACCACTACGCGGCGTTCGTCGACGCCGTCTGCGAGTTCGCCGACGGCCAGACGACCACTCACCAGTACGAGGTCGCGAACCACGAGGCAGTCACGTTCACGACAGCGGAACTCCGCGACTCGATCTGACTGTCCGGTGGACCTCGGCGACTCGATCTGACTGTCCGGCGGGGCTCGGCGACTCGATCTAACTGTCCGGCGGGCCTCCTCCGCGCGATCTGACTGTCCGGCGGGCCTCCGCCGCGCGATCTGACTACTCTACGAGTGCGCGTGGCGACCCCGCCGACGACTGACCGCCGGAACGGTCCGACCGCGTGAGCCTACTCCGCGTCGTCGGTCGGGACGCCACCGAGGTTGCCGTCCTCGTCCATCCGTTTCTCGCGGAGGTATCGCGCGCGCCAGCGGTTCGCGCCGTCCCGGAAGTCTGCCTCGCGGACGTCGCCGGCGTCGCCGTCCGCGACCCGGTCGACGATCGCCTCGATCTGTTCTTTCTCGCTCGGCGTCAGCTCGAACTCGTAGGTGCGAGTCTCCTCGCCCTCGATCTTCGTCCACTGGCGTGCCGCGGACACCACCATCGAGCACGGTTCGCGGCACGGGAACGCGCCGTCGCCGCCGTCGGCCTCCAGTTCCGTGTCGTCGTCGTACTGCCACTCCCGGCGCTTCAGGCACTGCGAGTCCGCACAGCACGCGTTCGCGACGCGCTCGACGTGCTCGGTGCCTTCGCCCCGGTTCCACGTCTGCACGACGCCGTAGATCCCGGACTGGCGCGCCATCGTCGACTCCCAGTGGTCGACGTCGAGGTTCCCCTGGCGTTCCCGGTGCCAGTTCGCGACGGTCGCCGGATACACCGTCTCGACGAGTTCGAGGACCTCAGCGCTCGTCAGCTCGGGGAACCGCCAGCCGTCGACGAGCGTCGGCGCGGTCTTCAGCGGCCGATACCGGTCGTGCGCGTCGAACTTCGCGATATCTCGAGCCTCGCGCGGCTCCAGGTGGTCGACGAGGTCGTCGGGGTCGGCGTCCGCGTCGGCGACGTGCCGGACCTCGTACCGCCGGTAGCCGTCCTCGGCGAGCTCGACCGACACGTGGAGCTGCCCCCACTCGCGGGTGATCCCGTGCTCGAGGGCGTCGTACCGGTCGGGGACCTCCGTCGGCTCGAACGTGGTACCGTGGGTCGCGTCCCCGCCCCGGCCGCGGGTCCGCGTCGGCGCGTCGTGGTCGGCGACGCGTTCGAGGAACCGCAGGAAGTCGTATCGTGCGGACCCCTCTCGCGGCGCGACGTCGTGCCAGAAGTACCAGTTCGTCACCCACTCGTCGTTCGCGCGCGCTACCCGCCGGAGGTCGTCCTCGTCGAGACCGACTCGTTCCAGGTCCGGGAGCGAAAACCGGTAGCCGTCGTCCTCGCGGGTGACGTGCAGGCCGTCGAACGCGATGTCGTCCTCGACCGTGACCGCAGCCGCGAGCGCGGCGAGTTGCTCGTCGTCCATCGAATCAGGCCTCCGTCGCCGCGGCGTCGCGAGTGTGCTCGCGGACGTACTCGACGGCCGCCTCGACGTCGGCGCCCGCGTCCAGCGCCCGCTCGAGGACGACGTCCGCCATCAGCGGCTCGGTGCCGACGGCGCCCGAGTACCAGATGTAGTGGCCGTTCACTTTCTCCGGGGTCTCCCAGCCCGTTCGGTAGTCGTCGGTGAGCCCCATGTCCTCGGGGATGTCCTCCTGCGTGTGGTAGCCGTCGGCGACGAACAGCGGCACCACGACGACGTCCTCGCTCTCGAAGAACTCGGTGACGTCGTCGACCTCCGGGTCCTCGTCCATGAACAGCGCCTGCACCTCGTCGAAGCGGTCCATCTCTCGGATGCGGTCGGCGTGGTACTCGATCGCCTTCGCGGAGTTCTCGTTGCGCTTCGTCCCGTGACCGACCACGGCGAGGCCGAATCCCTCGCCGACGTCGGGGTCGCCCGTGATGCTCTCGGCGCGTCGCACGATGACGTCGCTCATCGCGTCGTGCGTGCCGACCGGTCCGCAGTAGTGCACGGTCTTGTCGACGTCGCTCGCCTGGAGCGTCGCGTGCGTCGCACTCGTCCCGTCGGACGCCCAGGCGTCCGGGTCCCAGCCCTCCAGCCGGAGTTCCCGCGGGATGACCTCCTCCGTGAAGTACCCCTCCGAGACGAACAGCGGGACGACGTACACCTCCTCGGACTCGAGGGTCCGCAGGACCTCCCGGAAATGCGGCTCCTCCTTCCAGAACGCCTCGCGGACCTCGTCGAACGCCGCCGTCTCCCGGATGGTGTCGGCGTGCGCGTACGTCGGCGTGCTCGACTCCGGATTGAGGTGCGAGCCGTGCGCGACGATGACCAGCGCTTGCATGTCTCAGCGTACGTACCACCGCCCTATCACGGTTGCTCTTTCGGAACTCCGGCTCCGGACGGCTTCCGGCCGCGTCGATCGAGCCAAACACGTCGTCTGGCCGAACTAATTTTGGACAGGGCTCTCGAACGCCGGGAACGTGAACCGACGCCAGTTGTTGTCGAGTCTTGGGCTCGCGGCCGTCGCGGGCTGCCTCCGGCTCGAATCCGACGGGACGAGCACGACCGGTCGGTCGACGACCACTCGAGCGGCGGGACCCACGGCGAAGAGCTCCGGGGAACCCGCCGACCCGACGACGCAGGAGTCGACGGAGACCACGAACGAGGAGCCGACCGAGACGGAGGCTGCGGTCACGGCGGTGGAACTCGCCGAAGTCTGGCAGCGAGACATTCAGGCGCGGAAACTCGAGGTCGACGGTGACCGGCTCCACGTCGGTTCGTGGGGTTCGATCCAGGGGATCGACCCGGCTTCGGGCCGAACGGACTGGACGATCGACGTCGACGAGTCGGGGTCCGTCGACCGATTCACGGTCACGTCGGAGGACGTGTTCGTCGCCACGACGAAGGCCGATCACGAACGGGCGCTGTTCTCGGCGTACGACCGCGAATCGAGGACTCGACGGTGGACGGCGCGCGGCGAGTACGGGAACTCGTTCGACGACCCCAGGCCGTCTGGCGACGTCGTGGCCGTCACGACGGGCGCGGTGGACGCGAAACCGGACCAGGACGGAGTACAGAACCGGGGGAGCGTCGCGGTCCTCGACCGGGAGACGGGCGAGCGCGTCTGGCAGCCGACGGGCTACGGTGGCGGCGACGGGACCGTCTCGGGGGCAGCGCTCGACGACGGCACGCTCGCCGTCCTCGGGAGTGCCGTCGTCGGGTACGACGTCGACTCTCGCTCCGAACGCTGGCGGTTCGACGACGCGATTTCAGTGAAGCCGCCGCTGTCGGTCGACGGAACCCTGTACGTTCCGCTGATGGGGGACGTTCAGGCGGTATCGGCGGCCTCCGGGTCGGTGCAGTGGACGGCGAGCACGCGCGGTCAGCCGACGGTCCGGCCGCGACTGGTGGACGACGTCCTCGTCGTCCGAACTGGCGACGTCGTCGAGACGTTCGACCCGGAGTCGGGGGAGCGGCGCTGGTCTCGCCCGACGACGGGGCCGAGCTACGCGCCACCCGTCGCGCTCGACGGCCTGCTCTTCACGTTCGACGAGTACGGGATGGCGTACGCGAACGACCTCGAATCGGGACGCGGCCTCCTGTCCGAGACGCTGACAGAGGAGCGCGTGGACGCGACCGCCGCGGACCCGGAGAACGGCCTCGTCTTCGTCGGGACGGCCGACGAAGTCACGGCGTACCGGGTCGAGACGCAGCGGTAGGCCGAGACGGTGGGCGCTAGAGGAGTAGGCAGTCCGATCAAAACCAGCAGTCGCTACGATCGACGTGTTGACGGCGGTACGGCGCGTCCTCGGTTCCTCCTCGTGGCCGCACTCGTCGCGGCCGTGCGCATCGCTGACTGCTCGCGCCCGGGACGACGCGGAGAGCGACGGCGCCGCGAAGTACTCGCACGCGAACGCGACGTTCGAGTGGACGCGGACGCGTCTTCCCCGGGGAGGCCGAACGCCGCGCATTCTTCGCTCCCGGGAGCGCGGGCCGCGACCGCGTCGCTTTTGCCGGCGCGCGCCCCGGATTCCGGCATGAGTCTCGCCGAACGCACCCGGGACGCGGCCCGCGACCACCCGTTCCTCGTCGACGCACTCCGTGCGGGCGTCGCGAACTACGCCGCCGCGGCGCGCTACCTCGACGTCGACGGCGACCCCGACGCCGTCGCGACCGCGCTCCGCCGGTACGCCGACGACCTCCCCGACCGCGCGCCCGCAGAGCGCGACGTTCGCGTGACGATGGAGCGGGGCGTCGGACGCATCGAGGACGCAGGGACCGCTTCCGCGCGCGAGGTCCTCCTGTCGGTGTCCGGGAGCGCGTTCGGCGCGACCGACGACGGGAAGACCGCCGTCCTCGCGACTGGCGACGTCGACCTGGACGCCGTCCGCGCCGCGCTCGACGCGCTCGCCGTCGAGGGCGTCGCCGTGGACGCGCTCGCGCACGCCGACGACGTCCTCGCCGTCGTCGTCCCGAAGCTCGACGCCGCGAACGCGCTCCGCGCAGTCGAAGGTGCGTTCGACGCCGTCGCGACGTCCCCGGTCACGACCTGACCGGGGCCCGCTCGGTCGGCTCCGGCGCTCCCCCGTCGGGGACGGCTCGCCGCGCGTTCGCCGTAATATTTTCGAGCAAAGTGCTACGCATCCCGCTGCCTTCGGGGGACCGGTTCGGACGAACGGACCAGCGTCCCACGGCATTCGGGCGGTAGCTGGTGCAGACGACGAAAATACAGTAAAGCCCCAGCCAGCGATGTGTGCTAATTGTTATCATGAACTTGGTCAGTCGTCGGTGGCCCGCCGGTGTCGCGGACGCCGAGAGCGCGGTACCGGGGGTCGTCACTGGACGCGAACCAGTCGAGGCTCGGTCGAACGCGCGCCGCAACGGAGGGCGTCGAACGCGTCCGAACGTCCCGCTGGTTCCACGTCGAGGGGCACGATGAGTCGACGCGACCGTCCACCGGCGATGGCCGCGAAGCCGCTACTGGTCGCGCTCGTCGCCCTGACGGTCGTCGCGAGCGCACCGGCCGCCGCGATCGGTGTCGCAACGGCCCAGACTCCCGCGGCCGCTACCCCGGCCCCCATAACGCAGTCGGCCACGACGTCGAACTCGGCTGCGACGTCGCACCCGGCGGCATCCACGGCGAACAAGGAGTCGATACCGCTCGATCCGACACACCTTGACGTTTCGGCGACGCCTGCCGTGCAGACGCCCGCAGACGTCACGGGGTTCGACGCCCCCGCGACCGTCCTGCAGTCCAGTAGCGACGCGGCCGAGCGAGGCGTCGAGGAGGGGGCCGAGCTGGCCCAGCGTCAGGGTGCGAACGTCACGCAGGCTCAGATCGCGGCCGCGAAGGAAGCCGCGGTCGGCGTGGCGAGTCAGCACCAGGAGGTGAACGTCACGCAGGTCCAGCGCGCGGCGCGCGGCGCTGCCCACGGCGCGCTCGTGCAGGCCCAGTCCGCGAACGTCACGCAGATCCAGGCGTCGGTCGCCGGAAGCTTCGACGGCGCACTGACTCAGTCCCAGTCGGCCAACGTGACGCAGTTGCAGAGCGCGGCCTGGGGTGCGGCTCACGGGTCGCTCGCGCAGGCCCAGCGCGTCTCGGTGACGCAGGTACAGCAAGCTGCGGCGGGGGCGGCCTCCGGCGCGGCCCGGGGCGCGGGTAAGCAGAAGGTCCCCGACGTCGGGAAGGTCCAGGAGGCCGCCCAGGGCGGGGCGTACGGCGCGCTCGAACGCGACGGCAAGCCCGAGAAGACTCACGGTGCGGCGAAAGGTGGCGCCGAGGGCGCACTCGAACAGAGCCAGCAGGCGAACGTGAAGCAAGTGCAGGTGGCCGCCCTCGGCGGCGCGGAAGGCGCCGTCTCCCAGAGCCAGCAGGCGACGGTCAGGCAGGTGCAGGCCGCGAGCCACGGCGGTGCGGCCGGCGCGATCTCCCAGAGTCAGACCGTCAACGTCGTCCAGATACAGATCGCTGCCGGGGGTGCTGCGTCCGGCGCGCTCTCCCAGAGCCAGTCGGCGAGCGTCACGCAGATCCAGTCCGCGGCCAGGGGCGCCTGCCGGGGCGTCCTCGGGCAGGTGACGCAAGTCCAGGTCGTGAACATCGTCCAGATACAGATATTCGTCCAGATCACGGCCGCCGAGACCACGAAGGAGGCCGTGAAGGACGGGGAGTCCAGTCCGTCGAAGATTACGCGAGACGGCGAGCGGAAGGGCAAGGACAAGTACCGCTCGCCCGGCGACCGCGACCGCGACGGCCTCTCCGACGACCAGGAGCGCCTCATCAGCACCGACCCGAACGACGTCGACACCGACGGCGACGGCCTGAACGACGGGACCGAGGTCCTCATCGAGTCCACCGACCCGCTGAACCCCGACACTGACGGCGACGGCGTCGACGACGGCGAGGAGGTCGAGATCGGGACGGACCCGACGCGCGCCGATACGGACCGCGACGGCGTCGACGACGGCGACGAACTCGAGCAGGGGTCGGATCCGCTCGACCCGAACGATCCGGCCGAGACCGACGCCGACGGCGACGGCCTGACGCTTCGCGAGGAGCGAGCACTCGGCACCGACCCGAACGACCTCGACACCGACGGCGACGGCATCGACGACGGGACCGAAGTGAACTCCTACGGCTCGAGCCCGCTCGCGTTCGACACGGACGGCGACGGCCTGGGCGACGGGAGCGAGGTCGACCTCGGGACGGACCCGACCGACCCCGACACCGACGGCGACGGCCTCACCGACAGAGCGGAGCTCGTCCGCGGCACCGATCCGACCGACCCCGACGACCCCGCGCCGCCGGACCCGGACGACGACGGCCTGGGAACGGCCCAGGAGGAGCGGCTCGGGACCGACCCGAACGACCCCGACACCGACGACGACGGGCTGGAGGACGGCCAAGAGGTCCTGTCCACGTTCACCGACCCGCTCGACGACGACACCGACGGCGACGGGTTCCCCGACGGTGAGGAGGTCGAGAACGACACCGACCCGCTCGACCCGAACGATCCGGTCCAGAGAGACGCCGACGACGACGGCCTCCCGGACGAGGCGGAGGAGGCCATCGGGACGAACGTGACCGACCCCGACACGGACGGCGACGGTATCTCCGACGGGACGGAGGTCGAGGAGGGAACGGACCCACTCGACCCCGACGACCCGCCGGAGGTCACGCCGCTCGCGGTCGCGACGGACTGCGAGAACGTGACCGTCACGAACCCGAACGACGTGCCCGTGACGGTGAACGTCACCGGACCGAACGGGACCGTGCAGGCCGGTCTCGCGGCGGGCGAGACCCGGCAGGTCGTGGCGGCGGCCGGCGAGTATTCGCTGACGGCGAGCACCGGCGACGGGACGACCGTTCCGCTGGGCGAGGAGAACGAGACCGAATTCGACGTCGCCGTCGACGAGTGCCCGACGGTCGCCCAGAGTCTGACGGTCGTCGAGCGCGAGCGAAACGTCTCCGTCACCAACCCGAACGACGCGCCCGTGACGGTCACCGCGACCGACGACGCGGACGCGGACGCGGCCCGGAACGAGACGGTGCCCGCGAACGAGACTGCGACGCTCGGACTCGACCCCGGCAACTACACCCTCACGGCCGAAACCGACGCCGACGCGGGAGAGCCTGTTCCCCTGAACGGCGAGCCGACCTTCAACGTCTCCATCGCGTCGGACCCCGTCGAGGCGGCCCTCGCCGCGTCCGTCGAGAACGACACGCTGATCGTCGCGAACCCCTCCGGGGTGAACGCGACGGCGAACCTGACCAACGAGACGGGAACGGTCGAGTCATTCGCGGTCTCCACCGGGGAGATCGCGACCGTCACGGACCTGGCGCCCGGTAACTACACGCTGACCGCGACCGGCGCGGAGAACGCGACGGCCCGGGTCAACGGGAACGAGACGTTCGCGTTCACCGTCGAGGAGGCCGAAGAGCCACCGGCGGAACTCGAGCCGCTGAACGCGACCGTCGAGAACGAGACGCTGACCGTCGAGAACCCCAACGACCTCGCCGTCTTCGTCACCGTGACGAACGAGACCGGGGCGAACGAGACGCTCGACGTCTCGGCGAACGACACCGCGACGCTGACCGGCTTCGCGCCCGGCAACTGGACCGCGGCGGCGGTCGCCGAGGACGACCGGCAGGTCCCCATCGACGGCAACGAGACGTTCGCGTTCACCGTCGAAACACCAGACGAACCGGCGGAACTCGAGCCGCTGAACGCGACCGTCGAGAACGAGACGCTGACCGTCGAGAATCCGAACGATGTCGACGTCACCGTCACCGTCACGAACGAGACCGGCACCAACCGGACCCTGCCGGTGGGTGCGAACGGCACCGAAAATCTGACCGACCTCGCTCCAGGAAACTGGACCGCAACCGCCACCGCCGATGACGACGGGCAGGTCCTCGTCAACGGCAACGAGACGTTCGCTTTCACCGTCGAAGCACCCGACGAACCGACCATAGAGTCGCTGAACGCGACCGCCGACAACGCGACGCTCACGGTCGAGAATCCGAACGACGTCGACGTCACCGTCACCGCCACGAACGAGACCGGCACGACCGAGACACTCGACGTCGCGGCCAACGAGTCTGCGAACCTGACCGACCTCGCACCCGGCAACTGGACGGCGACGGCGTCGACTGAAGACGACGAAGCCGTGCCGGTGAACGGGAACGAGACGTTCGAATTCACCGTCGACGCACCGGAGGAGCCGGCGCTCGAATCGCTGAACGCCACCGTCGAGAACGCCACGCTAACTGTCGAGAATCCGAACGACGTCGACGTCACCGTCACCGTGACGAACGAGAGCGGCGCGACCGAGACGCTCGACGTCCCGGCGACCGATGCCGCGTCGTTCGAAGCAATCCCGGCGGGGAACTACACCGCGACGGCCGAGACCGAGGACGACCGGTCGCTCGAGATAGACGGCAACGAGACCTTCGCGTTCTCCGTGGCGGCGGAGCCACCGGCGGAACTCGAGTCCCTCGACGCGACCGTCGAGAACGCGACGCTGGCCGTCGAGAACCCCAACGACCTGCCGGTCGTCGTGAACGCCACGAACGAGACCGACGCGAACCGGACCCTGACGGTGGACGCGAACGACACCGCGAACCTGACCGACCTCGCGCCCGGCAATTGGACCGTGACGGCGACGACTGAGGACGACAGACAAGTCCCCGTCAACGGCAACGAGACGTTCGCGTTCACCGTCGAGGCGCCGGAGGAGCCGGCACCCGAATCGCTGAACGCGACCGCCGACAACGCGACGCTCACGGTCGAGAATCCGAACGACGTCGACGTCACCGTCACCGCCACGAACGAGACCGGCACGACCGAGACACTCGACGTCGCGGCCAACGAGTCTGCGAACCTGACCGACCTCGCACCCGGCAACTGGACGGCGACGGCGTCGACTGAAGACGACGAACCCGTGCCGGTGAACGACAACGAAGCGTTCGCATTCACCGTCGAAGCGCCGGAAGAGCCGGCGCTCGAATCGTTGAACGCGACTGTCAACAACGCGACGCTGGCCATCGAGAACCCAAACGAGGTCGACGTCACTGTCACTGCTACGAACGAGACGGGTATCAGCGAGACGTTCGACGTCGCGGCCAACGGGTCTGCGAACCTGACCGACCTCGCGCCTGGAAACTGGACCGCGACGGCCGAGACCGAGGACGACCGAGCGGTTCCTGTCGACGGCAACGAGACGTTCGAATTCACCGTCGAAGAACCCGAAGCACCGGCGCTCGAATCACTCGTCGTGGTCGTCGGAAACGAGACGTTCAGCGTCGAGAACCCGAACGAGCAGGCCGCGACCGTGACGGTCGCGAACGAGTCCGGGACGGTCAACGTCACGACCGTCGATCCCGGAGTGAACGCGACCGTGAGCGGACTCGCACCGGGCAACTACACGCTGAACGCGACGAGCGAGGACGGGCGGTTCGTCCCCCTGAACGGGAACGAGACGCTGTCGATCGAACTCGTCGGCGCACCGGTCGACTCGGACGGCGACGGGTTGATCGACGAGCGCGAGGCCGAGTTGGGGACGAACGCGACGCGCGCTGACACCGACGGCGACGGCCTCGACGACGGCGAGGAGGTCGAGCGCGAGACCGACCCGCTCCACCCCGACAGCGACCTGGACGCGCTGACCGACGGCGAGGAGGTCGCCGCGGCATCGGACCCACTGAACCAGTCCGACCCCGGGTTCGTCGACGCCGACCGCTACGGGTTCGACCCCGACGACCCCAACCGGTCGATATTCTGGCTGAATCCCGCAATCGGCGCCCACGGGGTCGAGGAACCGCAACTCGTCGACTCCGAGGAGATCGAACGCCTGATCCACGAGCAGATCAACGAGGTCCGCGAGGAGAACGGACTCGACCCGCTGGCGTTCAACGACACGTTCGCGTCGGTCGCGCGCGCACACAGTGCGGACATGGCCGACCGGGACTTCTTCGAGCACGTCAATCCCGACGGCGAAGGCCCGTTCGACCGGTACAGTAGCGTCGTGGACGACGGTGCCTGTAGCGCCTACGGCGAGAACATCCAAGGGATCGGCGGCCCGACCACGAACGAGGACTTCGCGGACGCCGTCGTCTCCTGGTGGATGAACTCCTCTGAGCACCGCGCGAACGTCCTCGACCCGGACTGGGAGAGCGAGGGCATCGGCGTCTACTTCACGACGGACAGCATCAACGACACCTTCGTCGGCGGCGGCGAGACCGAGGGACTCCTCGGTCGCTCTCAGGTCTCGCTACTCGCGACGCAGAACTTCTGCGACGAGACCCAGCCGACCGAACCGACGACCACGACGACGGAGCCGACGACGACGGAGCCGCCGACGACCGAACCGACGACCACGGAGCCAACGACGACGGAGCCGACGACTACTGCTCCCACGACCACTGAGGCGACGACGACGGAGCCCACGACGACTGAACCGACGACGACGGAACCCGCCACCGAGCCGACGACCGAGTCGGAGTCGCCCTTCACGACGACCGAGGACGACCTCGACGATGCAGCTCCGAGAGGTGTCTGGCCTGCATCGCTCGCGTTGCTCGGGCTGTTCGGCGTGTTGCTCGGTCGCACTCGACGCTGACCGAGCACCCCCGCGGAGGGCTTCCGACGGGCGGAGACCGAGTCCTTTTCTTGCATCCCGGGGGTACGGACCCGTAATGACCCTGCACGTCTCGAACACGCTGACCGGCGAGCGCGAGGTCTTCGAGCCCCAGGACCCCGACGACGTCCTGCTCTACGCCTGCGGGCTCACGACGAGCGACCCCGCGCACGTCGGGCACGCTCGCCTCTGGGTGGCCGCCGACGTCATGCATCGCTACCTCGAGTACCTCGGGTACGGCGTCCGGCACGTCGAGAACTTCACGGACGTGAACGAGAAGATCGTCGCGCGCGCCGGCGACCCCGACCTCGGCGGGGACGAGGCCGCGGTCGCCCGGCACTACATCCAGCAGATGCTCGGCCAGATGCGCGCGCTGAACCTCAAGCGCGCGGAGGTGTACCCGCGCGTGAGCGAGCACGTTCCCGAGATCGTCGACCTCGTGGAGACGCTCGTCGAGAAGGGGTACGCGTACGAATCCAATGGCTCCGTCTACTTCGACGTGACCGAGTTCCCCGACTACGGGAAGCTCTCGAACCAGACCGTCGACGAGATCGAGGAGCAAGGCGACCCAGACGAGCGCGGCGAGAAACGGCATCCGGCGGACTTCGCGCTCTGGAAGGCGAACGGCGTCTCCGCGGACGCGGTCCACGAGCACCGCAAGCCGGACCATCCCGGCGAGGCCGACGGCGAGGAACCGCCGGAGGGTCAGGTGTGGGAGTCGCCGTGGGGACGGGGTCGGCCCGGCTGGCACATCGAGTGCTCGGCGATGAGCATGACGCACCTCGATTCCTCGATCGACGTGCATGTCGGCGGGCAAGACCTCGTGTTCCCGCACCACGAGAACGAGATCGCCCAGAGCGAGGCGGCGACGGACGAGCGGTTCGCGCGCTACTGGCTGCACGTCCGCTTGCTGCAGACGAAGGGCGAGAAGATGAGTTCGAGCCTCGGGAACTACTGGTCGGTCGGCGAGGCCCTGGACGCGGTCGGCGGGAACGTCCTCCGGATGTTCCTCGTGTCGACGGCGTACCACAACGAGGCCGTCTACGGCGAGGAGACGCTGCGGGAGGCCGAGGAGCGCTGGGAGCGCTTCGAGCGCGGGTACGAGCGAGCTATCGAGGCGTGCGACAGCGAAGCGGCGCGGACGAAGGTCGAGGACGTCGACCTCCGGCACGCGGTCGCGGACGCCCGCCAGTCGTTCGAGGACGGCATGGACGACGACTTCAACACGCGGAAGGCGGTGACGGCGCTCCTCGAACTCGTCGGCGCGGTCCACGAGCACGTCGACGGCCGCGAGCAGTACGACTACCGCGCGCTCCACTACGCCGTGGACGCGTTCGAGGAACTCGGCGGGGACGTCCTCGGGTTCGCGTTCGACGCCGCACCCGACGGCGAGGCCGACCTCGCCGGCGACGTCGTCGACCTCGTCCTCTCCGTTCGCGAACGCGAGCGCGACGCCGGGAACTACGAGCGCGCGGACGAACTCCGCGACGAGCTGGAAGCTCTCGGCGTGGAAGTACAGGACACCGACGACGGCCCCTCGTACCGACTCTGAGCGCGAACAGGAGCGTCCACGTCCGCGCCGCACCCGAATCTCCTTGACCGGTCCTTTAAGACCCGGCGGTGTTTGCGGTGGGGTATGCATCTCGATAGACGGGCGCTCGTCGCGCTCGCACTCGTATCGACGCTCGCGACAGCCGGCTGCCTCGGCTTCCTCTCGGGGACCACGTCCGTGGAGGCGTCCCCGGCGGTCGTCGACGATGCGACGGCGAGCGACGCCCAGTACGAGAAGACCGACACGCGCGACGTCAGCGTGAACCGGACGTTCTCGGCGGCCGACCAGGAGCGCACCGTCGAGGTGACGAACTGGGCGGTCGAGTACCACAAGACCGTGAGCGTCGGCCCGCTCGTCGACCAGAAAGCGGCGGTGTTCGCGACGTTCTCCTCGCCGGAGGTCAGCGTCCTCGGCCAGTCGTTCAACCCGCTCTCCGAACTCGGCACGAAGGAGTTCGCGCAACGCATGCAAGGTCAGTACGACGGCCTGACCGTCGGTGACGAGGTGAACTCGACGACGGTCCGCGTCGCGGGCGAGGAGACGAACGTCTCCCAGTTCGAGGGCACCGCGACGTTCGACGGCCAGGAGGTCGACGTCTACGTCGTCGTCAGCGAACCGGTCAAGCACGAGGGCGACTACGTCGTCGCGATGGCGGTCTACCCGCAGGCGATGGACGGCGAGTACGAGACCGTGCTCCGCATGATGCGGAACGTCGACCACCCTAGCGACGAGTCCGCCGAGTAGTTCGACGGCCGCCTCCTCCACCTCGCACGCAACTCGGCCGCGACCAGACAGGAGTCTTTTACCGACCGCTCTCGCTTCTCGACGTAACGCTCATCGCTGGAGAGGATCCGAGCAGAAGCAGTCGTCGTGGCGCGAAACGGATTACCGGTCGAGGACCGTCGTTCGCCGCGCCGGGGCTGCTTCAGCGCGTGCGACCGACGGACTCTCAGCGTCGAACGTCGTCGCGCTCGCGGACTGCGGCGAAACCACGCTCGACGACGCACCGAGACCGGTCGGTGCCGCGAGACTGTTCGAGCCGCTGTTGTTCACGTCGATCTCGTGCACGGCCACCTTCAGGAACGTGATCGGCGGCGGCAGCACGCCGTCCTCGAGCTCGAGTGTTGGTTTCACTCCTGCTAGCTCGTTGTCGTACGTGACAGTCGTTCCTTGTTGCATGGCTGTCGGACCGCCAACGATTGCTCCCTTGAACTCCGTTGAGCCCGTCGAGATGCACATGTCCCAGCCGTTACAATTACTTGAGCCAGTCGGAGCTACAGGGTTAGCCTCACCACCTCCGTCCCACCGTTCCAAAGCCGGTTCGTTTCTAGGAGCGTAGATGGTTCCGGTGAACGTAGCACTATTTTGCCACACTGCGAGCATTTCAGAGGTGCCGTAGATTTGGAGGTGTTTTGCACTTCCTGCACCGACTTCGCCATTATTTTGGCTATAGTTCCCGGTCGTATATATTCGAACCACATTCTCAGTATTGGTGCCAATAACGTCGAGGCTGCCACCATCGATTGACATATTACCGTCGATGATCAACGTCACGTTACCGTCCGAAACGTCGATTTCTCTTTCACTGGACAGTTTGAAACCGTTGGAATCGAAGTACGTGCCAGCAGTGGTAATGTCTCCGTCATCAACGATATCGTGTTCGCTGATGGAGTCATCTGAATCATCGTCCACGACCTCACTTGCGTTTTTCACCTTCCGCTCGATGGCGGTATCGAGTTCGTACAGGTCGGACTCGGCGTTCTCCTCGCCGTCGACATCATTCCCATTCTTGCAATCGTAAACTTCTCCTGAAGCAGCGATAGAGTCGGGTGACTCCTTGTTTTTGACGCAAATATCACCATCTTCACCGCCGGTTGCCATGACACCCTTCTGGAAGTCCCCGTTCGCGACTGGCTGTCCGAGCTTCACCTTCACGGTTCCCTTGTCGCCTGGGGGCGAGTGGTCGACGGAGACGGCGACGTCGTTCGTTTGCGTGCGGAAGTACTCCGCCCAGCCCATGTAGTACTCGCTCGTGATGTGCAGCGTCACGAGTTCGCCTTTCACGAAGCTGTTGTTGCTGCTCGAGGAGTTTGTACCGCGTTTGTTGATGTTCAGTTCGCCTGGCCGAACTTGCTCATCACCATCCAGTGCCGGTATGGGGAACGTCAGCGAGCCGTTCTGGTACTCGACGGGGGGCCGCGATACCATCCGCGACTCCTTGCCGGTGTTACGCCAGACGCCGCCGGCCTGGTACGCGATGGTCTCGCCGTTGTTCTCGTACACCAGCGCGCCGATCGACACTGTTTTCGTTGTGTTATCGCCGACCTCGACGCGGATCGTCCCGGTGTCCTCCTGCCTGAACGCCGCGGTCTGGTCTTGGACGTCGAAGTTCATCGAGCGGTACTTCTGGCGCCCGAACGCGACGCTGGAGACGTCCTTGTTGAACTCGCGGAACGTGTTCTCGACCTGGGTCTCCTGTGCGTTGTTCTGTGACTGGTCGATCGTCGCTGCCCCGACGACGAACAGCGAGACGGACGCCGCGGCGACCAACCCGATCATCAGGACGACGGCCATGACCGACGTCTGTGATCGACTCTCACCGGTCACTCCTCCTCACCTCCGCGCGTCGTTCGCTGGCATCCCTGCCCCGAGGGGATCCGTGTTGCATAGTGTGCCTAGAAAGCGTCCCTTACCAAATGTATGACGTAACGATGCAACACGTTCCAAAATAATATTATGATAACGTTCAAAAACACATAGATAGTTACCATGCAAGGATGCCTGTATTAGGTCTATAGTGGTTTTGGCCTCCTTTTAACCAGTGAATATTACCATTGGTTTGTCGCAGGGGCCGATTCGGGCCCGTTCCTGCTGGAGAACCAAACAGAAATCGCGGCTTGAACGATGGGTCGCCCCGTTCAATCGGGGCCTGAAACGCGCGAATTCGTCACTCGCCCGTCCACTCGGGCTCCCGGTCCTCGAAGAACGCGTCGATGCCCTCGTCCTTGTCCACTGACGAGAACAGCAGCGCGAACAGCTCCGCCTCGTACTCGATGCCCTGCTCCAGGTCCATCCGCGACCCCGCCTGCACCGCATCCTTCGCGAGTTCGAGCGCCAGCGGGCTCTTCTCGGCCATCCGCCCGGCGAGTTCGTACACGCGCTCGTCCAACTCGCCCTCATCGCAGACCTCGTCGACCAGCCCGATGTCCGCCGCCTCCTCCGCGTCGACCAGCTCGCCGGAGAGAACCAACCGCATCGCCTGGCCTTCGCCGACTAGTCTCGGCAGCCGCTGGGTCGCGCCGCCGCCGGGCATGATGCCGAGGTTGATCTCCGGCTGGCCGAGCTTCGCCCCCGCGCTCGCGATCCGAACGTCGCACCCGAGCGCGAGTTCGTTCCCGCCGCCGAGACAGTGGCCGTTGATGCGCGCGAGCACCGGCTTCTCGAGGTCGTCGACGTACTCGTAGACGCGCGGTCGCTTCGACGCCTCGCGCTGCTCGACCGCGTTCCGTTCCCGGAGCTCGGAGACGTCCGCGCCCGCGACGAACGCGTCGGACTCGTCCGAGCCAGTCAACACGACGACGCGGACGTCGTCGTCGGCCTCGACCGCGTCGAGGACGTCCTTCAGTTCGCGGCGCAACTGCGCGTTCAGCGCGTTCCGCTTGTCGGGTCGTTCGAGCGTGACAGTCGCGACGTACTCGGCGTGCTCGCCGACGGACGCGGCGACGAGGTCGCAATCGTCAGCGGCGTCGACTACTCCCATACCGGCCCCTCCGAACCGTCGTCGCTACTCGCCTGGCCGGCGGCCGCGGCGTCCTCGCTCACGCCCACGACCTCGCCGTCCTCCCACACGTAGTAGCCCTCGCCGGTCTTCTTCCCGAGCTTGCCCGCGCGGACCTTCCGGCGGAGCGACTGCGGCGGCTTGAAGCGCTCGCCGAGTTCCTCCCGGAGGTGCTCGAGGATGTCCAGGCGGACGTCGAGGCCGACGACGTCGCCGAGTTCGATCGGGCCCATCGGGTGGTTGTAGCCGAGTTCCATCGCCGCGTCGATGTCGCGCGGGCTGGCCACGCCCTCCTCGAGCATCCGGATCGCCTCCACGCCGAGCGCGACGCCGAGACGCGACGACGCGAACCCCGCGGTGTCGCGGACGACGACCGCCTCCTTCCCGAGGTCCTCGGCGAAGTCCGACCCGAACCGGACCGTGCGCTCGCTCGCCTGCTCGGGGACGACGACCTCGACGAGCCCCATGATGTGCACGGGATTGAAGAAGTGAAGGCCGATCGCGCGACTGGGATCGTCGAGGACGCTCGCGATCTCCGTGACGGAGAGCGAGGACGTGTTCGACGCGATGATCGCGTCGTCGTCGACGGCGGCTTCGACGTCCTCGAACGTGGACTGCTTGATCTCCATCTGTTCCGGGACGGCCTCGACGACGAGGTCGGCCCCGGCCACGGCGGAGTCCAGGTCGGTCGTGGTGTCGATCCGGTCGAGGGCCGCCGTCTTCTCGTCGGCCGTGACCTTCCCGCGGTCGACCCCGCCCTGGAGGTTCGCCTCGATCGCGTCGAGGCCGTCCTCGAGGATGCCGCTCTCGATGTCCCGCATCGTGACGTCGTGGCCGGCCATCGCGCTGACCTGCGCGATGCCGTGGCCCATCGTGCCTGCTCCGAGTACACTGATTCGCATGAGAGAAACGGAGACGGCCGGGCAGGTAAGCGTTGCCCGTCGGCATCGCCACGAACGCGGCGCTGCGCTCTCGGTCGCGACAAGTATTTCCACGGCCGCACCGCCGCGGGCCGCATCGAGACGATTCCGTCGGACGAGCAGGACGCGTCCGACGCCGTAGCCGAGCCCGTCTCGTTCAGCGAACTCCGGCCGGCCGGACCTTGAACCCGTAGCGGGTGACGCCCTCCTGCGTGTATATCCGGCGGATCGCCGCCGTGACGTCGTCGCCGACGTCGGCCGCACCGGCGGGCGCGTCCGTCGCCTGCGCCGGCGCGCTCACGGTCTCGTCACCCTCGGGGGCGTCGAACGCGACGACGACGACGTCGAAGTCGCCGCCGCGTTGCTGCTGGACGGCGAACTCAGGCGGTGCACCGCCCTGCGAGATGCTCGTCGCCGCCTCCACCGTTCCCGTCCCCGGTAGCTGGACGTCCTCGTAGCCGGCCAGCGCGCCGCAGTCGACGCACGCGCCCTCCGGCGGGAACGCGAGTGCGCCGCAGGCCTCGCACCGACCAGCGACGAGCCGATGGCGCTGGGGGAGCGTCCGCCGCCACGACGGGACGCTCACGTACGCTCCACCGCCGTCCGGTGGTCCCTCGACGACCTCGTCGCGCAACCGGAGGTACTCCGCGTACGACACCTCGACGGCGTCCTCGCGGTCGACAGCGAGTGCGGCCGGCACCGCCCCGCCAGTTCGTACGACGAACGCGTCCGCGCCCGCACCGCTCCCGTACCCCGCGACGAGCACGCGCTCGACCTCGGGGTCGTCCATGGCTTCGGCCAGTCCGAGGAGCGCGCTCGCCGCGCCCGTGTCGCCGACGTCGTGGACGGTCGCGACGCACTGGACGGCGTCGTTGTCGACGCCGAGCGCGCTCGCGGCCCGGTAGGGGAGCGCGCCGTCGGGCGCCTGCACAGCCGCCGCGTCGACGTCGACGTCGCCCTCCTCGGTGAATGCTCCGTCGTCGAGGTCGTCGACCGCGCCCGCGAGCGTCTCCCGGAACGCCGCCCGGTCGTACGTCGTCACGCCCAGGCCCTGGACGTCCTCGCTCCCGCGCTCGCGGAACCGCGTTCCCGGGCTCGGGCGGACGTGCGAACCGCGGGCTACCGCTACCCCGGGACCGTCCGGGACGACGACGAACGCCGCCGCGCCAGCGCCCGCGGCCTGGTCCTCCGCGGACGCCGGCTCGCCCTGTGGACAATCCGCTGCGACGACGAGCGCGACCGACCCTTCCGGGAGGTCCGCGTCGAACGCAGCCGCGAGCGCGCGCGTTCCCGCTCGCGTACTCCCCTCGTACACGTCGTGCCTGGCGTCCGACGGGACGCCGAGCGTGGACCCCAGGCGGACGGACACGTCCTCCTCCTCGACCGGTGGCGTCGTCGTCGCGAACGCCAGGAACCCGACCGCGTCCGCGTCCACGCCGTCCGCCCGGAGCGCGTTCGTCGCCGCCTCCCAGCCGAGCGTGAGCGCGTCCTCGTCCGCACCCGGCACGGCCTTCTCGCCGACGCCGGCGGCCTGCACCGACCCCCACGCGTCCTCGATCTCGCTCGATTCCAGTCGATGTCGGGGCGCGTACGTCCCGACCGCGCGAATCCCGTTCCGAGATGCTTCGTCGGTCATCGCGCGCTCACCTCCGGCGCCCGCTCCAGAACGTGTACGACCGCTGCACCGCCGCTCCCGCCGACGTTGTGCGTCACGCCGCGCTGCGCGTCGTCGACCTGTCGCTCGCCCGCCGCGTCGGTGAGTTGCGCGAACGCCTCGACGACCTGCCCGGCGCCCGTCGCCCCGATCGGATGCCCCTTGGACTTCAGGCCACCGGAGGTGTTCACGACGACGTCGCCGCCGTAGTCGCTCCGGCCGTCCGCGACGAAGTCGCCTGCTTCCTCGGGCGCGCAGAACCCGAGATCCGCGTACGCCATGAGCTCCGCGATGGCGAAGCAGTCGTGGACCTCCGCGAAGTCCACGGCCTCGGTCACCGCATCCGGTGCGTCGACGTCGATTCCCGCGCGGTCGTACGCGCGCTCGGCGGCCATCGCTGACGCCGGCACGCCCGCGTACGTGTCCCGCTGGAACAATCCGACCGCGTCCGACGCCGCACCGACGCCCGCGACCCGCACCGGTTCGTCGGCGAGGTCGCTCGCGACGTCCTCGCTCGCGACGAGGACCGCCGCCGCACCGTCAGTCGTCGGACAGCAGTGATAGAGCGTCAGGGGGTCCGCGACCATCGGCGCGTCCCGCGCGTCCTCGAGCGTGCACTCGAACCCCAGTTGGGCGTGCGGGTTCTTCGCCCCGTGGGCGTGGTTCTTCACCGCGACCTCCGACATCGCGTCCGGGTCGGTGCCGTGCTCGGCGACGTGCGCGCTCGCCATCTGCGCGTACACGCCCGCGAACGTCGTCCCGGAGAGGCGCTCCCACTCCGTCTCGCCGCTCACGCCGAGCCAGTACCGGGTCGCGTCGCCGGATGCGTCCGTCATCACCTCGTAGCCGCCCGCGAGCACGAGGTCCGCCATCCCCGACTTCACCGCCTGAACCGCCTGTCGGACCGCGTACCCCGACGCCGCGCACGCGTTCTCGACGCGCGTCGTCGGCACGCCGTGCAGGCCGACGTGCTCCGTGACCGCCGGCCCCGACAGCCCGATCTGGCGGCCGCCGACGCCGAGCGTCCCGACGACCGCCTCGTCCACGGCCTCGGGGTCGACGTCGCCGTCGACGCTCTCGACGGCTTCCTCGTACGCGGTCTCGAACAGGGACCGGTAGCTCTCCTCCGGGAACGAGCCGTAGTCCGATTGGCCCGCGCCCACGATGTAGGCATCTCGCATGGGGAAAGGTCGGACGCGACGCGTGAAGTAAGTTCGCGCACCGGCATCGCTACGGTCCGGGTCGTCGGCTTCGAGACGGTCGGGGGGTCGGCTTCGAGACGGTCGGGGGGTCGGCTTCGAGACGGTCGGATCGTCGGCATCGAGACGGTCGGTACGGTCACGTCGCGACGGTGTCCGATTGCCGTGACATACAAGCGTCCTCCTTGCCAGTACTCCCCATGAGCAACACGCGCATCACCGTCTCGTTGGACGACGACGCCATGGAGGCCCTGGAGGACGTGACCACACGGACCGGGCAGGGACAGAGCGAACTCGTTCGGCGGGCGCTGACGTTCTACGCGGCGAACTTCCAGGCGGCGACGACCGACGCGAGCGAGAAGCTGGAGGACTACCACAAGATGCTATCCGGCGGCGAGCACGTCCTGCTCGACGTCGACTTCCTGCACTGCTTCCTCGACTTCGTCTCGGACGAGGAGGGCGGTCGCGCCGAGGAGTTCCTGGAGGCGGCCGACGAGGTGTCGGCGTACCACGCTCGCGAGTACGAGGACGAGTTCGAGAGCCTCGACGAGATGCTGGAGTGGCTGTCGCTTTGCGGCTTCCTCTCGGTCCGGCGGAGCGACGAGAACCGCTATCACGTCGTCTTCCCGTCCGAGGAGATCCGGTGGTTCATGACGCGGTTCATCGAGGGGAGTGCTGTCCGCCTGCCGTTCGACATCGAGATCGAAGAGGGCTACACGAAGGTCATGATGACCGAACACCCGGTCGGGGAGGCGTGAGGACGAGACTTCGATCGAGGAGGCGTGACGACGAGCCTTCGATGGAAGAGGTGTGACGACCGAGACCTCGAGAAGGGTAGTCTCGAACGTCTCCACGCCTGGAACGCCACGACGCCGTCTTCTCTGTCGGCTCGGCGATCCACCGTCTCGTCGATCCACCGTCTCGTCGAACGCGTGGGTCGGCCGTTTCGTATGAGGAGTTCACACGTCTTCATACGGCGTAACACCAGCCCGATTCTGGGTGTTACTCGGTAACAAGAGTCTATATACCGTACCGTGTATTGTAATGGCTTGTCATGGGAGATACCGATTCCTTCGTGGAGAAACTGCGCCGTCGCCGTTTCCTGCGCCTGAGCGGCGCAGCTGGCGCGGCCGGATTGGCGGGCTGTCTGAACCAGGACGAGGTACAGGGGAACGACGACGGCGGCGACGGCGGCGACGGCGATGATGGCGGCGACGGCGGCGACGGCGATGATGGCGGCGACGGTGGAGACGGCGGAGACGGTGGCGACGGCGGGTCGTCCGAACCGATCGTCGTCGGCGCCGACATCCCGTTCTCCGGGGACCTGAGCGACTTCGGTGGACCGATGCTGAACGCGATGGAGATGGCCGTCGAGGACATCAACGCCGCCGGCGGGCCACTCGGCCGCGAGTTCCAGGTGAACGACGAGGACAGCGGGACCGACACCACGCAAGGCGTGAACGCGGCGAACAAGCTCGTCAACACCGACGACGTCGACGCCCTCATCGGCGCCGTCTCGTCGGGCGTCACCATCAGCATCGCGCAGTCCGTGACCATCCCGAACGACGTCATCCACCTCAACTCGGCGTCGTCCTCGCCGAGCATCTCGACGCTCGACGACGACGACCTCGTCTTCAGGACGCGCACGAACGACCGGTTCGTCGCGAAGGTCATGGCGCGCATCGTCGAGAACGAGGGCGCGTCCAGCGCCGCGGTCGTCTACGTGAACAACGACTTCGGGAAGGAGCTCGCGAACACGTTCGAGGACAACTTCGAGGGCGAGACGACGGCCACCGTCGGATTCAGCTCCGGGCAGTCCAGCTACGACCAGGTGCTCTCCGAGGCGTTCAGCGACGACCCCGAGTACATCGCGTTCGCGGGCTACCCCGAGTCCGGGACGACGATGCTCAGCCAGTGGAACGAGGGCGGCTACGGCGGGAACTGGGTGCTCCACACGAGCATGCTCTCTGAGGACGTCATCTCGAACGTCGGCGCGGACGTCCTCGAAGGCATGTACGGCGTGCGCACGAAGCCCCCGACGGGCGACGCGACGGACTCCTTCGTCAGCGACTACGAGGAGGAGTACCCGGACGCGGACGTGTTCTCGCCGTACTCGTGGAACTCGTACGACTCGCTCGTCTCGTACGCGCTCGCCGTGCACGCCGCGGGCAGCACCGACTCGTCGGCGGTCAAGGAGCAGATGCGGAACGTCTCCAATCCGCCCGGCGACGAGGTCAGTTACGGCGCCTTCGAGGACGGCGTCACCGCGATCGACGACGGCACCGAGATCGACTACAGCGGCCCGAGCGGCACGGTGGACTTCGACGACAACGGCGACGTCGCCAGCGACATGGTGATAGTCGAGGTGGTCGACGGCGAGTTCCAGGACCAGGAAGTGATCGCAGCCGACGACCTCGTCTAGCCAGCGCCACCACCGTCATCCCATCTATACACATGCTCTCAGCTACTGCACAACCGAACCGACAGACAGCCACGAACCCACAGACGACCATCGAGGTGAAAGCGACGTGAGCGAGGACGCCAGGGTCGGCGTCGACATCGGCGGGACGTTCACCGACCTCGTGACCATCGCGGACGGGAGCGTCCACGTCCACAAGACGCCCTCGACGCCCGGCGAAGCCGAACGCGGCGTCCTGAACGGACTGGACGGCGTCGCGGAGACGTACGGGATCGACCCGGAGGACGTCTCGTTCTTCGGGCACGGGACGACCGTAGCGACGAACGCCGTCCTCGAGGGCGAGTGGGCGGACACCGCGCTCGTCACGACCGAGGGGTTCCGGGACGTCCTCGAGATCGGCCGGCAGGCGCGACCGGACATCTACGACTTCGACGCCGAGAAGCCGACGCCGGTCGTCGAGCGCGACCGCCGATACGAGGTCGCGGAGCGACTCGACGAACGCGGCGACGTCCACGAGCCGCTCGACGAGGCGAGCGTGGAGGCGCTCGCGGACGACCTCGCGGACGTCGATAGCGTCGCCGTGTCGCTCCTCTACTCGTTCGAGAACGACGCGCACGAGCGGCGAGTGAAGGAACTACTGGAAGCACAGGGCGTCGACGCGTCGTTCTCGCTGTCCTCTCGGGTCCTCCCCGAGATCCGCGAGTACGAGCGCACGCTCACGACGGCGCTCAACGCGGCACTCAAGCCCGTGATGGACAGCTACATCAGTCGGCTCGGGTCGCGGATCGCCGAGGAGGGCGTCGACGCCGACCTGAAGATCATGCAGTCAAACGGCGGCATCATCACGTCCGAGGCCGCGCGCGACCGCCCCGTCAACACGCTCCTCTCGGGGCCAGCGGGCGGCGTCCAGGGCGCGACGTACGTCGCGGGCCTCGCGGGCATCGAGGACTGCATCACGATGGACATGGGCGGGACGTCCTGCGACGTCTCGCTCGTCCAGGGCGGCGACCCGCTCGTGACGACGGACGTCGAGGTCGGCGACTATCCCGTGTCGGTCCCGATGATCGACATCCACACGGTCGGCGCGGGCGGCGGGTCGGTAGCGTGGATCGATGCAGGTGGCGCACTCCGCGTCGGCCCGAAGTCCGCGGGCGCGGAACCCGGCCCCGTCTGCTACGGTCGCGGCGGGACGCGACCGACGATCACCGACGCGCACTCGATACTCGGCCGCATCGACCCGTCGCGGTTCCTCGACGAGTCGCCGCCAGAAGACGCGGTCGCGAACGCGATCACCGAGCACGTCGCGGACGACCTCGACATGGGCGTCGCGGAGGCCGCACAGGGCATCCTCGACGTCGCGAACGCGAACATGGCGCGCGCGCTCCGCGTCGTCTCCGTCGAGCGCGGCTACGACCCGCGCGAGTTCGGCCTCGTCGCGTTCGGTGGCGCGGGACCGCTGCACGCCGCCGGGCTGGCGCGCGAGCTCGAGATCCCGCGGGTCGTCGTCCCGCGGACCGCGGGCGTCCTGTCCGCGCTCGGACTCCTCATCAGCGACGTCCTCTACGACTTCTCGACCTCGAAGGTCCGGTCGTGGACCGAGGTCGAACCGGTGACGCTCGCAGCGCCGTTCGACGAGTTCCGGGAGCGCGGCCTCGACAGGCTGGCCGACGAGAGCCAGACCGGAAACGACGTCGTGTTCGAGCGCTCCGTCGACCTCCGGTACGCCGGGCAGTCGTTCGAACTGACAGTGCCCGTCCCAGACGGCGACGTCGACGACGACACGCTCGACGCGGTCGTCGAGCGGTTCCACGACAAGCACCGCAAGCGCTACGGGCACGCCTACGAGGACGAACCCGTCGAGCTCGTCACCGTCCGGATGCGAGCCAGGGGCGTCGTCGAGACGCCCGACCTCCGCCCGGAACCCGTCGACGGCTCGGTCGACGACGCCGTCCGCGAGACGCGCGAGGTCGTCTACGACGGTCGTTCGCATTCGACGCGCGTCTACGACAGGGAGTCGCTCCCGACGGGCGCGAGCTTCGATGGGCCGGCGATCGTCGCCGGACCCGAGAGCACCGTGGTCGTCCACCCAGACCAGACGGCGAGCGTGGACGAGTACGGGACGCTGCTCGTGGAGGTGGACGCATGACCGACTCCGTCACGCTCGAGGTCATCAGGAACGCGTGCATCGCGCTCTGCGAGGAGATGAACGCGAACCTCATCCGGACTGGGTACTCGCCGAACATCAAGGAGCGACGCGACTGCTCGTGCGCGCTGTTCGACGCGGACGGCGAGATGATCAGTCAGGCAGAGAACATGCCCGTCCACCTCGGCGCGATGCCGTTCTCGGTGCGCGCTGCCATCGACCGGTTCCCGCCGGAGACGCTCGAACCCGGCGACGGCATCCTCCTGAACGACCCGTTCTACGGCGGCGCGCACCTCCCGGACCTCACGCTCGTCACGCCCATCTTCTACGGTGGCGACGGCGGCGACGACGCCGAGCGCGGTGGCGACGGGGACCGCGAACTCGTCGCGTTCGCCGCGAACCGCGCGCACCACGCCGACGTCGGCGGCGCGCGCGCGGGCAGCGTCGCAGCGGACTCCACGGAGATCTACCAGGAGGGCATCCGCATCCCGCCCGTGAAGCTCTTCGAGGGCGGGGAGGCGAACGACGCGGTGTTCGACATGGTGCTCTCGAACGTCCGGACGCCCGACGAGCGCCGCGGCGACCTGCGCGCGCAGGAGGCCGCGAACCAGACCGGGCGTCGTCGGTTCCTCGAACTCGTCGAGAAGTACGGCCGCGACACCCTCACGGACGCCCTGGCGGAGATCCAGGACTACTCGGAGTCGCGGATGCGCGCCGAGATCGAGGCGCTCGACGATGGGACGTACTCGTTCCGGGACGTCCTCGACGACGACGGCGTCGGCAACGAGGACCTCCCGATCGAGGCGACGGTCACGGTCGACGGGGACGGCGTCGCCGTCGACTTCGAGGGGAGCGCAGCCCAGACGGCCGGTCCCGTGAACGCGGTGCTCGCGGTCACGGCGTCGGCGACGTACTACTCGATCCGGTGCGTCACCGACCCCGACATCCCCCCGAACCACGGCTGCTATCGGCCGATCGACGTGCAGGCGCCCGAGGGCAGCATCGTCAACCCGAATCCGCCGGCGGCGGTCGTCGGCGGGAACCTCGAGACGTCCCAGCGCGTCACGGACGTCGTGCTCGGGGCGCTCTCCCAGCAGGCGCCCGAGCGCGTCACCGCGGCCGGTCAGGGGACGATGAACAACGTCACGTTCGGCGGGACCGACCCCCGGAGCGATTCGCCGTACGCGTTCTACGAGACGCAGGGCGGCGGTTTCGGTGGCCGCGCGGGCAAGGACGGGATGGACGGCGTCCACGTCCACATGTCGAACACGATGAACACGCCCGTCGAGGTACTGGAGACCGCGTACCCGCTCCGCGTTCGCCGGTACGAACTCCGCCAGGACTCCGGCGGCGCGGGCGAGTTCCGCGGCGGCCTCGGCCTCCGACGGGACATCCAGGTCCGCGACCACGAGGCGCACTTCAGTCTCCTCGCCGACCGCCACCAGCACCAGCCGTACGGGCTCGAGGGCGGCGACCCGGGCGAGTCCGGCGCGGCGAAACTCACCACCGAGGACGGCGAGACCGTTCGCCTCCCCCAGAAGTCGACGCACGAGCTTCCGGCGGGCGCGACCGTGAGCATCCGGACGCCCGGCGCAGGCGGGTACGGCGACCCCGACGACCGCGACCCCGACGCGGTCCGCCGCGACGTCCGCCACGAGAAGGTGTCCGCGACCGCGGCGCGCGCCGCGTACGGCGTCGACCTGGACGCGAACGCGGACAACGACGATCCGACCGAGGATCCGACAGACGATCCGTCGGGCGGCGCCGCCACGGGGGGCGACGATGACTGATGCCCCGAGATCCACTCCGGTACGTCCCGCACGTGCTCGTCGCGAGCGTCGGCTACGTTGTGTTCGCGTACGCGGCGCTCCCGGACCTGCTGACGGCGCGACTCGGCATCGGACTGTCCGAGTTCGGGCTGCTGATGAGTGCGCCGCTGGCGGCGTTCGTCGTCGTCCAGCGGCCGGCGTCCCGGTGGGTGGGCGAGCACACGTCGACGCGCGTCCTGTTCGCGGGCGGCGTCGCCCACGTCGCGCTCGCCTTCACGCTCGACCTCTCGACGTCCTTCCCGGTCGTCCTCGCGCTCCGGGGACTCTGGGGGTTCGCCGGCGGTCTGCTGCTGTCCGTCGGCGCGACGCACATCTCGCGGCTCGCGGACGGCACGAGCGGCACCCGCCAGCAGGGCGTCTACGGTGGACTGCTGACGTTCGGCGGGATGCTCGGGTTCCTGTTCGCGCCGACGCTCGTCGAACGGTTCGGGTGGCTCGCGCTCCACGCACCCGGCGCGGTCGTCGCGATCCCAGGACTCGCCGTCTGCGCGCACTCCCTCTCGGACGCCCGGACCGCGCCCACGGGGACCGTTGCGGCAGGTGGCGTCGTCCTGCATCCCGTCGTCCTGCTCGCCGCCACCTGCTACGTCGCCGTCATCGGGTCGTACGTCACGCTCTCGACGTTCGTCACCGCGTACTTCGACGACCTCGGCGTGCTCGCGTCGCTGAACGCGATCGTACTCGGCGCGGCGACCACTGGGCGGTTCGTCGGCGGCGAGACCGCGTGGCGGTTCGCGCTCTCGGATCGACGACTCGTCGCCACCAGCACCGGGGCCGCTGCCGTCGGCTTCGGCGCACTCGCCGTCACCGGGAACGCGACCGCGCTCGTCGTGCTCCCGTTCGTCGTGATGCTCGCAGTATCGATCCCCTTCGGGGCGGTCTACAACCTCGCCGCGGAGGCGACGGACGCGGAGGGGACCGCGCTCGCGACGGTCGTCGCCGTCGGCAACGTCGCCGCGGTCGCCCTCCCGCCCATCACCGGCACGATCCGGGAAGCGACGGGGAGCTACGCCGGCGCGTTCCTCGTCCTCGGGACGCTGAACGCGGTCGCCGCAGCGGCCACGTACTATACGATGGTTCGCCAGATATGACCAACTACACGACGCCAACCGACGACTCGCCCACGAATCTTCGGGACGACGAGGAGGATATCGCATGGTAAGCACGGGACTACTCGACGCGCTCGCACAGGGACTGGTCACCGGCAGCATCATCGCCGCCGGCGCGATCGGGCTGTCGCTCGTGTACTCGATCGCCGAGGTCCCGAACTTCGCGCACGGCGACATGATCACGATCGGGGCGTACCTCGCGCTCGTCGTCAACCGACCCGGAGAGATCGCGTTCCTCCCCGGACTCCCCGGCGGCGCCGTCTCGCTGTTGCTCGCGGCCGGGTTCGCGCTCGTCGTCGGCTCGCTGTTCGGCGGCCTCTACGAGCTCGCGATATTCCGCCGGTTCAGGTCGAAGGACGCCGACCTCATCACGATGGTCATCATCTCGCTCGGCCTCGCGCTCGTCCTCCAGAACGTCGTCCTGTTCGTCGCCGGGTCGCGCAACATCAGTTACGACACCGCGACCGTGCTCGACGTGAACTGGGACTTCTACCTCACCGGCGCCGGCCTCACGATCCAGCGCACGCAACGACAGGCCGGCGAGATCGCCGTCGTCGGCGAATGGGGCTACCCGTGGTGGCTGGTCGTCGGCGCGCTCGCCGCCGCGGTCGCCGTCGGCTACGGCACGTACCGGTGGCGGTCCACGGACGCCAGCTACCGGACCCAGCACCTCGTCTCGCCGCGCGTCCTCGGCGTCCTCGGCGCGCTCGCGACGATACTCGCGATCGGGTACGTCGCCCGATTCGACCCCGCCGGGACCGACGCCGTCCTCTCGACGCGCATCGGTACCAGCCGGAAGGACGTCACCGTCGTCGTCGTCGTCGCAATCGCCATGTTCCTCCTGAACCTCGTCCTGAAACAGACGCGGCTCGGGAAGGGCATGCGCGCGACCGCCGACAACATGGACCTCGCGGAGGTCCGCGGCGTCGACGTCGACCGCGTCCAGCTCGTCGTCTGGGTGATCGCGGGCCTCCTCACCGCGCTCGCGGGCGTCCTCGCCGGCTGGAACGCGTCGAACCTCAACCCGAACATGGGGTTCACGCTCCTGCTTCCCGTCTTCGCGGCCGTCATCCTCGGCGGCATCCGGTCGCCGTACGGCGCCGCCGCGGGCGCGCTCGTCATCGGCGTCAGCATGGACGTCGGCGTCTACCTCCTCCCATCCGGGATGGCGACGTACCGCACCGCGATCGCGTTCGTCATCCTCATCCTCGTCCTCATGGTGAAACCCGAGGGCCTGTGGGGTGACGTCTGATGGCGCTCTCGGACTTCCTCGTCTCGCTCGTCACGTTCATCGCGATCTACGGCCTCTTCGGGCTCGGCCTGAACCTCAAGTTCGGGTTCACGGGCCTCATCGACTTCGGGCACGTCGCGTACTTCATGGTCGGCGGGTACGTCACCGCCGTCGTCACGATGCCCGCCCAGGTGACCGGCTACGACGGCCTGGGCGGGTACGCGCTCCCCGCGCTCCTCGGCGGCGTCCCGGGCGGCGCGATCGCCGGCTGGCTCCTCGGCGTCGCCGTCGGCATGCTCGCCGCCGCGTTCGTCTCGCTGCTCGTCGGCGTCCCGACGCTCCGGCTCCGCGAGGACTACCTCGCGATCACCGCACTCGGGATCGCGACCATCCTGAACGAGGTCGTGCTGAGCGAGGTCTGGCTGTTCAACGGCCCGTTCGGCATCCGCTCGATCCACGAGCCCGCGGCCGGCCTGTTCCCGCTCGGACTCGGCTCGTTCACCACGAATCTCGTCGTGTTCGGCGGCCTCAGCGTCCTCGTGTTCGGGTACGCCGCGTACCGTCTCGCCGCGTACGTCCGCCGGTCGAGCGGTCGCCAGCGCGCGCTCGCGGTCGCGGTGGCCGTCGCGTTCTCGCTCTGGTACTTCGTCCAGCCGTTGCTCGGCGCGACGAACGCCGTGGTCGCACTCCAGACGAACGTGACGTTCCTGTTCGACCCGAACGCGGGCCCGAACGGCGGCCTCGACTACGACCGGTTCTTCATGCTGCTCTCGCTCTCGTTCCTCGCCGCCGGCTACTGGTGGTGCCAGCGCACCATCAACAGCCCGTACGGGCGCGTCCTCCGCGCCGTCCGCGACGACGAGGACGTCCCGCGCGCGCTCGGCAAGGAGACGTTCCGGTACAAGATCCAGGCGCTCCTGTTCGGCTCCGCGCTCGCGGGCGCCGCCGGTGCGCTGTACACGATCCACATCGGGTTCATCAGTCCCGACCAGTTCGGTGCGATGATCACGTTCTTCGCGTTCGCGTCAGTCATCATCGGCGGCACCGCGAACAACGCCGGCGTCGTCCTCGGCACCGCCGTGTTCTGGGCGATCAACAGCGGCACGCAGTTCCTCAACGACTACTTCCCGTCGGAGTACGCCGTCCAGCTCGCGGCGGCTCGACTCATCCTCATCGGCGTCATCCTCATCGTCATCCTCTACTACCGCCCCGAGGGCGTCCTCGGCGAGCAAGACTACGACGTCTCGCTCCCGAAGAGCGACGCGCCGGCGCCGAACCCGGACGAGGCGCTCGGAGGTGAGAGCGATGACTGACCCACTCCTGGAGGTGACCGACCTCCGGAAGTCCTTCGGCGGTATCACCGCGCTCGACGGCATCGACGTCACCGTCGACCACGGCATCACGGGCCTCATCGGCCCGAACGGCGCCGGGAAGACGACGTTCTTCAACTGCGTCAGCGGCTACCTGGAACCCGACGCCGGCACCGTCGAATTCGAGGGATCGGACGTCACCGGGAACCGGACGCCAGCGATCGTCCGCGAGGGCCTCGTGCGGACGTTCCAGATCCCGCGCGAGCTCGCGGACATGACGGTCCGGGAGAACCTCCTGCTCGCGCCGCGCGGCCAGTCCGGGGAGTCACTGACACGCGCGTGGATCCGCGGCGGCGACTTCGCGACCGACGAGCGCCGGACGCGCCAGCAGGCCCGCGAGATGGCGGAGTTCTTCGAACTCGACCACTTGCTCGACGAGCCCGCGGGCTCGCTCTCCGGCGGCCAACGCAAGCTCCTCGAGCTCGCGCGCGTCCTCCTCACGGACCCCGAGATGGTCCTGCTCGACGAACCGCTCGCGGGCGTCAACCCGACGCTCGAACGGAAGATCCTCGACCGCATCCACGAACTGGAATCGCAGGGGCTGACGTTCCTGTTCGTCGAACACGACATCGAGCTCATCATGGAACACTGCGATCACGTCGTCGTCATGCATCAGGGCGAGAAGCTCATGGAGGGACCGCCGTCCGAGGTCCGGAGCGACCAGCGGGTCGTCGACGCGTACCTGGGGGAGGAACTATGAGCCTCCTCGAACTCGCCGGCGTCGACGCCGGCTACGGCGACCTCCAGATCCTCGCGGACGTCGACATGTCCGTCGAAGACGGCGAGTACGTGACGATCGTCGGCCCGAACGGCGCGGGGAAGTCCACCGCGATGAAGACCGTGTTCGGCCTCACGACGCTCATGGGCGGCACCGTCGACTTCGCCGGCAGTCCGATCCACGAGCTCGGGACCCAGGAGATCATCCGCGAAGGCATCGCGTACGTCCCGCAGACGGAGAACCTGTTCCCGCGGATGACGGTCCGGGAGAACCTCGAGATGGGCGCGTACATCTTCGAGGAGTTCCCCGAGGACCGACTCGACGACGTGTTCGAGCGGTTCCCGATCCTCCGCGAGCGCGAGCGCCAGCGCGCCGGGACGATGTCCGGCGGTCAACAGCAGATGCTCGCGATGGGTGCCGCACTCATGCTCGATCCCGACCTCCTGATGCTCGACGAGCCGTCCGCGGGCCTCGCGCCCGACCTCGTCGACGAGATGTTCGACAAGATCGACGAGATCAACGACGGCGGCACCGCCGTCCTCATGGTCGAGCAGAACGCGAAGGAGGCCTTGCGGCGCTGCGACCGCGGGTACGTCCTCGTCAACGGCGAGAACAGCTTCGAGGGTCCCGGTACCGACCTCCTCCAGAACGAGGAGGTCCGCCAGCGGTTCCTCGGCGGCTGACTCGACCCCGGCCAGGAGTCCGGGCGGCTCCGATCTGCGGTCTCGTCGACCTCGTACTCACCTCGTCGACGACACGCTCGCTACCGACGACGCGCTCGCCACGGACGGCGCGCTCGCTACGGACGGCGCACTCGTCAGGGACGGCGCACTCGAACACCCGGCTGAATGCGTCAACGCCCGCCTCGGGCGACACCATAGTTTAAATACTGGAGCGATGAATGGAACGGCATGAGCCAGTCACACCGCTCCGACGACCCGTTACAGGCGATCAAGGACATCACGGGCGACAGCACGCTCCTGATCGCGCTCGCGGGCGCGGCCGTCTCGATCCTCACGAGTTTCGTCCCGTTCTCACCGGTCCTCGGCGGCGCGCTCGCCGGCTGGCTCGTCAGGGACGATCCGATGCAGGGCGCGAAGGTCGGCGGGCTCTCCGGGCTCGTCATCTCCCTCCCGCTCGGGCTCATCGTCATCCCGTTCTTCGGAATCGCGATATTCGACGGGGGCGCGAGCGGCATCGCGTTCCTCTTCATCGCGATGTTCGTCGTCTTCGTCGGCCTCCTCTACACCGTCGGGATCAGCGCGCTCGGCGGATACCTCGGCGTGCGCTTCTACCAGAGCCGAATCGTCGAGGGGAGCGGAACCCGTCACGCCGAGACGACGAGCCACCGCGACGACTCGACCACTCGCGTCGACGAAACCGGTCACGGGGACGACTCGACCGCTCGCCTTGACGACACCAGTCACGGGGACGACGCCGGCGACGACGAGTGGGGGAGCGACGCCCGCGACGACACGCAAGGTGACGACACGCGAAGCGACGACACTCAGTTCTGACCGAGTACTCGACCTCGGTTGACGACAGCATTTGGGATTGACCACCATCGTTTTTCACGACCCCCCGCGAACGGCCGGTATGGCTTACAGCTACGAACCGCACTACTTCGAGGACATGGAGGTCGGGAAGACCTTCGAGAGCGTCGGCCGAACAGTCACCGAATCGGACTTCGTCTTCCACTCGATGTTCGCGGACGACTGGACGGAACTCCACACGAACGCCGAGTACAGCGAGGACGGCCCGTACGGCGAACGCATCGGTCACGGCCCGATGACGTTCATCCTCACCACGGGGATGGTCCAGCGCTGCGGGTTCGTCGAACGCACCGTCATCGCCTTCCTTGGCATGAACTACATGGACGTTCCGAACCCGCTCACGATCGGCGACACGATCTCCGCGGAGTTCGAGGTCACGGACCGGAAGGAGTTCGAGTCCCGCGAGGACGCCGGGCTCGTCGTCGTCGACGGCACCACGTGGAACCAGGACGACGAAGTCCTCCTGGAGGGCGACATGAAGTTCATGTTCAAGAAGCGCTCTGCGTACGGCGACGACCCCGAGATGCCCTGAATCGTCACTCGAGAGCCGAGCCGAGCCGAGCGCGTCGATTGCCTGACTTCTCGACGCGGGCCGCGACCGAGCGAGCGACGACGAGCACGCTCCTCCGGCGAGTCGGAGTGCTCCCATGGAGTAGTCGCGACGAACGGGAAGCGTTTTGCGTACCGGCCCGCCACGATGCGGCATGGACGTCCGGTCGTACCTCGCGTCGACGCGGTTCGCCGTCGTCGTCGCCGGCATCGCCATCGCCATCCCGACGGGCTACGTCGTCAGCGACGTCCTCGCGAACTGGAACCTCGGGTTCGTCGCGATGTTCGTGCTCGGGGTATCCGTACCGCGGGCGTACTCGCGGTCCTGGCCCGAGTACGACGACCACCTTCGAGCGGTCGCGTGGACCGTCGGCGCCTGCGCGGCGGCCCTTGCCGTCCTCCTCGTCGCGTTCGTCGCGACGAGCGCGTTCTTCGGCGGCCTCGGCGCGGCCGTCGGCGCCTTCCTCGTCGTCGAACTCGTCGTCGCCGCCGCGTCGCTCTCCATCGAACGCGCCGAGCGCGCCGACGCCGAGGCGGACCCGGCTGGCGATAGGGACGCTGGCGGCGAGCGCTCGGACTGACCGACCGACGAACCGAGTGCCGTCGGCGCACTGGCTCGCGCGATGGGTACGTTTTTGCGAGTGGCAGTCCCAGCTTACCGCATGAGTCTCCCGGACGTGCTCGCGGACGAACCGCGAGCGATCGACACGCACGCGCACCAGCCGACCGAGGAGTTCCTGTTCGACGCCGGCGGCGAGATGATGCAGGACGCCGCCGAGCGCTTCGGGAAGGAGATGGTGCCCAACGACTACGAGCAGATGCGGGAGGAGTACGAGCGAGCGGGTATCGGGCGGGCGGTCCTCCTTGGGTGGGACGCCGAGACGAACACCGGGAACCCGCCGGTGCCGAACGACTACGTCGCCGAGGTCCGGGACGAGCACGACGACTTCTTCGTCGGGTTCGGCTCCGTCGACCCGCTCAAGGAGGACTGCGTCGAGGAGGCGATCCGGTGCGTCGAGGACCTGGACCTCTCCGGGTTCAAGTTCCAGCAGATCGCGCAGGGGTTCGACCCGAGCGACCCCGAGCACGACGAGCTCTGGAACACGATCGAGGACCTGGGCGTGCCGTGCGTCTTCCACGGCGGGAACTCGACGCTCGGCGCGTGCGCGCCCGGTGGCCGCGGCCTGAAGATCAAGTACGGCAACCCGATGCTGCTGGACGACGTCGCCGCCGAGCATCCCGACCTCCAGATGCTCATCGCGCACCCCGCGTTCCCGTGGGAGAAGGAACAGCTCGCCATCTGCCAGCAGAAGGGCAACGTCTACATGGACCTCTCGGGGTGGATGCCGAAGTACATCGACGACCAGGTCCTGCACTACGCGAAGACCGTCCTCAAGGACAAGGTCATGTTCGGCACGGACTATCCGATGCTCGACCCCGAGAAGTGGATGGAGCAGTTCGCGGGCCTCGAGTACGCCGAGGAGGTCCAGCGGAAGATCCTCTGGGAGAACGCCGAGGAGTTCCTCGGCCTCTGACTCGGCCGCGTCCCGACTCGCTTTTCTCGCTGCGCTCGCAACGCGTCGTCAGTGCATCGACTCGTCGATACCGGGAGCGTCCACGGCCACTCGTACGTCCGCGTCGCCGGCCGGGCCGACGCCGAGCGCGTGCTGGTCGTCGTCCCCGGCTTGAACGACCCGCTGAAGCGCGTCGGCGACGCCCGGTGGTTCGCGAGCCTGATGGCGATCTACCTCCGCCGGTACCGCGACCGGCACGCGGTCTACATGCTCTCGCGGCCGCACGGCCTCGGCGGGGCTCGGTCGACGGCCGCGATGGCGCGCCGCTACGAGCCCGCGATCGACGCGCTCGCGACCGCGGAGGGCGTCGACGCCGTCGACCTCCTCGGTCTCTCGCTAGGTGGGTTCGTCGTCCAGCACCTCGCCGCCACCCGCCCGGATCGCGTCGACCGGGCGGTGCTCGGGCTCGCCGGCACCGAACTCTCCGCAGCCGGCCGCGAGCGCCTCCAGCGCTGGCGCGCACTCGCCAGACACGATCGCTGGCGGCCGATCTACACTGACGCCTACGGCCTCGTCGCCTCGGGTGCGACCGCGCGGGCGCTCCAGGTCGCCGCGGTCGGCTACGACCTCGTCGCCGCGCCCGACCACCCCGAGGACTTCGAGGCGTCGATCGACGCGAGTCTCGACCACGACGGCCGGGACGCACTCCACGACGTCGCGGTGCCGACGCTCGTCGTCGGCGGCACTCGCGACCCGTTCTTCGACGAGCGCGCGTTCCGAGACGCCACGCGGCGACTCGCCGACGGCCGGCTCGCGCTCCTCGACGGCGTCGGGCACGACGCCGTCCTCGAACATCCGCTGGCGTTCGACGGCGCAGTCACTCGATTCCTCTACGAGGAGCCGTGAGCGACGGTCAGTCCCACTCCGGGTCCCGTCCCTCGAGGAACGCGTCGACGCCCTCCTCGTGCTCGTCCATCATGTACGCCTGCACCTGCATGTGGTTCTCGTAGTCCAGGGCCTTCCGCCAGTCGTTGTCGAGGTTCTCGTGGATCGCTTGCTTCGTCATCCCGACCGTCCGCGTCGGACGACGGCCGAGTTTACCGACGATCTCGTCGACGGCGTCGTCGAGGTCGTCCTCGGGAACGGCCTCGTTCACGAGGTCGATGTCGGCGGCCTCCTCGCCGTCGAAGAACTCGCCGGTCATCGTCAGGCGCTTCGCGGTCCGGAGCCCGAGGAGCTTTGGGAGCGTGAACGTCGCACCAGTGTCCGGGATGAGTCCGATCCGAACGAACGCGCACGAGAACGTCGCGTCCGGGACCGTGTACGCGAAGTCCGAGGCGGCGACGATCGCGAGCCCGGCGCCGACGCAGTCGCCGTTGACCTTCGCGACGACCGGCACCCGCGACTGCATGATCGTCGCAGCCGTCCGGTTGAACGACTCGGCGACGCGCTCGTAGGCCTCGTGAGGGCCCTCCTCGCGCTCCTTCATCGCCTGGATGTCGCCGCCAGCGGAGAACGCTGGGTCGTCGCCAGTGATCACGACCGCGTCGTGTTCATCGGGCGTGGTTTCGTCGACCGCGTCGGCGAGCGACTCGGCGACCTCGATGTCCATCGCGTTCATCGCTCCTGGTCGGTCGAACGTTATAGTGCGAACGCCGTCGTCGTCCTCGATGCGCATATCGAATTGAACTCTCCATCGGTGCTTAATTGTTCGGGGGTCGTCCACGAATCGGCCGTCGAGTACACTGGCACGGAGGCCCGTCCGAGAGCACCGGCCGAGGCACGCCGAGCGGTTCGCAACGGCGCGAGCCCACTCGAGAATACCCGTGGGATCGCTCGGTGCTCTAAGGGTGTGATTGAGGGAAGCGGATGGAAATGCTCAAAAGCATCCCGTACCGACCACAGTTCGACATGAACACGGCACCAGTCCGCGAAGGCCACGGCGCGGGCGTCGGTCAGGTCGCGCTCATCGGCCTGTTCGTCACCGCACTCGCGACCGCACAGCTGACGGCGAGCAAACTCCTGATGTTCGGGCTACCCGTCGAACTCCCGGTCGCCGGTGGCGCGCTCGTCCTTCCCGGCGCGGCGCTCGCGTACGCGCTCACGTTCTTCGCCAGCGACTGCTACTCCGAACTGTACGGTCGACGGGCCGCGACCGTCGTGGTGAACGTCGGGTTCGCGTTGAACTTCGTCGTCCTCCTCCTCGTCTGGTCGACCATCGCCGCGCCCGCGCTCCCCGACCAGCCCGTCGACCCTGGCACGTACGCGACCGTCCTCGGCGCGAGCACGAACGTCGTCCTCGGGTCGCTGCTCGCGTACGTCGTCAGCCAGAACTGGGACGTCTACGTCTTCCACAGGCTCCGCGACTACACCGACGGCGACGACCTCTGGCTGCGCAACATCGGGTCGACCGCCACCAGTCAGGCCATCGACACCGTCATCTTCGTCACGGTCGCGTTCGCCATCGCGCCCGCCGTCCTCGGGATCGGCGCCGGCCGATCGCCGTCGGTCATCCTCGCGCTCGTCGTCGGCCAGTACCTCTTCAAGCTCCTCGTCGCGGTCGTCGACACGCCGTTCGTCTACCTCGTCGTGGGCCTCGTCGAGGAGTACGGCGACGGCAGCGAGCCCGTCGACCCCGCGACGCGCTGACCGCATCGAGCGACCGGCCGTCGCTCCCGCTGGGCCGGCCCGATAGATGCAGCGAACCCACCACGTTTTAACTCGACGCCGCTCCGAGACCAGGTATGGACATCGAGTCGTTCTTCGAGGAGATGCCGTTCGCTGACTTGCTCGGCATCGAAGTGACCGAGGCCGCGGACGGGCACGCGGAAGGATACCTGGAGATGCGCGAGGAGCTCTCCTGGAACGCGGACCGGCTTATGGCGCACGGCGGCGTGACGTTCACGCTCGCGGACACCGTCGGCGGCGCCGCGCTCGTCTCCGAGGTCGACCAGCCCGTGCCGACGATCGACATGCGGATCGACTACCTCGACGCCGGCACCGGCGACCTGCGCGCGGTCGCGGACACCGTCCGCGTCGGCGGCGACGTCGGGACCGTCGACGTCGAGGTGTACGCCGTCGAGGACGACGCGCTCGTCGCCGACGCCCGCGGCGTCTACAAGACGGGATAACGCTCGCGACGCCGAGGACGCCTCTCATTCACGGGTGTCTTTCGGCGACTCGCGCTGGACGACGAGGACGGGGCCGAGGAATCGGTCGGCGACCTGGTCGGACGGCATCCCGAACACGAACGTCGACAGCGATGGGTCGGTCTCGCCCATGACGACGACGTCGAACTCGTCGGCCGCGTCGACGATGGCGTCGAGGGCGTCAGTTTCGCGTTCGACGCGCGTCTCGACCCGCGACGCGTCCATCCCGAGGTCCGCCAGTCGATTCTGCATACCGTCGAAGAGCGTCTCGGCGTCCTCGTCGGTCTCGTCGTCGTCCGCGACGTGGTAGAGCGTCACCGAGGCCTCGGTCTCGCTGAACACACCGGCGACGACGCGCGCGAGCCGGTCGATGCCGACGGCGCCGCGGACGGCGACGAGGACGTCATCGACGGCCGCCGTGGCGTTCGGAACCAGCACCGCGAGACAGTCGTGCTCCTCGATCGTCCGGTCGATAGTCTTCTGGCCCTCGTGGGTGAACACGAGCCGTCGTTCGACGGTCGCGCCCGCGTCCTCGAACAGCGTCTCGTAGTCGTCGAGGCGCTCGCGCGCGCGGTCCTCGAACTGCATCCGGGCTTGCCCTGGCGCGGTCTGCTCGGGGACGACGTGGTATCCGAGCAGGACGACGTGGGCGTTCGCGAGCAGGTCGGGGACGCCCTCGGGGACTGATTCCCCTTCGAGCACGCGGAGCGGGACGAGGACTGATGGTCGGTCCGACATTGTTAGACGTCTCCTTTGAGTATCACGTCCGCAGCGTAATAACGATACCAGAGGTACGCCGCGAGCATGACGACGCTGCCGATGACGACCGACCAGAAGCCCATGAACACGATGAGCGCGAAGCTCGCGAGCGCGCCGACCGCCGGGACGACCGGATAGCCTGGCACGCGGAAGCTCGGGTCGTACCAGTCCGGATTGCGGCGTCGCAGGACGATGAGGGCGACGCACATCAGTCCGTACATGACGAGGTGGAGGAACGAAGCGACCTCCGCGAGCACTTCGGTCTCGCCGGTCGCGACGAGGACGAGGATCGGGCCACCGGCGGCGAGCAGCGCGACGTGTGGCGTGCCGTACCGGAGGTTCACTTCGCTCGCTTTCCGGGGAAGCAAGGCGTCGCGGCTCAGCGCGTACACCGCTCGGGAGGCGCTCAGGATGGACGCGTTCGCGCTGGAGAACGTCGCCAGCAGTCCGGCCCCGAGGATCGCGACCGCGCCCGGGAGCCCGAGCAGGTCGCGGGCGACCTCGACCATCGCGGTCTCCCCGAACTCGCCGAGTCGATCCGCGCCGAACGCGCTCGTCGCGACGAAGATCGTCACGACGTAGAAGACGGTGACGACGAGTACGGACCCGACCATCGCGAGCGGGAGGTTCCGGCCCGGTTTCTTGATCTCGCCAGCGACGGTCGCGACCTGCGCGAACCCCAGGTACGACGTGAACACGAGCGCCGCGGTCTCCAGTACCGGGAAGAACCCCCTGGAGAAGAACTCCTCGGGGGCGCTCGATCGACCGAAGACGCCGACCGCGTCCAGGACGCCGTACGTGAGGAAGCCAGTGAGGACCACGAGGAGGATGCCGACGACGGCGTTCTGGAGCTTCGCGGTGTTCTCCGTGCCGCCGATGCTAAGGGCGGTCAGAGCTGCACCGAACAGCAGTCCGATCGCGATCACGGGGTCGAACGGGAGGCCGACCCCGAGTTCGGCGAGCACGGCGCTCGCGTAGTGGCCGAGTCCGACGAGGTAGAACGCGGACGCGAACATCAGCCCCAGCCAGAGGCCGAGGCCCACGATCGCGCCGTACGCCGTCCCCATCCCGCGCGAGATGAAGTAGTAACCGCCGCCGCTCCGGGGCATCGCCGTCGCGAGTTCGGACGTGGGCAACGCCACCAGCAGCGCGATGAGGCCGCCAATGGCGAACGAGAGCGTCGCGGCCAGCCCCGCTTCGTCCGCCGCCAACCCCGGGAAGACGAAGATGCCGGCGCCGATCATCGTCCCCACCCCTATCGCGAGGCCGCCGCCGAGTCCGATCGTCCGCTCGAGCTGGACGTCGTCGTCGTGGACGGTCGCGTCGTCCGTGACTGCGTCCGGCTCCGTCGCCGGGACCTCCCCATCCACGTTGCGACCCGTGGTCTCGACGTCGACGGAGTGCTCGTCCATGCGCGCCGTATTGTTTCAGCGATCAGATAAAATCGGGGGTGCAAACGTAGCGGGCTTCCGGTCTCGCTCGCCGCACGACTCGCCATCCGGTACGACCGTCGGCTTTCGGGAGTCTGCTGGACCCAGTCCACCTTGAGAATCGCCAACGTGGCGCCCAATACACTCATGCCAGCGCGGGTCCGTTAGCTTGTAGACCGGTCCACATGGCATGGCAGTACACGCCGTACGTCATCCCGACCGCCATCGCGGCGTCGCTCTCGTTCGCGCTGTTCGCGTACATCGTCGCGATCCGCCGTCGGGACCTGGACGACCTCCTCGTCCGTGCCTTCGTCGCGTTGACGCTCTCGATCGCCGTCTGGGGGGTCGGGGACGTCCTCCAACTCAGTGCGACGACGCTCGGCCTCAAGCGCGTGATGCTGGTCGTGCAGTTCGTCGCCGCCGTCGGCGCGACGGTCGCCCTCCTCGCCTTCGCGCTCGCGTACACCGATAACGACCGGTGGGTGAGCAGGTGGACGTTCGGACCGCTCGTTCTCGAATCCCTCGCCGCGTTCGCGCTCCTCCTCACGAGTCCACGCTACCACGACCTCTACGTCACCGCCGTTGGCACGGAGACCGTCGACGGCGTCGTCCAGATCGAACGGACGCTCGGTCCGGCCGCCACCGCGCACGTCCTGGTGTCCTACCTCGTCATCCTCGCGGCGATCGCGCTCCTCGTCCACGCCTCCGTCCGCTCCGAGAGCGTGTTCCGCTCGCAGTCGATCGCCGTCATCGTCGGCGTCGCCCTCCCGTTCCTCATCAACGTCGTCTGGTTCCTCGGCCAGGGCCCCGGGAACAACGTCGACCTGACCGTCGTCGGGTTCGGTCTCGCGGTGTTCCCGCTCTGGTACGCCGTGTCCAGGCACGGCCTCCTGACGATCTCCCCGATCGCTCGCGACACCGTCATCGAGAACATGCAGGACGCGGTCGTCGTCGTCGACGCCGACGGCCGCATCGTCGACGCGAACCCCGCGGTCGCCGCGCTCGGGCGATCCGACGACGACGGCCTCGTCGGCGCCACCGCCACCGACGCCTTCCCGTTCCTCCGGCCCGCGCTCGTCGCCGGCACGCGACCGCCCGAAGAGGTCGCGGTCGAGACCGACGACGGCACCCAGTACTTCGACGTGAACGTCCAAGCGCTCCGCGGGGACGACGACGGCAGCCGTCTCGTGCTCCTCCGGGACGTCACCGAACGCCGCCGCGTCGAGGAGCGCTACCAGCGCCTCATCGAGAACTCCTCGGACGTGATCACGGTCCTGGGCGCCAACGGCCGCATCAAGTACGACAGTCCCGCCATCGAATCGCTCCTCGGGTACGACCAGGACGAGTGGGTCGGGCGTCGGGGCCGCGACCGCCTCCACCCCGAGGACCGCGACCGGATCGTCGCCGAGTTCCAAGAGGGCGTCCAGGAACCCGGCTACGAGACGCGCCTCGAGTACCGCATTCGGCACGCCGACGGCTCCTATCGCGTGTTCGAGACGTTCGCGTCGAACCTCCTCAACGACGCCGTCGTCGACGGCATCGTCCTGAACTCGCGGGACGTCACTGAACGCAACCGCCGGGAGCGCGAGCTCGAACGGACGAACGAGCGCCTCGACGAGTTCGCGAGCGTCGTCAGTCACGACCTCCGGAATCCCCTGACGGTCGGGAACGGCTACCTCGAACTCGCCCGCCGCGGCGAACCGGGCGCGCTCGACGAGGTGGCGGCGGCCCACGAGCGCATGGAGCACATCATCGCCGACGCGCTCGCGCTCGCTCGCGAAGCGGAGACCGTCGAGGGCGTCACCACGCTCGACCTCGACTCGGTCGCGGCGGACGCCTGGCACTCCGTCGCCACCGGAAACGCCACGTTCGACGCCAACACCGGTGCGACGATCCGCGCCGACCGGTCGCGACTCCAGCGACTCCTCGAGAACCTGTTCCGCAACGCCGTGGAACACGGTTCCACGAGCAACCGGACGCAGTCCGGTGACGCCGTGGAACACGGTGGGAGCGCCGTCGCGGTTCGCGTCGACGTCGAGTACGCCGACGATACCGACGCCGACGATGCCGCCGCGGACGGCGAACCGCCGATCGCTGCGTTCGCTGTCGCCGACGACGGCGTCGGCATTCCCGAAGCCGAACGCGAGTCCATCTTCGAGTCCGGTGTCTCCTCGACCGAGGACGGCACCGGGTTCGGGCTGGCGATCGTCGAAACCATCGCGAACGCGCACGATTGGACCGTCGCCGTCGAGGAGAGCGACGCCGGGGGCGCACGGTTCGTCGTCGACCTCGGCAGCGAGAGCGAGACTGGCGGGGAGGTGTCGGACGCGGACGGCCAGCACGTCGACGACTGACTCGCCGCTTCCTGCGAGGCCGTTCTGCCGAGCCCATCGACCGACTCCCAGGTCTCGGGCTATCCGAACAACTGGTCGAAGATGGCGGCGTGGCCGCGGCGGAGCCGTTCGAGGAACGCGGACTTGCTGACGCCGAGTGCCGCGGCGACCTCGCTCGCGTCGACCTTTCGGGGAACGTCGAAGTACCCCATCTCGTAGGCGGTCCGCATCGCTTCCTCCTGGGCCGTCGTGAACGGCCAGCGTTCCGCGACCGGCTGGTCGTCCTCCGAACCCAGGGGGTAGATGCGCTGGAGGGTCACGCCGACGGTCTCGCCCGCGGCCGCCATGACGCCGTCGAGGACGTCGCGCCCCACGACCGCGCCCGTGTACCGCTCCTCGCCGTCGTCGTACTGCATCGACTCCACCATGAATCCGGCGTCGGTGAGTCGCTGCACGACGCAGGGGTGCTTGGAGAGGCACCGGAAGTTCACGCGGTCCCCCGCCCCCGCGGCGTGGAGGTACCGGAGGCGGTCGTCGTCGTCGAGCGTCGACGCGAGCGCGTCCGCGGCGTCGGCGCCCGTCGAACACTGGAGGAGGGCGTTCCCGTCACGACGCAACTGTGGGGGGTTCGCGTCCACGACCGTCCCGGTCTCGCGGGTCGCGGCGGCCAGCGGACAGTCGTCGCCGGTGACGCGGAACTCGACGACGAGGCACTCGGAGATCACGACTTGGTCGTGAGACAGTTGCACCCACGGCCACTTAAGGCCCGCACATGTAGTGGTGTACGGGTATGGTGCTGGCGTGCCTACGATGTGATGAATCATTATGGACATCGAGGAAGTCAAGCGACGGGCTGGCCCGCGGGAGTTCAGCCCCAAGGACGACATGCCAGAGGAGTACCGGAAAGCGGCGACGCGCATGATCCAGTTCCACGCGAACTCCGAGATCATGGGCGCGTACCTCGAACGACCGTTCATCCGCGAGGCCCCGAGCCTCGACCGGAAGCTCGCGTGCTCCGCGAAGGTCCAGGACGAGATCGGGCACGGCCAGTTGCTCTACCGGGCCGCCGAGTCCCTCGGCATGAAGTCCCGCGACCAGATGCTCGACGAGCTCGCAGAGGGGAAGGGGAAGTTCCTGAATTGCTTCCACTACCCGATGAGCGACTGGGTGGAGACGCCGATGATCGCGTTCTTCGTCGACGGCGCCGCGATGCGCCGGCAGGCGACGCTCAAGCGCACGAGCTGGGAGCCGTACGCGCACGCGATGGACAAGGTCTGTTTCGAGGAGGGCTTCCACGTCAAGCACGGCGAAGCCATCCTCCACGAGCTCATGACGGGCTCGAAGGCCGAACAGGAAGCCACCCAGGAGGCGTTCGAGGAGTGGTGGCCGCGCATCATCCAGTTCTTCGGTCCGACGAACGACAAGTCCACGCACCACGGGTTCGCGAGCGAAGTCGGCCTCAAGCAGATGGGGAACGACGAACTCCGGAACGCGTTCCTGAACGCGTACATCCCGAAGGCCGAGAAGTACGGCCTCGAGATCCCCGACGAGCCCCGCATCCGGAAGAACGACGACGGCACGTACGAGGTCGTCGAGGAGGATCTCGACTGGGACGAGTTCTTCACGATCGCGAAGAACGACTACGAGGGCAGCATCCAGCAGATAGACGGCCGGAAGGCCGCGCAGGACGCCGTCGAGTGGGTGCGCGAGGTCATGGACGAGCACGAACAGCGCGCGATGGGCGCGAGCAAACAGCAGGCCGCGGACTGAGACCATGATTTGGGAAGTATTCCGCCAGGAGAACGCTGGCGACTACCACGAGCACTGCGGGAACGTCCACGCGCCGGACCGCGAGATGGCGCTCATGTTCGCGGAGGTACAGCACGCGCGCCGGAAGCCGACGAACAGCCTCTGGGTTGCCCCCCAGCCCGAGATCGGGGAGGTCGACACGGAGGACGCGAAGTTCGGCGGCACGACGGACAAGTCCTATCGGTGGGCGTCGACGTACGACTTCGAAGCTGCGGCGTCGGAAGTCGCGGACTCGACCAACGAGCAGGTCGAGGCCGAGCGCCGTCGGAAGGCCCAGCAGGACAAGCAAGAAGCACAGGGTGGTGACTGATGGCGGCGAAGGAGAGCCTTCCGGCACCCGGCGAGTTGAGCGACGACCAGCGAGAGGCCGTCGAGCACCTCCTGTACCGGCTCGCGGACGACGAGTTCGTCGCCGCGGAACGGTACACCGAGTGGCAGGTGCGGTCGCCGACCCTCGAGTCCGACCTCGCGCTCGCGAACATCGCGCAGGACGAACTCGGGCACGCTCGCCTCTGGTACGACCTACTGGAGGACTTCGAGTACACCGAGAGCGAGCTCGTGTGGGAGCGCGACGCCGACGAGTGGCGTCACAGCACGCTCGTCGAGCAGCCGTTCGAGACCGGTGACTGGGCGGACGTCATCCTCCGCACGTACCTCTACGATCAGGCGGAGTACATCCGCCTGGAGGCGCTCGAGGACTCGACGTACCCGCGGATCCGCGACCGCATCACGAAGATCATCCAGGAGGAGGACTACCACCGCGAGCACGCGGAGAACTGGATGGCGCGTCTCGCCGAGGAGAAAGACGGCCTGGAGCGCTTGCAGGGCGCGCTCGACGACCTGTTCCCGTACGCGCTCACGCTGTTCGCGCCGACGGACGAGACCGTCGAGGACCGCATCGACGACCTCGGGCTGCGCTCGAAGTCCCTCGACGTCATGCGCGAGGAGTGGCTGGACGTCGTCGTCCCGTACCTCGAAGACCTCGGGCTGGACGTCGGGGACGCGGAACTCCCCGAGCAGTACGACGTCCACCACAGCGAGTTCGAACTCCCCGCGGACGTCGGTCGCGACCGCTCGCACACCGACGCGTGGTTCGACCTCCAGGAGGAGTTCACGAACACGTACCGCGAGCTCGACCGCCACGAGGCGAACCGCATCATGAAGGACCCGGACGAGGCCTGAGCTTCGTCCACGACGATAGAGAGACCCCACAAGATGGCTAGCGACGTACCCTACGAACCGGAGGACGTCCCGACGGACGTCGAGGCATCACCAGACGACTGCGAGGAGCCGGCGGCGACGGCGTGCGCGTACACCGAGTACGAGTACGTGGACGCGCCGAACACCGAGGAGTTGCCGGCAACGGGCGCCGACGCGGAGGGCGTCGAGCGCGCGGTCTGGGACGAACTGTACGACATCGAGGACCCCGAGATGCCCGTGAGCATCGTCGACCTCGGGCTCCTCTATGGCGTGAGCGTCGAGGACGGCCACGCGGAGGTCGACATGACGCTGACGTACTCGGGGTGCCCAGCGAGGGAGATGCTGATGAGCGACGTCGAGGAGCGCGTCGCGAGCGTCGACGGCGTCGACGACGTCTCGCTCCGGCTCGTGTGGAACCCGCCGTGGGGCCTCGAGATGGTGACCGAACAGGGCAAGTCCGACCTGAACGACTTCGGACTGAGCGTCTGACATGAGTCGTCGACTCGACCCGTCCGTCCAGACCAGCGGCGAGGTGGAGGGCGCGGAATGCCCGTACTGTGGGTCGACTGAGACCGAGCGCGAACACCCGAAGGGGCCGTCGCTGTGCCGGTCCATGCACTACTGTAACAGTTGCGAGCAGCCGTTCGAGAAGTTCGAGTGAACTGACTCGCTAGGATACGGCGGTCTCTTGGCCGCCGTTTCCTGCGGGAACTGACTCGCTAGGATACGGCGGTCTCTTGGCCGCCGTTTCCTGCGGGAACTGACTCGCTAGGATACGGCGGTCTCTTGGCCGCCGTTTCCTGCGGTGCGGTAGCGGTTCCGGTGTCTTTTTGGAACTAATCGCACGTGTATGCTGACGCCTCGCGCTCGTCGGTTCCTGTGATGTGAGGAGGCATGGGTCGCTAGGCTGTTTCATTCTCTTGATTCTCTGCGAACTATCCGTTCACCAGACTTGCGAATTGATCACTACGTATCCCACAAATCTCAGGTTCATTTTAGGAACGTTATCTCTATCAGTCCGAATCAATGCGACTAAATCTACGGATAAGTTTGACTGTGAGATGCCATAACAATGATGGTGTGTAAGCACTAAGATTGGATATGACATCCGACTCGCCTGACGAATGGGATTGGGCCGAGGGATGGGACCAAGTATTTACTGTACTTGCTGTCGAACCGCGGCGAGAGATTATTCGTTCGTTGCTGGATGAACCCCATGAGCGTCGGCTTGCGTTACCTGAGGCGGCAGAGTCACCGAATCAATCGATGGGGACTGAGAGATTCACTCTTCAGTTGCGCCACCACCACCTCCCAAAGCTCGCGGACGCCGGATACATTCGTTGGGAGAGCGACCCGTTCTGTGTGCAGCGAGGCCCCCATTTCGAAGAACCAGCGTTCTTTATCGAGTCAGTACTCGAAGCCAAAGACGAGATCCCCTCCTCGCTGATCACCAACTGTAAGATTCTGCAGCAGATGACTGGCGCGGACTGACTTGGTCGCCGCTCATTGCACGCCCTGTACTTGCGGACTATATGATCTCATATCAAGTACCGATATAGTGACCGAAACATGCGCTCTGTCTGCGTCTTAGGCGGTTTAGTGGATTTCCTCTCGGAGTAGAGGAGTTCGATATCATTGACTTATTTCAAGAAGATTCCGCGATTGAACCGTAACTATTGCGCGGATTGTCTGTTAGCTTTCGGCAATACCATCGAGACGATATTTCCTCGAGGAGTGTTCTCTTCGAACCGAAGTTCACCGCCCAGAGCACTGATGCACCACTGCATTATCCAGAGACCGACCCCGGAACCGTGATACGTACTGTTCGTCTCCACTTCTTTCTGTAGTACCTCGATTTCTTCAGCCGGAATACGAGGTCCGTTATCAGCGATTCGAACCTCGCAATACTCTTCTACAGAATCCTCACGTAATGTTATAGAGACGCTCGGAATGTCCTGATCGTTGTGCTCGATGGCGTTCCGAACAGCATGCTCAACTGCATAGGTGAAGCCCCGATCAGCGATGACGAAGATCTCAGCTGGACCCTCAATGCTCACCCCGAAATCGGCGTATTCCTCTTGACTCTCTTCGACGACCGTTTCGACGACCCGTCGAAGATTCGTCGGTTCACGCTCCATCGCGTCGGGTTCAGCAATCTCTTCAAGTTGCTTCACTGAGTCACTGAGCGTTCCAACTTCAGTCGTGATCTCGATAATTGTCTCTATCTCCTCTTCGAGTGATTCGTCTTCAACAGCAGTTTTGATCCTGTCCGCATAGCCCAGTAGCACGTTCGTCCTATTTCGGAGGTTGTGGCGGACGATTCGACTTAACAGTCCGAGCCGGCGCTCACGTGCTCGATACTCGGTCATATCTTCCACCTTCGCAGCGACATACTCAGCGTCATTGATGGTAACCGAGCGGAGATGGAACCGAGTCCATCGGAACTCGCCGTTTGCCCGTTTGATTTGCCACTCGAAGATCTGTGATTCACCGCCAGCGGCCCTTTCTATCCGAGCGAGAACGTCCTCCTTTGAGAGCATCGTTGATGGTGCCGTGAAATCCTCGACGTTCATCGTTCGAAGTTCATCGAGAGAATATCCGTAGAGGTCTTCGACCGGCCGGTTCCCCTCCAGAACTGCCCCTCGTTCCGGATCAAATAGAAGGACCCCTATATCGAAACCCTCCAAGATGGGCGGCAGGTGCACTTCGTCTCTATTAGTCATATAAAAACCAGAAGTAGACGCGCTAATTAGTGATTGCTATCGAGGCAAACTCGCTGAGGAGAGACGGAAAGGCCGTAACTTGGTAAGTTTCCGGGTTCTCAGTCTCCCGGTTCTGCCATCGCACTTTTCCCGTTCGTGAGCGAAGTGATTCCATGAACGATTGTTCTCCGTCGGACCTTTCGGTTCACCCTATTTATCCCCAGACTCTCGTCTCGAATTTCCCGAATGGAGTACTGGTGCTGTTCGATACTGATCTGCGGTATCGAATGGTCGGGCCTGACGTTCTCCCCTTCTCGAAGCGGGAAGCCACAGATATGGAAGGGAAAACGATCAATGAGCTATTTGGTGAGTCAGCCGGCGCTGAACTCGAACCAGAACTTCGGGCGACACTCGGAGGCGACTCACGTTCGTTCGATATGACCTACGACGACCAGATCCATCACATTGAGACTCGACCAGTTACGATTGATGGGGCACCATTTGGCGTACTGGTGACGCAGGAAGTGACCGGCGAGCGGGAAACGACGATCGAACTTGAAGAGAAGACTGAGCGCCTTGAGATGGTCGCGAGTATCCTCTCGCATGATCTCCGCAACCCCCTCAACGTTGCACTCGGGCACCTCGACGAACTTCAGGCCGAGGGTACAGCGTCCCAGGAATCGCTTTCGGAGATTCGCCGGGCGCTCACTCGCATGGATACCATAATGGAGGACGCACATGTGTTAGCTCGAACGACGACACTGAATGACGTCGAACGCACGACTCTTCGGTCACTTGTGGAATCGGCCTGGCTGACCGTTCCGACGGAGGCGGCGACACTCGACGTGAAGGACGAACTGACTCTCGAGGCTGATTCCGGATTGATGAGGAACCTTTTTGAGAACTTGATACGGAATGCAATCTCCCATGGCGGCCCTACCGTCGGCGTACATGTTGGTGCTCTAGATACCCAGAGGGGGTTCTATTTTGAAGACGACGGGTCTGGTATTGATGTAGAGCGAAGAGACGTGGTATTCGATAGCGGACGCACGAGTGGCGACGACAAATCACATAGCGGTCTCGGGCTTAACATCGTTCAAGAGATTGTCACCGCTCATGGGTGGCATATAGAGGTGACCGATGCTACGTCCGGGGGGGCCCGATTCGAGATCACTGGGGTAACACCCCATGAGTGAATTCAGCCGACGACTGCTTGTTGGTAATCTTCTATCGGTAAGACATTTTCCTGTATCTATCGATCGCTGAGGTCTTTCAAGAGATGGTGTGGAGGTTGTTCTCTGCAATCCTGGGGCGGGAGAGCGTCTATCTGTGAGGCGCATTACTTTTGTCAGTTGGGTGCAGTGCGTGTTGGTATGACGCGTGAGCCGTTGGCGACGTTGTCGGGGAGTCGGGCGGGGTTCCGGGAGATGGTGAACCTCGCGGCGTTGGGGACCGGGGATGGGGTGTACTACGACGAGATGCTGGTTCGGGTGACGGCGGATCGAGTGGAGACGCCGGCTGGGAAGCGCGAGACGTCGATGGCGGCGTACTGTACGGTCGAGCACGGGGCGTTCGACGGGGTGTCGTTGCATATCGACGAGCCGGCGGTCGCGATCTTCGACATCGAGGCGGCGCTGGGGTGGTTGGAGTGGTTGGAGGCCGACGACGTGGACGTGGTACTGTTGGGCGATCCGGGGGATGCGTTCGCTGGGACGCTGGAGTTCCGGACGGACGCGGAGACGGTGCAGGTGGCGTGCCGGCACGGCCCGGAGATACTGGGGGAGGTGACGACGGAGCTGCCGTCGCGGTTCGACGACGCGGACCGGTTCCGGCTGGAGGACGGCTCGCGGGCGCCGACGCTCGTGGAGACGACGGCGGGCGAACTGGAGCGGCTCGCGGACGCAGTCGAACTGGCGGAGACCGTGGACGGCTATCCGGTCGTCGTCGCGGACGGGCGGTTCGAGCTGGACGTCGGGAGCGAGCTCTCGCTCGCGCACGCGAGAACGACGCTGGACGGGAAGGTGACGGGGCCGGACGTCGCGAACCGCTACAGCGCGGACCTGGCGGCGCTCGCGCGCGCACTCGACGGCGACGTCGTCCTCCAGACGGGGCCGGACGAGCCGCTGGTCGTCGTGCAGACGCACTCGCTGTTCACGCTCCGCTACGTCCTGTTGCCGGCGTCGTGGTGAGAAAGGAATCGGTCGCCGTGGTCGGTGGCGTTTACGACGGTCGCCCGAGTTCGAGCGTGTAGTCGGAGCGGATCCACGCGTTCTCGTTCTCCTCGTCGTAGATCTCTACGCTGCCGTTCTCGGCGTCGCGTGCGTTGAACCGGTTTGCTATCTCGGGCGGGTCTGCGGTCGTGTCACCGTCGTTCGTGCTGTCCATTGGGGTTTCGTGCGGGCTGTGGCCCGCGCGGTGATACCTATTGCCGGGGGTCTCATGCGCATAAACTTTCCGGGGGCATATGCTGGACGTCCCTGGAGTGCGCTAGGACGATATGAGAGTTACGGCAATGAGGGGGTCGTGGCGTCGCGTGGAGTCGGGGGCGTTAACCTGCTGGCGGCGAGAGGTGCCCGTATGACCGACGACGGGTGGTTCGTCGACTGCGAGCCGGGGGACGTCGACGCGGCGTCAGCGGCGGTCCGGGATGGAACGGCCGACGAGCCCGCGGACTGGCCGATGCGAGCGATCGAAGCGGGATTCGCGTCGGACGAGGACTCGTACTACGACGCGCTCCACGAGGCGACCGTGACGGCGGCGCGCGCCGAGGCGGTCGAACGCGAGCGCGCAGACGACCAGCAGCTCGTGCATGCGGTCCGAGCGATGGACGATTGCGCGCGGACGGCGAACGAACTCGCGGAGCGTGCGGCGGAGTGGGCCGGCGGCCTGTTCGACGCGACCGGCGGGGGCGTTCCGCTGGCGCGCGAGGTCGCGGACCGGGAACCGGAGACGCCCGCGGAGGAGCGTGCCGTCTCGCTCGCGGAGCGCGTCGTCGACCTGGACGCCGAGGCGGAGTCGCTGCGGGCGTTCGTCGAGCAGCAGGCGCCGACGGTCGCGCCGAACCTCGCATCGATGGCGGGGCCGGTACTCGCCGCGCGGCTCGTGTCGCTCGCGGGGAGCCTGGAGTCGCTCGCGAAGCAGCCCAGCGGGACGGTGCAGGTGCTCGGGGCGGAGGACGCGCTGTTCGCGCACCTCCGCGGCCGCGCCTCGTCCCCGAAGCACGGCATCATCTACACGCACGAGTACGTCCGCGGCACGCACCCCGAAAATCGGGGGTCCGCGTCGCGAGCGCTCGCGGGGAAGCTCGCCATCGCGGCCCGCATCGACCACTACAGCGGCGAGCGCAAGCCCGAGATCGAGGCGGAGCTCGACGAGCGCATCGCGACCATCCGCGCCCGCACCGGCGACGAGATGCCAGCTGATACTACCGACGACGGAGGTGACGAGGCGTGACCGACGGCGTCGACCTCCCGGCGGGCGTCGAGCGACGGGAGTTCGGGGACGGCGAGACGCTCGCGACGCGCGGGCCCGCAGTCGGTCCGGAGGCGACCGACGGCGAGTGGCGGGCGTGGGACGCGACCCGGTCGAAGCTCGCCGCGACGTACGCGGTCGGCCTCGATCCCGGCCTCGCCGCCGACGCGACCGTCCTCTACCTCGGTGCGGCCGCTGGGACGACGGCGAGTCACGTCGCAGACGTCGCCGGTCCGACGTACGCCGTCGAGTTCGCGCCCCGACCGGTCCGGGACCTCTGCCGCGTCGCGGCGGACCGCGACCGCCTGTTCCCGCTGCTCGCGGACGCCCGCAAACCGCGCGAGTACGCGCACGTCGTCGAAGCGGACTGCGACCTCCTCGTGCAGGACGTCGCCACGCGCGGGCAGGCCGACGTCGCGCTTCGGAATCGCCAGTTCCTCGCCGACGACGGCCGGCTCGCGCTCGCGATCAAGGCCCGCAGCGAGGACGTCACCGGCGACCCCGACGACGTGTTCGACGCCGTCCTCGACGACCTCCGGGAGGGATACGACGTCCTCGAGACCGCGAGTCTCGAACCGTACCACGACGACCACCTCGCCGTCGTCGCGTCGCCGAAGTGACGCGACGACCCCCGCGGCCCGCGATCGTCGTGCGCTCGCGTGCGACCACCTGCCGACTCCGCACTCCTTAAACCGCGGGCGGGCCAACGTGGCGTCGATGGACGAGCGCGGGTCGCGCGAGGCGTTCGAGGATTCGGGCACGCTCGGTGTCGAGGAGGAGTTCTTCGTCGTCGACGACGCCGGGCGGCCGGTGTCCGGGAGCGACGCGCTCGTGTACGACGCCGACCCGCCCGCGCTCCTCGAGGGCCGCCTCGACCACGAACTGTTCAAGACCGTGGTGGAGACGCAGACGCCGAAGTCCGCGGACCTCGCCGAGGCCCGCGAGCACCTGAATGCGGTGCGGGACGCGCTCGTCGAGTTCGCGGCGAGCGAGGGCTACAGGATCGCGGGCGCGGGCCTGCATCCGGCGGCGACGTGGCGCGAACTCGAGCACGCCGAGAAGCCCCGGTATCGGAGTCAGCTCGACCGCATCCAGTACCCCCAGCACAGGAACACGACCGCCGGCCTGCACGTGCACGTCGGCGTGGACGACGCGGACGCGGCGACGTGGATCGCGAACGAACTCCGTTGGTTCCTCCCGCCGATGCTCGCGCTGTCCGCGAACTCGCCGTTCTGGGACGGCTACGACACCGGCCTGGCGTCTGCGCGCGCGAAGATCTTCGAGGCGCTCCCGAACACGGGCATGCCGACCGCGTTCGACGGGTACGACGACTTCGAGGCGTTCGAGGCGCGGATGGTCGACTCGGGGAGCATCCGCGACCGCGGCGAGCTCTGGTACGACGTCCGCCCGCACTCCGGGCACGGCACCGTCGAGGTCCGGGCGCCTGACGGCCAGGCCGACCCCGGGGTCGTCCTCGCGTTCGTCGAGTACACCGCAGCGCTCGTCGAAGACCTCCGCGAGCGCTACGCGGACCTCGCCGACCCCTGGGACGCTCGCGGCGACGGCTATCCGCACCAGCATCGGCGCGAGATCCTGGACGAGAACAAGTGGCGCGCGCTCCGGCACGGCCACGACGCCGAGTTCGTCGCGCTCGACGGCGAGGGAACCGTGTCGTTCCCGTCGGTCGTCGACCGCGAATGCGACCGCCTCGGCGTCACCGGCATCCGCGACGTGCTGGACGCCGAGAGCGGCGCCGAACGGCAGCGTCACGTGCTCGAGTCGGTTGGGTTCGACGCGCTCTGCGAGTCGCTCCGACTGGACGCCTGAGCGCTCGCAGACCGCCAGGCAATGGGTTTTTAACCGCGTGCCACTTGTGTCCTCATCGAAAGGTCATGTCCAGGGACGACGTCACAGAACCGGGTGCGGACGACGACGACGAGTCGACGCGACGACAGAAGGCCATCGAGGGGTTCGACTCCGGCATCGTCGACCTCCTGTCGTGGGTGCTCGACACGGAGACCCGCGCAAAGATATACATCTACCTGCAGGCCGAACCCGCGTCGACGAGCGAGGAGATCGCGCAGGGTACGGGGCTCTACCCGAGTACGGTCCGGGAGGCGCTCGCGGAACTCCACGACGAAGGGAAGGTCAATCGCGAGAAGCGCTCCGCGTCGGGGGCGGGAAACAACCCGTACGAGTACACGGCCATCCCCCCGAGCGACCTCGTCTCTGGCGTCGTCGGCCAGGTCCAGGACGAACTGAACACGGTGTTCAACCTCGACGACCTGCTCGAACGCGACGAGGACGTCGTCGACTCAGGTGAGACGACGGACGAACCCGTGACGATCACTGTCGAGTCGGACGACGGACCGTCGACGCTGGCTGACGACGCCGACGACGCGTCCGACAGCGAGGGCGATGAGGGCGCGAACGACGCGTTCGACGGCGTCGACGACTCGGGCGGCCGCGACGACGACACTCCCGAGGAGTGACGGCCTCCGGGGTCCAGGGATTCAATCCATTTATGACGCGCCCGGTCGACTGAACGGACATGGATGTTGCGCTGGGTGGGACGTTCGACCCAGTTCACGACGGACATCGTGCGCTCTTCGAGCGTGCGTTCGAACTCGGGGACGTGACCGTGGGACTGACGAGCGACGAACTCGCGCCAAAGACGCGGCACGTCGACCGCTACGTGCGGTCGTTCGCGGAACGCAAACGCGACCTCGAGTCCGAACTCGCGCCGCTGGCCGACGCGGCGGACCGCGACTTCGAGATCCTCGAACTCACCGAGCCGACGGGGATCGCGACGGAACCCCGGTTCGACGCACTCGTCGTCTCCCCGGAGACCGAGGCGACCGGCGAGCGCATCAACGAGATCCGCGAGGAATCGGGTGTCGACCCGCTCCAGATCGTCGTCGTGGACCACGTCATCGCCGACGACGGCGACGTCATCTCGTCGACGCGCATCGTGAACGGCGAGATCGACGAGCACGGGACCATGACGCCGGACCGCGACGGCCGGCCGGCGTCCCGCTAGACGCGCGCCGCGCTCGCAGTCGTCGCGAAGCCGTTCGTGGCTGTGGCGGTCGCCGAGTTCGTCGTGGCTGTGGCGGTCGCCGAGTTCGTAGTGGCCGTCACCACGTCGGCGGTTCGAATCCGGCCTCTTCGAGGACGTCCTTCCAGCGCTGCTGGACGCTCAACCGCGACACGCCAGCGGCGTCCGCGACCGCGGTCTGGGATCGCTCGTCGCTCTCCAGGAGCGCGGCGGCGTACACGCTCGCCGCGATCGCCGCAGGCTTCGATCGGTCCGAGTCCGGCGCTGTCGACAGGAACAGGTCCGTCGCCGTCGACCGCGTCGCCGACGCCAACTCGAGGCGCTCGCAGACCTCCTGGAGCTCTCGAATCCACGCCTCGTTGTCCACTCGATCGCTCGCGCGGTACACGCAGACAGCTTGTGTCCCCTGACTCTTGAACTTCGCGTCCGAGCCGGCGCGTTCGTGGAGCCTGCGCGTCCTGCACTCGTCGCACGTGCGATTCGTAGCGAGTCGGCCAGGAGGAAGGGATAGACTCGACCGCGGACGGACGCACTTCCGAATCCGGCCGTCGCTGCCGACGCGCTCGTTCGTCAAAGCGGTCGCTCTGGACGGGGTTCGGCCAGTTGTCCAAATCGTGTCTTCTTTTAGGATATCGCGCCAATCGACAGTCCATGCAGACGTTACTCGTCACCGTCGATTCCCTTCGGGCGGACCACCTCGGTCAGTACGGGTACGAACGGGATACGATGCCGGCTCTCGACCGCCTGACGGATTCGGGGACGGTGTTCGAGAACGCGTTCGCGAACGGAGCGTACACGCGGATATCGATTCCATCCTTTCAGACGTCGCGTCACCTGGCGTACGAGCACCTGGACGAACTGCCGACGATAGCGTCCACGCTCTCGAGCGAGGGAATCGATACGGCGGTCGTCGGAACGCAGACCGGCATCGGTCTCGTCGACGGCGGGTTCGGGTTCGACGAGACGATCGATCTCGGCCGGGACGAGTTTCACGAGGAAGCCAACCAGGAGCGAGCGATCTCCGAGCGGATCACGTACCAGATCAATCGCCCGGCGACGAAACTGAGCCGAGCCCTGCAAGCGTCCGGGATGGAACGACTCTACGAACTCCTCAAGCGCCCGTACAACGAGTTCTTCGGGGGGAGCGGATTCCAGTATCTCGGGTACACCAGCGCCGAAGAGGTGACTGACCGAGCGCTGTCGTGGCTCGAATCCCACGCCGATTCCGAGTTCTTCCTGTGGGTTCACTACATGGAGGCGCACCGTCCCTACGGCGTTCACGACGACGACCCGGCGTACCTCGATTCGCCGACGGACGTCGACGAGATGAAGGCCCTCATGAAGAAGGCGGGGACGCGACCCGACGAGGTCACCGACCGAGAACGCGACCTGATGCGGGATAGCTACGACTCAGACCTCCGATACTGCTCGCGGCACCTCGAACGCCTCTTCGACGGCCTCGAGCGGTTCGGGATCTGGGAGGACGGGAATCTACTGTTCTCGAGCGACCACGGCGAAGAGTTCCACGAACACGGGAACTTCTACCACCGGAACTACCCGTACGACGTCTTGACGCACGTGCCGTTGGTGGTGAAGGCTCCGAGCATCGACGCGGATGACCGAATCGCGGACGGTCGGGAACTGCTGGATCTCGCGCCAACGATCTGTGAGTTCCATCTCGACGACGCCGACACGTCGTCGTTCGACGGCACTCACCTGTTCGAGGGGCCGTCGCGGACCGTCTTCTCGCTCGGCCAGCCGAACGACGCCAAGCCGGCGGTCGCGGTCCGTACCGACGAGTGGAAGTACATCACGAACGACGACCACGAGCGGCTCTACGACCTCCGGGACGACCCGGCCGAACAGGTCGACTGCGTGGACGAGCACCCAGAGATGTCGGAGACGCTTCGAGCAAAGATTCCGGATCGGATTCGGGAACGACGAACGAAACAGCCCCGGTCGCCGGACGACGAGGTCGACCGCGAGCAGCTCGAAGCGCTCGGCTACATGGAACTCAAAGAAGAATAAGCTTATAAAGGCCCGTCGGCGTATTTCGGCTGTCGGGGACGAACCCTCGACGAGTGACCGAGCGCGGGTAGCCAAGCCAGGAAACGGCGCAGCGCTTAGGACGCTGTCTCGTAGGAGTCCGCCGGTTCAAATCCGGTCCCGCGCACTTCTCCGCTCGAACGCAGGTGAGAGCGGAGACTGCGCAGCGTCCGGATTTGAAGCAGGGAGCAGCTCGCTGCGACCGTGGTTCGAATCCGGTCCCGCGCACTGAGTGAGTGAAGTGAGGAAGAAGCTGGTGTGGACTTGTACCAGAGACCAGCTCGCTGCGACCGTGGTTCGAATCCGGTCCCGTGATTGGGACGCGGTCGGGTCGCGATCGACGCATGGGCGGTCTCGTGATTCTCGTCTGACGGGTGTCGGACGCTGCAAAAGCCTTTTTGAGGCGTGGGCGGTTTTGTCTGTCCGATGGAGGATATCGGCGAGCTGTTCGACGGGTTGTTCGCGGACGTCGATGCCGTGTTCTTGTTCTCGCCGAGCGGCTCGTACTTCGAGCGGTTCGAGGACGTGGAGGACACGGACGTCGTCGTGGTGTCGACGGAGAACTCGGTCGGTGCCGAGACGTTCGTCGACCTCCCCCTGGAGTTCGACGACGTTACGCAGCGCGTGAAGTTCGGGCTCGAGGGCGCGCTCGAACAGGGGTACATCGACGGGGGCGACGTCGTGGTGTGTGCGACGAGCGTGTTCGACGGGTCTCCGGATACGGTGTCGCGGATTCGCGCGGACGAGGACGTCCGGACGGGCGTCTACGACCTCTTCGCGGGATCGCGGGCGGAGGCGTCGGTCATCAAGAACGTCCTCGAGCTCGTCGTGGAGCTCGGGAAGAAGGGCCAGAAGGGCGAGCCGGTGGGCGCGCTGTTCGTCGTCGGCGACGCGGGGAAGGTGATGAACAAGTCCCGGCCGCTCTCGTACAATCCGTTCGAGAAGAGTCACGTGCACGTCGGGGACCCGATCGTGAACGTGATGCTGAAGGAGTTCTCGCGGCTCGACGGCGCGTTCGTCATCTCGGACTCCGGGAAGATCGTGAGCGCGTACCGCTACCTGGAGCCGTCCGCGGAGGGCGTCGACATCCCGAAGGGGCTCGGGACGCGGCACATGGCCGCTGGCGCGGTGACGCGGGACACGAACGCGACCGCGATCGTGTTGAGCGAGAGCGACGGCCTCGTCCGTGCGTTCAAGGGTGGTGAACTGGTGCTGGAGATCGACCCGGAGGACTACTGATGGTCGTCATGCAGTTCGAGAACGCCCCGGACTTCCTGCAGAACCTTCCCTGGGAGACGTACGGGCAGGTCCTGTTCGTCGTCCTCATCGGCGCGCTCCTCGGGTTCTTCGTCGGCCGGTTGACGTATCGCGTGCTGGTCGCGGCGGGCGTCGACACGGCCGTGGAGGGGATGTCGTTCGAACGGAGCGCGCAGAGCCTCGGGACGTCGACGGTCGACTTGCTCGCGCGACTGTTCGGGTGGACGGTGTTCGGCGTCGCCATCCTGGGCGCGGTGACGGTACTGAACCTGGACACGGCGCTGTTCTGGCGGATCGTCGTCCAGATGGTCCCGCAGGTGTTCGTCGCGATCCTCGTCCTCATCGTCGGGTTCGTCGTCGCGGACAGGGCCGAGCTCGTCGTCAGCGAGCACTTGCGTGGCGTGAAACTCCCCGAGGTAGCGTTCCTCCCGCGCATCGTCCGGTACAGCGTCCTCTACGTCGCGGCGCTCATCTCGCTCGGTCAGATCGGAGTCGCGACGGTCGCGCTCCTGGTGCTCCTGTTCCTGTACTTCTTCGGCATCATCGTGTTCGGCGTCGTCGCGCTCTGGGACTTCCTGCGTTCGGGCGCGGCCGGCGTCTACCTCCTCCTCGAACAGCCCTACAGCATCGGGGATCGCATCCGCATCGGCGAGAGCGCGGGCGTGGTCCAGGAGGTCGACCTGTTCGTGACGCGCGTCGAGGACGACGACACCGAGTACGTCGTCCCGAATCGGAAGGTGCTCCGCGAAGGCGTGGCGCGCGAGCGGTAATCGCTACTCTTCCTTTGCCGTCTCGGTACCTTCGACAGTCGACTCGTCGTCGGTCATCGGGCGTGCGGGAACGCCAGCGACCGTCGCGCCCGGTTCGACGTCGCGCGTGACGAGCGAGTTCGCGGCGACCTGTGCGCCGTCCCCGATCTCGACGCCGGGGAGGACGATGGCGCCGGCGCCGATCATCGCGCGCTCGCCGACGACGACGTCGCCGACGCGGTATTCTTCCTGGAGGAACTCGTGACACAGCAGCGTCGCGTCGTACCCGATTATCGCGTGGTCGCGGATCGTGATGTGCTCGGGCCAGAACACGTCCGGCGTCGCCTCCAGCCCCCACGACACTCCGTCGCCGACGGTGACGCCGATGCGCGCGAGCAGCCAGTTCTTCAGTTTCAGGCTCGGCGAGACCCGCACGAGCCAGACGACGACGTAGTTCAGCGCGACGCGCAACGGCGACTTCGCGCTCGTCCAGTGCTGGAGCGAGTTCAGCGGCCCCGGCGTCGGATGCCCGCGGACGCGGTCGTGCCTCGGGGTCGCCTCGTCGGTCGCACGCTCGTCGTCGCCGGCAGGGTCGTCGTCGCTCACGTCACTCCGTAGCCCACGGTGGGTCTTGAAACCATCCCGAATCGGGTCGTTCGTCCCGCGCCGGGGCCTCAGTTCCCGCGGAGTTCCTGGACGTGGTCGATGCGGGCCTGGACGAGTGCGTCGGTGCCGACGTCGTGGCGGACGTGCAGGCCCTCGTCGCCGGCCTCGTCGAGGACGGCTTCGGCGACGGCTTCGGCGTCGCTGATGGTGTCGGCGACGCCGACGACGGCGAACGCGCGCGAGGTCGTGGTGTAGATGCCGTCGTCGCGTTCGTCGACGCTCGCGTAGAACAGGAGCGCGTCGCCGTCGTAGTCGCTCGCGACTTCGCGTGCGCGCTCCTCGTCGACCGCGACTTTCGTCCCGGCTTTGGGGTCGACTGGGTAGCCCTCTGGCGCGGCGTACTTGCAGACCGTCGCCTGCTCCGCGAACTCGAGTTCGGGGAGCGGGCGGCCGTCGCGCGCCGCCTGCATCAGTTCGACGTAGTCCGTCTCGAGGACGGGGAGCGTGTTCATCGCCTCCGGGTCGCCGAAGCGCGCGTTGAACTCGACGACCTTCACGCCCTCGGCGGTGAGCATGAACTGGCCGTAGAGGACGCCGCGGTAGTCCTCGAGCGCGTCGACGGTCGCCTCCAGGATGCGCAGCGCCTCGACGCTGTCTGCCTCCGTCATGAACGGCAACTGGAAGGAGGCGTCCGAGTACGACCCCATCCCGCCCGTGTTCGGGCCCTCGTCGCCCTCGTACGCTCGCTTGTGGTCCTGGACCGCGGGCGAGACGAGGACGTCGTCGCCGGCGACGAACGCCTGCACGGTGAACTCCTCGCCGACGAGGCGCTCTTCGACCACCCAGTCGTCCCAGTCGCTGTCGCGCATGTACGCGACGGCCTCGTCCGTCGTGACCTGGTCGCCGGTGACGCGCACGCCCTTCCCGCCGGTGAGACCGACGGGCTTCACGGCCACGTCGCCGTCGTACGACTCGACGTAGTTGCATGCATCGTCGACGTCGTCGAACGTCTCGTAGTCGATGCGGCCCGGGATCTCGTTGGCTTCCATGAACTCGCGCTGGAACGCCTTGTCCGTCTCGATGCGGGCGTCCTCCTCGCGCGGCGCGAACGCGTACACGTCCACGTCTTCGAGCGCGTCGACGACGCCCGCCTGGAGCGGCGACTCTGGACCGATCGCCGCGATGGTTGCGCCGACCTCGAGCGCGTAGTCGACGACGGCGTCGGGGTCGTTCTCGTCGAGCGTCTCGAACTCCTCGGCGAGGCGCGCGATGCCGGGGTTGCGGTTGCTCGCGCACGCGTACAGGGTCGCGGGCTCCTCGGCCTCGTCGACGGCACGGGCGATGGCGTGCTCGCGGCCGCCGCCACCGACGAGCAGGACGGTCTCACTCATACGCGAACCCGGTACGCAAGACGCTGTAAAGTTTGTCCTTCCATCGAGCGAAGGTATGCACGAACGTGGTTGCTTGTTGGGCGGATTCGCTCGTGCGACGCGACGGACCGCCGCTGTCGCGTCCGACCCCGACGCCGTTTTCCGGCCGCCGAACGAACTTCCGGGCATGACTGCGCCAACGGACCGGAATCGCCTCGACGAGGAGGCGTCGCCGTACCTGCGACAGCACGCCGACAACCCCGTGAACTGGCAGCCCTGGGACGACGCCGCGCTCGAGGCCGCGCGCGAGCAGGACAAGCCCATCTTCCTCTCGGTCGGGTACTCGGCGTGTCACTGGTGTCACGTCATGGAGGACGAGTCGTTCCAGGACGACGACGTCGCCGCGCTCCTGAACGAACAGTTCGTCCCGATCAAGGTCGACCGCGAGGAGCGCCCGGACGTCGACTCGATCTACATGACGGTCTGCCAGACGGTGACGGGACGCGGCGGCTGGCCGCTCTCGGCGTGGCTGACGCCGGAGGGGAAGCCGTTCTACGTCGGGACGTACTTCCCGAAGGAACCGCGTCGGAACATGCCCGGGTTCGAGGGTCTCCTGGAGCGCATCGCGGAGTCCTGGCAGGACGACGAGGACCGCCGGGAGATGGAGTCTCGCGCGGACCAGTGGACTGCTGCCGCACGGGACCGCCTCCAGGACGTGCCCTCCGCGGGCGCGGACGCGCCGGGCGACGACCTGCTCGTGGACGCGGCCGGTGCCATCCAGCGCAGCGCCGACCGCGAGCACGGCGGGTTCGGGAACCAGGGACCGAAGTTCCCCCAGGAAGCGCGATTGCACGTCCTCCTGCGCGCGCACCACGACACCGGCGGGGAGTCGTACGCGGACGTCGCCCGGGAGACGCTGGACGCGATGGCCGACGGCGGCCTCTACGACCACGTCGGCGGCGGCTTCCACCGGTACTGCACGGACCGCGACTGGACGGTCCCGCACTTCGAGAAGATGCTGTACGACAACGCCGAACTCGCACGACTCTACCTCGCGGGCCACCAGGTCTTCGACGACGATGACCGATACGCGACGGTCGTGGAGGAGACGTTCGCGTTCCTCGAGCGCGAGCTACGGCACCCCGACGGCGGCTTGTACGCGACGCTCGACGCGCAGAGCGAGACGCCCGACGGCGACCACGAGGAGGGCGCGTTCTACGTGTGGACGCCCGAGCGCGTCGCGGACGCGGTCGCGGCGAGCGACGACTGCGACCCCGTGGACGCGGACCTGTTCTGCGAGCGCTACGGCGTCACCGAGTCCGGGAACTTCGAGAACGACTGGACGGTCCTCACGATCTCGAAGCCCGTCGCGGAACTCGCCGAGCCCCACGACCTCGACGCCGACGCGGTCCGTGCCCGCCTCGAGCGCGCTCGCGACGCCGTCTTCGACGCACGGAGCGAGCGACCGCGGCCGCGTCGCGACGCGAAGATCCTCGCCGGCTGGAACGGCCTCGCAATCAGCGCACTCGCTGAAGGCGCGATCGTGCTCGAGGACGACGCGTACGCCGACCTCGCGGGCGACGCGCTCGCCTTCGTGCGCGAACACCTCTGGGACGAGGACGCCCAGCGGCTCTCGCGGCGCGCCGTCCCCGTCGACGGTGACGGTTCACTGGACGAGCATCGCGACGGATCGCTCGACGTCCAGGGCGAGGGCTACCTGGAGGACTACGCGTTCCTCGCTCGCGGCGCGTTCGACCACTACCAGGCGACCGGCGACGTCGAGTCGCTCTCGTTCGCGCGCGACCTCGCGGACGTCGTCCACGAGGAGTTCTACGACGCCGACGCCGGGAGCGTGTTCTTCACGCCCGACTCGGGCGAGGACCTCGTCGTCCGTCCGCAGGAGGTCCGCGACCAGTCCACGCCCTCCAGCCTCGGCGTGGCGTGCGACGTCCTCCTCTCGCTCTCGCACTTCGCGACCGACGACCGCTACGAGGCCGTCGTCGAGACCGTCCTCGAACGTCACGGGTCGCGGATCGAGGCCAGTCCCGTCGAGCATCCGTCGCTCGCGCTCGTCGGCGACCGGTACCGGAGCGGCGACGCCGAACTGACGCTCGCGTGCGACGACCGGCCCGCGGAGTTCCGCGAGACGCTCGCCGCGACGTACCTCCCGCGACGCGTCGTCGCCCAGCGCCCGGCGACCGCCGACGGCCTCGCGGCGTGGCTCGACGCCCTCGAACTCGACGCGGCCCCGCCCATCTGGGCGGATCGCGACGCCCGCGACGGCCCGACCGCGTACGCCTGCCGGTCGTTCGCGTGCTCGCCGCCCGCAGCCTCGCTCGAAGACGCGATTGCGTTCTTCGATTGAACTGACTCCCCAAGCATACGGCGGCCGCTCGGCCGCCGTTTCCGGTACTGACTCCCCAAGCATACGGCGGCCGCTCGGCCGCCGTTTCCGGTCCTGTCACCCAAGCATACGGCGGCCGCTCGGCCGCCGTTTCCGGTCCTGTCCCCGAGCATACTGTGGCATCGCGGTCGCCACGTCGGCCGCGACGCGCCGGAATCCCGTGCGGGGGAGCCGTCTCGCCCGTGGACAGCCACAACGGTTTTGCGTCGCTGCGTCCCTGTTCGTGTCGTGAAGCGAACGTTCCTCGGAGCGCTGCTGGTCGGGGGCCTCCTCGGGTACGCGTTGCTGTCGGGCGCCGCGATCGACCTGAACCCGACGCCGACCGGCGACCCGCCGCGCACGCACGACGTCCAGGTGCGTGCGATCGGCGAGGGAACGACGCCGGTGTCGGTCACGCTCCTGCGGAACGGGAACACGGTCCTCGAGCGCGACCTGGCGGCGAACGAGTCGTTCGCGCGCGTCCTCAGGCTACAGGGGTCGGGCGAGTTCACGCTCGTCGTCTCTACGTCCGGGGATTCGACGACGGTGACGGTCGACCGACCCGAGCGCTATCGGCACTGCACGGGCGACATCGACGTCCGGTTCTCGGTGGAGACGGAGGACGTCTACGTGTCGACGCAGGAGAAGCCGGGTCGCTGCATCGAGCCCTGAGAGCGGAACGTACCGACTGGGGCCCGAGACGTGCCGTGATTCAGGCGCGTGCTTCGAGCGCTTCGGCGAGTTCGACCGCGACCGGCTTGCGTGCGTCCTCGACGAACCGCGCGAGTTCCGATCCGGTCTCGCGGTCCTCGACGACGACCGTCGGGATGAACTCGATGCCGTACTCGTCGACACCGGGGCCGACCTTCTCGCCGTCCTCGCGCTCGACGGGGTAGTGCTCGACGTCGTCGACGCCCGCGGCGTCGAGCAGCGCGCCGAAGTCCGGGAGTTGCTGTCGGCAGTCGACGCACCAGTCGCCGCCCCAGACCTTCACGACGACGTCGTCCGCGACGGCCTCCCAGGTCGCGACGGTGTCCTCGTACGCTGCCGGCGCGAAAGCCGGGTTCGGCCGCATCGTCTCCAGTTGCTCTGCTTCGCTCATACGACCACTACCGACGCTGGGGCTTTGACGGTTCCGACGCGAGCGAAGACTGCCACAACCTGCGAACGCCTCCGGTAGCGTCACGCCCTGCCGGTGACCGACACCGTAAAACCGGCGAGGGCGAACGGGGAGATATGAAGCGGAGCATCCTCGGAACCATCGGGTCGCCGCTGGTGGCGGTCGACGGCCCGCGGGGCGCGACGGTGGCGGCGAAGGTGGAGTCGGCGAACCCGGCGGGGTCCGCGAAGGACCGGCCGGCCCTGGAGATGATTCGAGCAGCCGAGCGCGCGGGCGAACTCGAGCCGGGCGATCGCGTGGTCGAGCCGACGAGCGGGAACACGGGGATCGGCGTGGCGATGGTGTGCGCGGCGCGCGGGTACGACTGTACGATCGTGATGCCGGCGTCGAAGTCGCCGGAGCGCCGTCAGGTGATGAGCGCGTACGGTGCGGACCTCGAACTCGTCGAGGGCGAGATCGAGGCGGCGCGCGAGCGCGCGGACGAGATCGAACACGAGCGGGGCGCTGTCCAGTTGCACCAGTTCGAGAACGAGGCGAATCCGCGAGCGCACTACCGGACGACCGCCGAGGAGATCATCGAGCAGGTCGAGGGCCGGGAGATCGACGCGTTCGTCGCGGGCGTCGGCACGGGCGGGACGCTCTCGGGGAACGCGCGCCGGCTCCGCGAGGAGTTCCCGGAGATGACGGTGGTGGCGGTCGAACCCGAGGAGAACGCGGTGCTGTCGACGGGCGAGAGCGGCGAGGACGAGTTCCAGGGGATGGGGCCGGGGTTCGTCAGTCCGAACCTCGACCGGAGTCTGGTCGACGAGGTGGAGACGGTCGACATCGAGACGGCGGAGGCGGAGTGCCGGCGGCTGGCGCGCGAGGAGGGCATCCTCGTCGGGCAGTCCTCTGGGGCGACGAACGTCGCGGCGAAGCGCGTCGCGGAACGCATCGCCGAACCCGACGTGGACTGCCCGCCGGCGGGCGACGGCGAGCCCCGCGAACCGCTCGCGGAACGGGACGCGACGGACGGCGGGCGAGTCGTGGGCGCCGACCGGGACGCGGGCGCGGATTGCCCGCTCGTCGTCACCGTGTTCTGGGACTCCGGGGAGCGCTACCTGTCGACGGGGCTGTTCGACGACGCCGCGTAGGTCGGCCGATGCTCGTCCGCTCGTGAACTCGGAGCTTGCGCCGCCGCCGCCGTCGTCGCCGAGTCAGCGTTCGTTCGCGAGTCGGTTCGCGTCCGTGACGACCTTGAACGCCGCACCGATCAGGCCGCCGAACAGCATCGCTGCGCCGACGACGGCGAGGACGAGGCCGACGATGCTGACGACGAGTTCGACCAGGAACCCGAGGAATCCGGGATCGACGAACAGCGAGAGGCCGACCGTCGTGAGGACGCTTCCGAGTAGGTAGACGATGATCAGGCGACGCATCGTCGGCTGGAGCGCGTACGCGACGGCTGTCTCGAAGTCCACCGGCGAGTCGAGGAGCACCGATTCGGCGTCGGGTTCGGGTTCGGACATACCCCCACGTCTCGAGGGACGTGTAAACGTCTTGGGGTGATTCGGGTGGTCGAATCCGTCGTGGGGAACCAGAACGCTTCTTTGCGGGGCCGGCGAACGCCGTCGCGTGCACGAGGACACCGCGCACGAACTCGGGTGGTCGCTCGCGATCGGGGCCTGGTACGCCGTCGTCGGGTTCGCGTCCGTGCTCGCGGTCGGTGCCCTCTCGACCGCGTTCGTCGCACCGCTCGACTTCGTGCTCTCCGCGACCGCGGGCGTCCTCCTCGCCGCGACCGTCCTCTGGTGGCGGGGCGCGGAACGCCCCGGCGTGCGGACGCGCCGCCGGAGCGCCGCCGTCGGCGCCGTCGTCGGTCTCGTCTCGCCGACGCTCGCGTTCGCGCTCAACCCCGTCGTCTACGGTTCCTCGGCGGGCTTCCTCGTCCGGCTCGCGAGCGGCGTCGTCGCAGCGGGCGTCCTCGGTCTGAACGCGCTGCTCGCGACCTTCGGACTCACCGTCGTACTCGGCGCACTCACGGGCTGGTCGACCGCCGGCTGGATATCGCTCCTGCGGGAGTGAGCGCAGACCCCGAGGCCGCTCGCGAATCAGTCCGCGAAGAAGTCCGAGAGCGCGTCGACGACGACCTCGGGATGCTCGTGAGTCGGCCAGTGCCCGCACGCCGGGATCTCCACGAGCGTCGCGTTCGGCGCGCGCTCCGCGGCACGGCGCGCCCACTCGACGGGGAATAGCGGGTCGTCGCGGCCGTGCACGAACAGCGTCTCGACCGCGAGGTCGGGCAGTCGCGGTGCGAGATTCGTAGCGACCCGCCCCGAAGGACCGATCTCGTTGCGCTGGAACGCGGCGAACGCCGCGCCGGCACCGCGTCGACTCGCGCGCTCGCGGAACGCCTCCACGAAGGACGGGTCGAGCGCGCTCACGTCGTGAACGACCTGCGACAGCCCGTTCCGGGCGGCGAACGTCGACGTCCCCATCGCGGCGTAGCCCGCCTGGTTCGCGCCCGGGAGGTTCGCGAGCGCGTACCAGAGCGACCCCGCCGGGATGGACTCCCCGATACCGTAGCTCGACAGCGCGGCGAGCCGGCTGACGCGCTCGGGGGACTCGAGCGCGAACGAGAGCGCGACCCCGGCCCCCAGCGAGATGCCGGCGAGCCGGACCGACTCCAGGCCGAGGTCGTCGAGGACGCCGGCGAGCACGCGCCGGTACGCGTCGATCGAGTGCTCGGGCGCGTCGTCGCTGTCGCCGTGGCCCGGCCAGTCGATCGCGTACACGCGGTGTTCGCGGCCGAGCGCCGGCAGGACGTGCTCCCAGGAGAGGCCGGCGTCGTCCACGCCCGCGCCGTGCAAGAGTACGAGCGGCGGTCCCGTCGAACCGGCGCGACGATACGCGATCTGGCGGCCGTCGACGACCGCGACGCCCGACCCGACGTTCGCCGGCCCGTCGTCACCGTCGACTGACTCGTCCGTCCCCTCCCCGTCCGCTCCCACGGCGTTCGCGCGCTCGTCGTCGGGGATCATACGGTGAACTCCTCCTCGGAGAGCCGGACGACGACCGTGTCGTCGACGTCACGCAGGTCGTACTCGGGTATCTCGCCGTCCTGGCGGGCGACGTACAGCGGCTCGACGAGCGACGGCGGCCCACCGGGGTTCGGGTCCTCCGGCGTCGGCTCTGGCTGCTTCAGGCCGTACACCTTCAGGAACTCGCCCGTCTCCGGGCCGTCGACCGCGCCGTCGCGGACCTTCGTCGCCAGGTCGCGGGACAGCCACTCGAGGTCGTCCACGCTCGGCTCGCGCACGAGCACGTCGTCGACGAACCGGACGACGTACCAGTTCAGGTCGTTGCACAGGGACACCGCAGCGCCGAGGCTCACGGTCGACAGCGCGATGGCGTTGTCGAACGGCTGGCGCAGGTCGTACGTCGACAGCGCTTCGCGCGCCGTCTCCCGCGACAGCAACTCGTACTGGAGGTCGCAGTCAGCGTCCCCGACGAAACAGACCTCTGTCACGGGCGTTCCTCGGGGACGACGACGGTAAGCCGTTTCGGCTTGCCACCCTCGTTCGTCGCACTCGACTCTCGTCCCCGTCGGTCAGCCACAGGCCGTCTCTCCGAACGGCATCCGGTCGACGCGATCGGGGCCGTCGAGCCGGACGGTGCTCGCGACGAACGTGACGTTCACGCGAGCGAGCGACCCGCCGTTCTGGCGGCTCCAGCGCTCGCAGAGGTACGCGCCGAAGCGCTCGCGGAGATCGGGTGCCGGAGAATCCCGAAGGTGCGTGAGGTAGACGTACCAGCGATGGCTCGGGTAGGTCGCGTCGACGTCCAACGGCCGCTCGAGCGAGTCGGTGCCGGCGAACGCGTCGACGCGCTCGCCGCCGTCGGTCGTGCCGACGGTGACGTACCAGCCGCCGGTGGCGCGAGGCTCGGGCGCGAACATGTCCCAGCGACGCTCCTCTGGGTCGACGGTGTCGGTCGCGGCGGGCGGGAGCGCGAGCAAACCGATGCCGGCGGCGTTCCAGACGAGCACGAACGCGAGCAGGCAAGCGGCGACCGCACGACCGAAACCGGGGCCGCGATCGCGGACCGCCGACGGCAGGAGACCGCGCCCGGTCGCGGGCAGGCGGTCGACGGTTCGCTCGAAGAACCGGGAACCGATCACTCGCGAGTCGACCGTGCGCTCGAGGCGATCCCAGACCGACGACGGGAGGAAGGGGAGGAGGGCGGCGATGGAGACGAGCGGGAAGACGCCGAGGCGAAGCGTGAGCGCCATCGCGAGGTGGCCGGCGGCGAACGCGGCCACGACCCCGGTCCGGCGACGGCCGGTCGCGAGCACGAGCAGGGGCGCGCTCGCGAGCACGACCAGCCAGGCGTACGTGCCGGCGGTCAGGAGCAGCGTTTGGCCGGCGAGCCAGTCGCCGAGGAGTACCGTTACGGCGTCCATCCCGAACGCGTACCGGCCCGCGGTGCCGGCGTGCCAGGCGTCCCCCCTGGCCTTGAGAACTGCGTTGGCGACGTACACCGCGAGCACCTGGACGAGCAGGCCCGCGGCGGCGAGCGACGCGACCCGTCTCGCCGGACCATCGGCGTCGACGCCAGTGGGCTGCCCGCGAGAGCGTGCGTCGACGCTCCAGCGCGCACCGAGCGGGAGGAGCAGACTCCACAGGAGGAGCCGCCTGAGCAGCGAGTCGCCGGCGTTCAGTAGCACGGGGTTCCGCAGTTGGAGCGAGACGAGGCCCAAGAGCGTCGCGGCGGTCGCGAGCCGCGTCCTGTACCCGACCGCCATCGCGAGCGCGGCGACGACGGTTGCCGCGAACAGAACGAGCTGCCACCAGAGCCCGCCGAACAGCGCGTGCGCGGAGAGCCGGCCGAGGGTCGGGTAGAGTTCGAGGAGGAGCGAACGCGGGAGGACGCCCGCGTCCGTGTAGAACGCCGTCGCGTCCGGGAGCCGAAGTGCGAGGTCGAGGAGGACTATCGATGCGAGCGCGACCCGGAACGCGGCGAGCGCTCGCCGGTCCACCGAGAACCGGTCGGCGAGCGCCCATCGGATTCGCGACGCGGCGGTCATTCGGGTTCTGCCGTATCGACCACCAGCACGGAGAAATGTCTTGTGTACCCGTCCACCGACGGCGATCGCGTCGGCGAACCGCGTCACTCGGAGCGACCGCGTGGCCCACTCAGTCCTCGCCGTCGTCGCCGATGGGGACGCGCTCGGCGTCCGCGACGGCCTCCGCGGCCCACTCGAAGAGGCCGTCCGGTTCGAGCGCCCGGATCTGGTCGCGGCTGCCGGCGACGACGGGTTCGTCGGGGACGATCCGGTTGCAGCCGGCGTCGATCGTCGAGTCCGCGAACGTCCCGATCTCGCGGGCTCGCTCGGTGACGTCGTGCTTGTCCCAGGCGAGCAGCGGTCGGTGAACTGGGAGCGTCGTCGCGGCGTCGGTGACGGCGAGGTTCCGCGTGGTCTGACTGGACTTCTGGCCGATGGCCTCGCCGGTGACGACGCCCGCCGCCCCGGATCGCTTGGCGACGGCCTCGCCGACCGCGAGCAGGAACCGCCGGTGGCTCAGCATCCGGCCGCGGTCCATCCCGTCGACGAGTCGCGAGACGGCGTCCCCACCCGGCACGACCCAGGTCGTCAGGTCGACGTTCGGCGCGTACCGCGAGAGGTCCCGCACCGTCTGCACGGCGCGAGCGCGATGGTCCGGGCCGCCGTAGTCCCCGAGGTCGACGTACACGGGGACGACCGGACTGCCGCGCTTCATGACCTCGAACGCGGCGACCGGCGAGTCGATGCCACCGGAGACGAGCGCGACGAGCGGCGCCTGCGTCCCCAGCGGGAGCCCGCCGACGCCCTCGACCGTCTCGGTGTAGACGAACGTCGCCTCTTCGCGGACCTCCACGCCGAACCTGACGTCCGGGTCGTCGAGGTCGACTTCGGGTTCGAACCCGTCCGACTCGGCGTCTGCGACCGCGTCCCAGATCGCCTGTCCACCCTCCCGCTGCACGTCCTCGCTGTCGAACGCGAGCGAGCGGTCGCTCCGGCGCGCGTCGACCGCGAACGCGCCCGCGTCGTACACCTCGCGAGCGGTTTCGGTGAGCGCGTCGGAGATCGCGTCCAGGTCCGACTCGACCGTCAGCGCGGGGCTCGCGGAAACGACGCCGAACGTGTCAGCGGCGGCCCGCGCGACCGCCGCCGCGTCGCCTTCGGTCGTGTGCACCCGCGGTCGCGACCACGTCAACTCCACGTCGCCCGCGAGGTCGCGGTCGTCGAGGATCGTGCGGAGGTTCTCCCCCAGCCGGTGCTCCATGTCCCGCTTGACGCCGCGCGACTTCGAGCCGAGGTCGCCGTGGCGCACCAGGACGACGTCCGCACCAGGGAGTTGCATTGGGAGGCCGTACTCTTCGCCCGCCAAAACGCGTGTCGGTCCGCGTCAGGCGGTCGCGCCCACCGCCCGCGCCTCACGGAAAGCACTTACCAGCCCACGGGGATGTTCCGGTGTGAAACGCCGCCCCCTCCTCGCCACCGGCGCGAGCACGCTCGTCGCAGTCGTCGGTCTCGCCGGCTGCCTCGACGACACGGGATCTGACCCAGGGACCGACGACGGCACAGACGGACCCACCGGGACGCTACCGGACGACACCGAGCAGCCGCCGGGAACCGGCACGGCGTCCGGGACGACCGACGGCGAGCCGACCGACGGCGGAACGACCGACGGCGAGACGACGGGCGACGCGACGACCGACGGCTGGGGGATGAACGAACCCGAACCCGACCACGAGGTCATCGTGGCGAACAACTACGACGAAGCCGTAACGCTCAGCGTGACTGTCCGGCGACGAGAGTCCGGCGAGGTCGTCCACGAGTCCGAGCACGAACTCGACTCCGACGGCTCCGAGATGGCCTACAACCTGGCGGACGCGAACCCGGACGGCGTCGAGCCGTTCGAGGTGAGCGCCGAGTCCGACGGGAAGACCGCTGCCGAGACCATCGAGACGAGCGCTTGCTACGGCGACGCCGCCGTGACTCGCGAGTACGACGGCGGCCTCTCCGTCGGCTACTCGATTTGCTGACCATGCACCGACGAACGCTCCTCGGGACGGTCGGGAGTACGGTCGCGAGCGTCGGCCTCGCGGGCTGTGCCGGGGGCCTCCCCTGGGACTCCGAGTCGACGACGACCGAGTCCGGGGTCCGCGAGCCGACGACCGTCGACGGGTCGAACCGGAGCCGCCACGACGTCGAACGCGCGAGCGCGGACCACCTCCTCGTGCTCGCGAACCGGGACGACGACCCTCATCGGGTGACGTACTCGACGACGGAACGTAGCACGGGATTGGACGTGTACACGGAACGGCGGACGATCGAACCTGGATTCGACGAGGCGGTGTACACGCTCGAGGACGCCGAGCCCCGCGGCATCCAGAGTTACGAGTGCACCCTCGAACTCGAGGACGGGTCGGCGTCGACGGTGCTCTGGACGAACCAGTGCTACGGCGACGCGACGCTCGCCGTGACCGCGGACGGCGACCTCACCGCGAGCGTCGACACCTGCTGAGGACGAGATCTGGGTCGGAGTCGCGTCGCAGTCGATCCGCCGAGCGGTCGACTCGGATCCGCCTCAGAACGTCGAGAGTTCGCCGTCGATGACGGCGCGCGTGACGTCCGTAACGTCAGCGAGTTCGCGGTCGACGATCGCCTCGACGTCGGCGCTGACGTCGCTGATGGCGACGCCGTCCTCCGTGATGACGTGCGCGTCGGCGACGTGGGGCTGGTCGATCGGGCGACCGATCTGGCTGAGGAGGCGGATGCGGAGGTCGCGGATGCCGTCGACCTCGGCGACGACCGCTTCCGCGATGCGCGTCGACAGGAGGTTGTAGATCTTCCCGATGTGGTTCACGGGGTTCTTCCCCGAGGTGGCCTCCATCGACATCGAGCGGTTCGGCGTGATGAGGCCGTTCGCGCGGTTCCCGCGGCCGACGCTGCCGTCGTCGCCCTGTTCCGCGCTCGTGCCCGTGTGCGTGAGGTAGATCGAGCCCTCGTCGAGGTCGTCCGCGGTGTTGACGTGCACGTTCACGTCGCGGTCGGTGTGCTCGTGTGCGACCTCGGTTACGAAGTCGCGGACGCCCTCGACCGCGGTCGCGTACTCCTCGAGGTCAGCGACGTACGAGTCCACCATCGCCGCCGCGACCGTGATGTCGATGACGTCGCCCTCGCGCTTCCCCATGATCTTCACGTCCTGGCCGAGTTCGGGGTTCGTGTCGTGGTACTCGCCGTTCAGGCGCTGCTCGGCCTCCTCGACGATGGTCTCGGTCTCGGTGAGGGGCGCGTGTCCGACCCCGAAGCTCGTGTCGTTCGCCATCGGGACGGTCGCGCCGTCCTCGCCGAAGACCTCCTGGAGGTCGCCGCTGCCCTCGCCGAGTTTCACGTCGACGACGACGTCCGTGCCGAACTCGAGTTCCGGGAAGTGCTCGTCGATGTAGCTGCGAGCCGCGTCGAGCGCCACCGGCTCGGTCGGGATGTGGAGGACCTCACCGTTCTCGATCTCGTACTCCTTCGTCGCGCGACCGACGATGAGAACGTAGATGGGTTCGATGACCTCGCCGCCGCCGAACGCGGGCGCGGCGTTCCCGGCGACGAGCTGGGTCTCGTCCGTGTTGTAGTGCAGTACCTTCCCCACTCGGTCGAGATACGTCTGTGCGAGCGCCTGCGAGACGCTCTCGGCGATGCCGTCGCAGATGGAGTCCGGGTGCCCGAGGCCCTTTCGCTCGACGATCTCGACCTCCTGGTCCTCGACCGCCTGTCGGTCGATGGGTTCCACGCGAATATTGCGGTCTGTCATTACCGCAATCGTAGCCTATCACAGGTTCTATAACTTGCGGAAACGTCCAGTGGTCAGATCATGCCTGGGAGTAATTTTTTGGCGAATGTTGCCGTCTGGTGAATGTTGTCGTCTGGTGGATGTTGCGATCGGTCGCGGGCTAGGTGCTGTACTCGCGGTCGGCGTGGAGCGACCCGCGACGACGCTCCCAGACGAACGCCCGCTGGTACGACACCTCGTCGACCGCCTCGAACCCCACCGTCTCGAACGCTCGCCGAGACGGCGCGTTCTCCGCTGCCACCAGTGCGTACGCCGCCTCGACCCGGTCCGACCCCGCGAACGCGACCGCGCGCGAGAGGAGCACCGTTGCGACCCCACGCTCGCGCTCGCTCGGCGCCACGAACAGCCCCCAGAGGTACGCGCCGTCGAACCGGACCGTCGTCGAAAGCTCCGTCACCGACACCGGCCGCTCCAGGGTCACGAACACCCACCCGTGCACGGACTCCGGCGCCGAGGCGTCGCGAGCGAGGACCACGAAGTCCGACGGCGCGAGGTCCTCGAACTCCGGGCTCGGTCGAATCGAGAGTTCGCTCGCACGGACCACATCGAGCGTCACGTCGGGTGGCGTCTCGCCGGAACGCGTCGCGTCGAGTGGCATCTCGTCGACGGCTGACGGCACGTCGTCGAACTGAGCCGCTTCCTCGTCGGTCGACCCGAGTGGTCTCGCGTACACGACCATCGACGTCCTGGCGAGGCCCAGTCGCGACAGTCCGGCCGCGAGTGCACGTCCCGGCCGCGACCGCCGCAGCCGATGCAGGCCGAGGTCCACCATCGCTATCAAGGTCCTCGGGACGCAACCGCAATCAGTATTCCCCCGACCGCCGGTTCTCGACCGCGCCGTCGGTCGTCGCGTCGATGGCGGGCGCGGTCGGTTCTCAGTCGTCCGCTGCGTCCAGCAGCAGACCGAGATAGGACGTCCGGATCTGTTCCTCGGGATCCAGCCCGAGGTCTCGTAGAGTCCGCGCGACGCGTTCGCGTGCCCGGTCGACCTCGTCCTCGTCGCTCTCGACCTCCGCCTCGACGAACGTCCCCAGGCCGTCGACGTCGTCGACGGTGACCGTCACGGCAGACAGCGTCCAGAACTCGCGGCGCTTCGCGACCGTCGCCGCCGGCGAGAACCCGAGCGCGTCGAACACGCGAGCCATCGTGTCGCCGTCGTCGACGCGCGTTTCGAACTCCTCGCGCGTCTTCGACGCCGCCTCGACGAGCGGACCCTTGTACGTCACCCTGGACTCGAACTCGCCGTCCGAAAGTGCGCTCGCGACCGCGTCCACGCTTGCAGGCGCGTCAGCCCCCAGGTCGGCCTCTCGGCGCACGCGCAACGCCTCGTCCGTCTCCGCGAACTCGCGATGCGGCGCGTCGTAGTACGTGTCCTCCTGGAACGCGATCCCCGACAGCGACGCGTCGCGCTCCTCCAGTCGTTCGCGGACGACGTCGTGGTCCGCCCGGACCTTCATCTCGACCTCGTACATGCCGAACACGGGGTCTCGCCGGGACTAAAGCGTGGTCGTTCCACGGCGACGCGTCGCTCAGCGCTCCCGTCTCGCGGCACTCCCGCTCGCGGGTCGAAAACGTGGTTGTTAAATGCGGGTCGAGAGACGTATGTGGTATGACCGAAGAAGAAGCCGAGACAGAGGACGCACCGGCCGAGGCCGACGAGGCCGACGCAGACGAGACCGAGGGCGTGCAGGACGGGGACTTCGTCAAGCTCGCCTACACCGCACGCACCGTCGAGAACGACCAGCTCGTCGACACGACCGACGCCGAGGTCGCCGAGGAGGAGGGCATCGACCAGGAGGGCGAGGAGTTCGCGCCGCGCACGATCGTCCTGGGCGAAGGCCACATCTTCGACAGCGTCGAGGACGACGTCCGCGGGAAGGAAGTCGGCGACACCGGGACCGTCGTCGTCCCCGCCGCCGAGGCGTTCGGCGAGTACGACGAGGACGACGTCCGCACGATCTCCGCAGAGAAGATCCCCGAGGACAACCGTCATCCGGGCGCGCAGGTCCAGATCGACGGCGAGGACGGCTTCGTGAACACCATCATCGGTGGGCGCGCTCGCGTCGACTTCAATCACCCGCTCGCGGGCGACGACGTCGAGTACGACTACGAGATCGTCGACGTCGTCACGGACGAGGTCGAGAAGGCCTCGGGCCTGTTCGAGATGTTCTTCGACATCGCGCCCGAGATGTGGATCGACACGGACGAGGTCGAGGAGGAGACGATGGTCGAGCCCGACGAGGACGCGGACGAGGACGCCGAGCCCGAGTTCGAGACGGAGACCGTCGAGAAGCGCTCGCTGTACGTCGAGAGCGTCCCGCAGCTCCAGATGAACCAGCAGTGGATGTTCGGCAAGCAGCAGGTCGCTCAGCAGATCATGAGTCACGTCGACGTCGACCGCGTGGTCGTCCAGGAGATCATCGACGGCGGCGGTATGGGCGGCATGATGGGTGGCATGGGCGGCATGATGGGTGGCATGGGCGGCGGCGAGGGCGCTGACGCCGAGGCCGTCGAGGAAGCGCTCGAGGAAGCCGACGTGGACGCCGACGAGATCGCCGCGGAACTCGACGACGAGTAACGCCGTCCTCCGTTTTTCGTTTTCCGTCCGCCAGTAGCGACGCACGACGTCCACGAGTGCGGACGCTCCGTCGTTCGATTCCAGAACGCTTTCGGGCGACGGTGGCGACGCGATCTGCATGGACGCACAGGACCGCGTACGCGAGTTCCACGACGAACACGACATGGACGGCGAACCCGAGTACCAACTCCTGGACCTGGCGGCCGAGGTCGGTGAACTCGCGGCCGACGCGTGTGACGCGACCGAGTACGGCGTCGGCGACGGCGACGTGGACGTCGCCCGGGACGAGGTCGGGGACGCGTTGTTCAGCCTGCTGTCGTTCGCGAACTCGCTCGACGTGGACGCGGACGCCGCGCTCGACGAAGCGCTCGCGAAGTACGAACGACGCATCGAGGAGACGGGCGACCCGAGCTCCGGCGACTGACGTCCCGTCGACGGCCCGAGTCCCGCCTCAGCTCCGGTACCAGTCGCGGGCGGTCGACGCGAGGATCGAGATGTCTTCGAGCTTCAGCATCCGCAGCATGTCGATCGGGTTGCCGGCGTTCACCGAGTCCAGTCGTTCCTTGGAGTACCGGTGCAGGTCGCCGATGAGCGCGTCGTAGCGGTCATCCGATGCCCGGTAGAGCATCTCCGTCATGAACAGTCGCGTCTTCACCTTCGGCGCGACGCGCCCGTGCCAGAGCTCGTCGTACACCCGCATCTGGTCCGCGGTCGTGTCGCGGTCGCTATCCGTGAGCGCCCGGTCCGCGGTCGCGGCGGCGACCCGGCCCGACCGCATGCACTTGTCGATGCCCTCGCCCCAGAGCGGGTCCACCGTCGGGACGGTGTCGCCGATCGCCATGAAGTTGTCCGTGCTCATGCGATCGGGGAGTTGGACGTGCGCCGAGCCCCGGTGCTGTTTGCCCTCGAGCTTGACGGCGTCCTCGAAGCGCGGGTCGGTGTCCACCCAGTACTGGAGGTAGTCGTCGATCGTGAATCCGGACTTCGAGTTCTTCCGGTGACTCGAGTTCTGGATGTAACAAACGCCGACCTTCGCCGTGTCCGCGCCCGTGTGAAAGATCCACGAGTACCCGCCGGGAGCGATGTCGTGGTCGAGCCGGAGCATCATCGCGTCCGTCAGGTCCGCGTAGCCCTCGGCGTCCACGTTCACGTTCTCGTACTCGAACTCGATACCGATCGCTTGCTTCTCGCGCTTCAGGCTGCAGACGTCGAGCGCCTTCGCGAGCGGTGCCGCGGGCCCGGTGGCGTCGATGACGATGTCGGCGTACACCTCCTCGTCGCCGTTGTACGTGACGCCGACGCACTCGCCGCCTTCGGTGATGGGCTTGGATACTCGCGCGTCGAACCGATACTCGGCGCCGTCGGCGACGGCCTCGTCCACCAGCCAGTTCTTGAAGTCCGCGAACTCCAGGACGGCGCCGGGCTGGTGGCGGCGATAGTGCTCGTTCGGCGACTCAAGGATCACGTCGTCCGTGAAGTTCATCACGACCTCGTCGGGGACGTTGAACGATGCCATCGTCGACGGGAACGTCCCGGCGGTCGACTTGTTGCTCCGGCTCGGGAACTCGTCCTCGTTCTCGGTCTCGAGGACGACCACGTCGTATCCGCGTGACGCGAGGTCTCGAGCCGCCTGCCCACCGGCGGGGCCTGCACCAGCGATAACCACGTCGTGTGTGTCTGTCATGATAGGGTTGGTGTCATCGAATTGGTCGATGTTCGTCGTCGTTGTCAACCCGTTCAATTCCAGACGTGTAATTTGTGCTGGTTTCGAACGCGGACACGTCTCGCTGGCTTCCACGCACAGATCTCGGTATTCGAGGCGTTCTCCGTGCCGAAATCGGGAGCTACGCGATGTCGCGACTGGTGTCGATCGCGACCTCGTCCGAGAGCTCCAGTTTGATGGACTCCTTGAGGGCGGTTCCGCCGCGGAACTTCGGGACGGTGAGGCGGTTCTCGAGCTCGCTGCCGCGGACGGCCGTCTCGAGGTCGAAGACGACGTCCGACATGTGCTTCGTCGAGGACCGATTCGGCGGCGGCGTCTGCTCTTTCATGCAGTGCATGATGGCGATCGAGCCCGTGTTCACCATGTGCGTCTGCAGTTCCGTCATGAAGTTCCGGAAGCGATTCCGGTCGCCGCGCTCGAGGACGTTCGCGGTGTCGATGATGAGGTTCGCGCCCTCGGGGAGTGCGCGGATGAGACGGTTCGCCTGATCCAGCGGTTCGCTCCCGGAGATGTCCCGGACCGTCGGCGAGCCGACGGGCGCGTTCGTCTTCTCGATCGCGTCCCGGACGGCCTGATCGGAGCGCTCCGTCGTCAGGTAGAGGCTGCCTCTGGCGGCGGTGAGTTCGTAGAGGATGAGTTCGGACTGGCTGGCCGGTTCCGCGGTGAGGGCGACGATCGTACCCGGCGGTAACCCACCGTCGAGTTTGCGGTCGAGAACCTCGATGCCCGTCTCTAGCCGACCCGCCATGTACCCCTCCGTTGGCCGTCGCTCCCTAAAAAGGTGTCTGCCGGCCGCCAATCGTCCGTGCGAGGCGTGCCACGCTCTCGCGGTGCGCGTGCGACGCGAACGGATCGCCGTCGACGCACGGGATGGGGACGACGGTCGGGACGTCGAGTGCGTCCGCGAGCGACCGCCGGGGCGTAGCGTCGACTTCGGCGCCCGGGCTCTCCTCCGCCGTGGACGAGTCCTCTGTCGCGATCGAGTCCTCCGCCGGGACTGAGTCCTCCGCCGCGATCGAGTCCTCCGCTTCGACCGAGTCCTCCGGGGTCGCGCCGACGACTGCCGCGGCGAGCAAGGGGGTGTCGAGTGCGCGCGCCATCGCCGCCGTCTTCGCGGTGTCCCGCACTGCGGCGGCCGTGGGTCGCGTCACGAGCACGACGCCGTCGGCGAGCGCGAGCGGTCGAGCCGCATCCGGGCCCGCACCGCACGGTGCGTCCACGAGGACGCCCCCCGTAGGCTGGGGCGCGCTCGCAGCGTCCGCGGTCGCACCCGACGGATCCGCGTCGTCCGCCGCGAGCGCACGGAGGACGTCCACGAACGAGTCTGTCGCGTCGGCCGGTGGGGCGGGCGCGACCCGGACTCCCGGGAGGTCTGGGGTCGGGACGCCACGTGGACGCTCGAGGACCGTCGGCGTCCGTTCCACGCCCGTCATCGCGTGCACGTCCGGCATGTCGACGTCAGCGTCCACGACGACGACGGGAGCCCGATCGCGCTGTCGCCGCCGGCCGCGGTCCGGGCCAGCGACGGCGGTCGCCGGGGCGGCCGTACGTGCGATTTCACGGGCGAGCGCGAGCGCCGTCGTCGTCTTCCCGGTCCCGCCCTTCCCGCCGGCTATCGCGAGCATACCGCCTCGTCGCCGCCCCATCGCACTTCAACCCACGCCAGCCGACCGGGGAACCAGCCGAGCGGCTGGCGGATCCGAGACCGTCCGGACGACCGCCATCTCGAACGGATTGATTCAAGGGCCGGGGGGCGGTGGATTCATGTAATGCGTCACGACCACCTGCTCACGGCGAGACAACTCTCGCGCGAGGACGTCGAGGAGGTCCTCGACCGGGCCGCGGAGTTGGACGCCGACCCGTCGGCCGCTCGGGAACGCAACGCGGGGACACTGCTCGGGTTGTGCTTCTTCGAGCCCAGTACCCGCACGAAGATGAGCTTCGAGGCCGCCATCAAGCGCCTCGGCGGCGACGTCGTCGACATGGGGAGCGTCGACTCCTCCTCGGTGAAGAAGGGCGAGAGCCTCGCGGACACCGTCCGCGTCGTCGAAGGATATGCGGACGCGCTCGTCCTCCGGCACCCACTCGAGGGGTCGGCAAAGATGGCGAGCGAGTACGTCGACGTGCCGCTCGTGAACGCGGGCGACGGCGCCGGTCACCACCCGACGCAGACGCTACTCGACCTGTACACGATCCGGGAGACCGCGGGCCTGGACGACCTCACGATCGGGATCATGGGCGACCTGAAGTACGGGCGGACCGTCCACTCGCTGGCGACCGCGCTCACGAACTTCGACGCCCACCAGCACTTCGTGAGTCCGGAGTCGCTGAAGCTCCCGCGGTCGGTTCGCTACGACCTCCACGAGGCCGGTGCGTCCGTCCGCGAGCACACGGAACTGGAGGAGGTCCTGCCGTCGCTCGACGTCCTGTACGTGACGCGCATCCAGCGCGAGCGGTTCCCGGACGAGAACGAGTACCAGAAGGTCGCGGGCCAGTACCGGATCGACGAGGCGACCCTGGAGGCGGCGAGCGACGACCTGACCGTGATGCACCCGCTGCCGCGCGTCGACGAGATCGCACCCGAGGTCGACGAGTCGTACGCGGCGCAGTACTTCGAGCAGGCGCACAACGGCGTCCCGGTTCGGATGGCGTTGCTCGACTTGCTCATGGAGGGAGAGCGATGACGGAGAAGGAACTCCGCGTCTCGAAGATCTCGAGCGGGACCGTGATCGATCACGTTCGCGCCGGCCAGGCGTTGAACGTGCTCGCGATCCTCGGGATCGACGGCTCGGGCGGCGAGGAGATCTCGATCGGGATGAACGTTCCGTCGGACGCGCTCGCGCGCAAGGACGTCGTGAAGGTCGAGGGCCGCGAACTCAGTCAGGACGAACTCGACGTGCTCTCGATCATCGCGCCGGACGCGACCGTGAACATCGTCCGCGACTACGACGTGGCCGAGAAGCACCGCGTGGAGCGCCCCGGGCGCGTGACGGGCGTGCTCGAGTGTCCGAACCGGAACTGCATCACGACTGCGGACGAACCCGTCGAGACGGCGTTCGAAGTCCTGAGCGACGGCGTACGCTGCGAGTACTGCGATACGATCGTCCGCGAGGACCTCGCCGACCTCATCGCGGACTGACCACTCTCGGCCAGTCCTGGCGGCCGGCGCGTCTCACTGTAATTCGCCATCGATTGCCGGTTCTTTCGCGCGTCCCCACCGATGAACGAAGGCGGGTCAGAAAACCATAAATAGTCAGGGACCGAACGTGTTGATATGTCCAAGAAGCTCAAGCTCCTGGTCGCTGTGGTCGCAATCGCCCTCCTCTACAAGACCCTCTCCGGCGGGTCCGAGACCGTCGAAGTCGAGTACGACGCCGAGTAACGCCGACCCCACGCCGTCGGTCGACCACCACCGGGCGGTCGGCCGACCGCGGCCGGTCGCGTCGACCGGTCCGCTTCCGAACCGTTTTCCTGCGTCCGTCCCCCAGTGAGTGGCATGTACGGCGTCGTCACGCGGAACGAACCCGAGCTCGACTGGCCGTCGTTCGACCGCGCGTTCTACGAGGTGAAGGACGTGACCGGGCGAGCGGTGGAGCCGGAGGCCGGGGGCGTGAACATGATCTCGTGCTTCGGGGACACCGCGGCCGGCGAGGCGAAGCCGGACCTGGTGCCGGTGAGCGAGGACGGGGAGCGGGCGACGCGCGAGCAGCCGTACTTCGACTGGGGGTACGTCTGTCCGTCGCGGGAGACGTACCGCGAGGGGTTGCTGGAGATGATCGCGGACGCGGCCGCGGCGAACCCGGACGTCCGACTGGACGACGTGGGGTTCCCGCGCGCGGAGTACTGCTACTGTGAGCACTGCGAGAACGCGTTCGCCGAGAGCGAGCACGACGACTGGTGGACGTGGCGCAATGCGACGATCACGGAGTTCGTCGCCGAAGCCACGGACCGCGTCCCGGGGCGCGTGTACTTCACGCTCTACCCGGACCCGTACCCGGGGCACCTCGAGGAGCGCGCGGGCCTGGACGTGGACGCCATCGCCGAATACGTCGACGAGTTCGTCGTGCCGGTGTACGACACGCACTACGGGACGACGTACTGGCTGGAGACGATCGCGAAGGGGTTCCGGTCCCGGATTCCGGACGGCGTCGACCTCGGCATCGAACTGTACGCGGTCGACGTCGACGTCGACGACCTCATTCACGCGACGGAGGTCGCGGACGCGTACGCGGACGGCGTCTACTTCGGGTACGACGCCAGCCAGGCCCAGGCCGCGCTCCGCCGGATGAAGGCCGACGCGCGCGACGGCGAGACGCACGGCGCGCCAGAGTAGGGCGACTACCGCGACGGAACCGGTGGTGCGTCCTCGAGCCCTCTCCGATTCTTCACTTGCAACGGTGGTGGGTGTCGCGGTCGTCGAGCACCCGCTCAGGCGGGGAGCGCGCGGTCGCGCCACTGCCGGAGGTCCTCGCGGTCGCGCGTGTCCTCGGGGAGGACGTCGAACCAGCGCGCGGCCGAGATCTCGCCGTCCGGGTCCGAGACCGACGGCTCGTGCGTTCGCGCTCGCGCGGCGAACACCGGGAGCGCGCCCGAGACGGCATACGAGCCGTGCCGGACCTCGACGCGGCCGAGGAGCGCGAGGCCCTCGTAGTCCGCGACGACGCCGGCCTCCTCCGCGAGTTCGCGTTCCGCGGCCTCCCTGAGCGACTCCTCGGGCTCGACGCCGCCGCCGGGCACCACCCACTTGTCGACGCCCTCGTGGTAGACGAGCAGGAGGTCCCCGCAGTCGCGGTAGACGACAGTGTGCGCTCCGTAGGGTGTGCCGGAGTCCGCGACGCGCTGGGCGACGCGCTCGAACTGCTCGCGGCAGACGTCGCGGCACTGATCGCAGGCGAGGTACTCCTCGTGGCGGTCGTCCAGGCGGTGGTACGCGCGCTCGCCGACCTGGCTCGCTCGGTCAGCGAGGAACCAGAGGTCGTCTACCGGCATCGTCCCGCTGCAGGCCGACCGGACGCCGTCGTCGTCGTCTTCGCCGAGTCGCCGGACGCGTGGAGGGGGAGGCGAACGTGGGACTGAATCATACACGAACGTATGCGAACGGCCCCCAAAGGCGCTTCGCTCTCGATGCAGTTCGGGCCCAGTCCGGTGTCGCGGACGGTCGCGGCACGCTCGACCGCAGGCCGACTTCATTTCCCGCTGGGACCCGTCCTTCCAGGTAATGCCACGAGCACTGTTCTTCGTCAGCGAGGACGGTTACTGGGCCGAGGAGTGCGTCGAACCACTCACCACGCTCAAGGACGCCGGAGTCGACGTCGACGTGACGACGCCCACCGGGAACCCGCCGGTCGTCGACGAACGCTCGATAGACCCCGAGGAGGTCGGCGAGGATACCGCCGAGCACGTCGTCGACGTCCACGAGAACGACCCCGACCTGAACGACCCCGAGCCATTCGCTGCGGTCGACGCGAGCGAGTACGACGCCGTCGTCTTCCCCGGCGGTCACGGCACCGTCTGGGACGTCAATCAGGACCGGAGCGCGCGCAAGGCACTCCGCGAGGCGGTCGCGGGCGAGGACGGCCTCGCGCTCGTCGTCTGCCACGCCGTCGGCATCCTCGCATTTACGCGAACGGACGACGGTTCGTTCCTCGTCGACGGCCGCGACGTCACGGGCTTCCCGAACGCGTGGGAGGACGACATCGTCGACGACGACGACCGGATGCCCGACGGCCGTAAACTCCCCTACTGGGTCGAGGACGAGGTCGTCGCCGCCGGCGGGAACTGGGACGCCGAACTCGATGCTGACGCGAGCGTCACCGTCGACGGCGACCTCGTCACGGCGCGCGGCCCCGGCTCCTCGTCCGAGGCCGCCGACGTGCTGCGTTCCGAACTTGAGGACTGAGAGCCCACTAGCGCCGACCGCGCCGCGGTCCGGTTCGCTTCGACGGGCGCGGGCTGGCGAGTGGCGGCGAGCCGCCGCCCGGCCGTATCGAGTCCTTTTTACTGGCGCCGGGGGAAGTTCGCGCCATGAGCTTCGAGGAAGACGACGCGGTCATCCTGCACGACGAGCACAGCGAGTACGACGGCGAGGAGGGCACCATCACGCAGGTCATGGAGTCCATGTTCGGCGACGCGAACTACACCATCAGCTTCGAGGACGGCCAGGAGTCGGGCGTCCCCGAGGACTCCCTCGAGCTCGTCGAGGGCGACTCGGACGACGAAACGGACGAGGAGTAGCGACCGCGAGGAGCGCCTATGCCGACCGTTCCGTTCCACTACGTCGACGTGCGAACGTTCGCGTACGCCACCGAAGACGCGAAGCGCGTCGAGCAGGCGCTCCGTCACTTCCTGCCGGCGGACGTCGAGGTCGAACGTACCGAGAGCGAGGGCCATCACGGCGACCGCATCGACATCCTGTCGGCGCGCATCGAGAACGCGGACGACGTCCGGTACGCGCTGTCGCGGCTCGCGAACCTTCCGGACCTCGGCGGGCTCGTCGACGAACTCGACGACCGCGTGACCGAGCACACCGAGTTCTTCCTGCACCTCGACAAGCAGGCGGCGTTCAACGGCGAGACCGCTCGCGGCGAGGGCATCACGTTCCGCGCGAAGGTCGAGGCGTACCCGGCCAAGCGCGAGAAGGCCGTCGAGAACGCTCGCGAGACCCTGGAGGCCCTGGAGGCCCACGAGGTCCGCGTTCCCGACCCCGACCAGGAAGATGACGAGACCGATGCCGAGGAAGACGACGCCGACGGGGCGTGAGTCGATGACGGGCGGCGGTGATTCGACCGGCGGCGATGGGACCGGTCGAGACGTCGGATTCTACGAAGGCGTACACGCTCGGCCGGACGGCGAGTCCTCGGTCCGGCGGTGTGCGGCGCACGCGGCGAACCTCGGGTACGACGGGCTCGTCGTACGGAACCACGGCGATGCGCGGAGCGACGTCGACCTCGAGGCGGTGAGCGAGACCGCGGACCTCGACGTCGTCGACGGCCTGGAGGTCCGCGCGGACTCGCCGGAGCAAGCCAGCGGGTACGTCGGGAACTACCGCCCGAAGTACACGGTCCTGCTCGTCCACGGCGGCTCGAACCGGATGAATCGGTTCGCGGTCGAGCAGGACCGCGTGGACGTGCTCGCGCACCCGATGCGTGGCGACGGCGACGTCAATCACGTGCTCGCGAAGGCGGCGGCCGAGCACGGCGTCCGCCTCGAGTTCGACTTCGCGAACGTCCTGCGGGCGACCGGCGGCCGGCGCGTGCAGGCGCTCTCGGACCTGCGGAAGCTCCGCGAGCTCGTGGAGCAGTACGACGCCCCATACGTCGTGAGTGCAGTCGGGACCAGTCACCGGCACCTTCGCGGGCCGCGGGCGCTCGCCGCGGTCGGCGAGACCATCGGGTTCTCGCGCGAACAGATCCATGACGGTCTCCGCGAGTGGGGCCACATCGTCGCGCGAACCCGCGAGGTCCGGCATCCGGACTTCGTCGAACCGGGCGTTCGGCGCGGGCGGTACGCAGACCGGAACGACGGGTCCGACTCGATCGGCGGCGTGGACCGCTAGGGGAGTCCGGGGCGTTCTTGTCGTCGGCCGTCGAACGTCGTGTCATGAAGCGACCGATCGAGGAGCACGCGGCGCGATTCGACGAGATGGCCGCATCCTACGACGACCAGCAGAACGACACCGACGAGTACCGGGCGTGCGTCTCGCTCGTCGTCGAGGCGGCGCGCGCGGTCGTCGACGAGGACGCGACGGTGCTCGACCTGGGGTGTGGGACCGGCGCGATCGCGCTGTCGCTCGCCGAGGACGCGGGGCGAGTGATCGGCCGCGACATCAGCGCGGGGATGCTCGAGGAGGCCCGCGAGAAGGCTGCCGATGCTGGATTGGAGAACGTCTCGTTCGACGAGGGTCGGTTCCGGGAGCCGAACGTCGACGAGGACGTCGACGTGGTGGTGTCGAACTTCGCGATGCATCACCTCGCGGACGACGAGAAGCGCGACGCCCTGCGGGCGGTCGCGGCGCTCGACCCGGACCGGTTCGTGCTCGGCGACGTGATGTTCTTCGGCCTCCCGGACCCCGACGAGCCGTTCTACTCCCCCGAGGTCGACGACCCCGCGACCGTCGGCGTGCTCGCGGAAGCGTACACGGACGCCGGGTTCGCGCTCACGGACGCGACCGCCGTCCACGACCAGGTCGGCGTGCTCGTCGGCGACGACCTCCCAGCCCTCGTCGACCTCGCCGGCGTCGAAGACGGAGCGAGCGAGGACGCATGAAGCACCTCCCGAAGCACCTGCGGCCGAAGTGGCGCTACGTCGCCGTCGGCATCGAGACCGACCCGGACGTCTCGCTCGACCGCGGCGCGTTCCAGCGCGAGCTCTGGTACGCCGCCCAGAACCTCCTCGGTGACGCGGGAAGCGCGGACGCCGACGGCACCGTCGTCCGGTTCCAGTTCGCGGACGGCGACGGCCGCGCGGTCGTTCGTGCGCGCCGCGACCACGTCGAGCCGCTCCGTGCGGCCCTGGCGTGCATCGAGTCGGTCGGGGACGCGACGTCCGCAATCTCGATTCTGGGCGTCTCCGGCACCATCCGGGCGTGCGAGGACAAGTACGTGGACGGCCCGTCGGACGAGGTCGAGCGCCGCGAGGTCGTCTTCGAGGGAGCGACGCGATCGGCGGTCGTCGGCGGTGACCGCCTCGCGGTCGACGCCGACGGCCGGCGAGCGTACGCGACCGTCGACGACGTGGAGTGACCCATGCAGGACACCAACCAGATGGCGTACGACCGCGGCATCACGCTCTTCTCGCCGGACGGCCGGCTCTACCAGGTCGAGTACGCGCGGGAGGCCGTCAAGCGCGGGACGTCGACGGTCGGCGTCAGGACGGACGCTGGCGTCGTGCTCGCTGCCGACAAGCGCTCCCGGTCGCCGCTCATGGAGGGCGAGAGCGTCGAGAAGATACACGAACTCGACGCGCACCTCGCGGTCGCGACCGCCGGCCACGTCGCGGACGGCCGTCGGCTCGTCGACTACGCGCGACGGGACGCGCAAGTGAACCGACTCCGGTACGGGGAACGCATCGGCGTCTCGACCGCGACCCGACACCTCTCGGACTTCGTGCAGGGGTACACGCAGATCGGTGGCGCACGACCGTTCGGGGTGGCGATGCTCGTCGCCGGCGTCGACCGCGACGGGCGCCCGCGACTGTTCGAGACCGACCCGTCGGGGACCGCCTACGAGTGGCAGGCGGTCGCGGTCGGCGCGAACCGCGCCGAAGTCCAGTCGTTCCTCGAGGAGCACTACGACGCGGACGGCGACCTCGACGACGCCATCTCGCTCGCGATCCGCGCGATCGGAGCGCCCAGCGAGGACGCGCTCGACGCCGAGGGCGTCGCGGTCGTCACCGTCGACGCGGAGAGCGAGCGCGTCGTCAGACTCGCCGAGAGCGAGGTCGCGGAGTACCTGGCGGACCTCGACGACGAACCGTCCGACGAGACGGACGAAGGGTCCAACGGGACGGACGAGGGGGCTGACGGAACGGACGAGGCGTCCAACGAGGCGGAAACCGAGTCCGTGGGCGACGACGATAGCCCGGATTCGGGCACGGAGTGAGGAACGGGGACACACCTTTTTAAGCACGGTCGCGTAAGTTCCGGGTATGATTTCACTGGACGAAGCGGTGACGGCGCGACTGGAGTCCCACGGCACGCGGTTCGAGGTCCTCGTGGACCCGGACGCGGCCCTGGAGATCAAGCGCGGCGAGTTCGACGGCGACCTCGAGGACGTCATCGCGGCGGAGGACGTCTACGAGAACGCGAGCCGCGGCGACCGGCCCGCAGAGGCGGACCTGGAGGAGGTGTTCGGGACGACGGACCCGATGGAGATCATCCCGGAAGTCATCGAGCGCGGCGAGATCCAGATCACGGCCGAGCAGCGCCGCGAGATGCAGGAACAGAAGCACAAGCAGCTCGTGAACCAGATCGCGCGGAACGCGGTGAACCCCCAGATGGACGACGCGCCGCATCCGCCGGACCGCATCGAGAGCGCGCTCGAGGAGGCGGGGTTCCAGGTCGACCCGATGGAGCCCGTGGAGAGTCAGGTCGACGACGCGCTCGAGCAGCTCCGCCCGATCATCCCGATCCGGTTCGACGAAGTGACGGTCGCGGTGAAGGTGCCCGCCGACTACGCGGGGAGCGCGCAGGCGAAGATCCGCCAGTACGGCGACCTCTCCGAGGAGGAGTGGACGAACGACGGCGGGTGGGTGGGCGTCCTGACGTTCCCGGCGGGGATGCAGAACGACTTCTACGACATGGTGAACGACGTCACGAGCGGGCAGGCCGAGACCCAGATCGTGAAGGACGAGGACGACATCAAGACGCGCTAGCATGGGCGAGCGCGTCGACGTCCTCGCGTACGACGAACCCGCGTCGCTCTCGCCGGAAGACCGGAAGCGACGACGGATGGTGTCGCTGGCGACGGCCGTGGTCGCGACTGTCCTGCTCGCCGTCGGGCTCGTGCGGGGACGACTGTTGCTCGCGGCCATCGGCGCGGCGGTGGCCGTCGCGGTGAGCGCCCTCCTGTTCGGCTTCGACGCCGAACTGGAGACGACGTACCGGACCGTGGAGGCCGGTCGCGGGAGCGAGATCGTGCGAGCGCACGAGGTCGAGGCCCGCAAGCGCTCGCAGCTGCGGACGGCGCTCGTCGTCGTGCTCGCCGGGGGCGTCACCGCCTACGGGATCTTCCGGGGATCGCTCTTGCTCTCGATCGTCGCCGGTGGCAGCGTCGCCGGGCTCGGTGTCTTCCTCGGTGGCGACCCCCATCTGCCGCGGGTCGTCGAGGCGGACGTCGACCGTGACCGAGCGAGGAGCATGTTCGACCTCGAACAGGACGCGGATCGGGACGGGCCCCGCGACGATAGGCTCGGCGAACGCTAGCGGCGTTCGACGTCGTCGCCGGTGATTGCTCGAAGAGGAAAGATCGCGAATGGAGGAAGAGGAGGGTTCTGTCGGTCGATTTGTCGGTCGGTCGCGTGCTCGATTATCCCTTCCGGAAGCCGAGCAGGAACCCACCGGTGAAGCCCGCGCCGATGGAGAGCGTGGAGAGGATGGTCTGGACCCACGACGGCGGGGCGCCCGAGGCAGCGTCCTGACTCGCTTGCAGGAAGCCGTTCGACAGCTTCTCCCAGTCCACGGTGAGGATGCCGCGGGATTCGAGGAACTTGAACAGCGCCAGTTCGAGGCCGACGATGACGGCGATGATCTTCGCGATCTTCTTCGCGGCGAACCCGATGATGCCACCGATGACGCCACCGGTCCCGAATTCGATGCCCAGTTGCTTGGGGTCTATTTGCAGTTGCAGGGCGATTGGGTCCATACCCCCTTGTCCTCGCCGCCGCCATAAGGCGTTTGTGGCGTGAGTCGACGGCCGCCTGACGCGACCGGACTGGTGGTGGGGGTCGCGGGGACGGATTGAAGGGTGGGCGTCCCCTACGTTGAGGCATGATTCGCGCAATCGAGGTGGCGGCCGGCCCTGCTTGAGATGCGAGGCGAACACGTCGACGCGACGGCGCGAGTAGCGTGGCGTCTACGACGGGCGGAGGTGGGTCGATGACGCGGGCTGTGGTCGCGAAGCGCGTCGACTCGGGAACGGCGTCGCTCGAGGAGATCCGTGACCTCGCCGAGGCGGCGGGGTACGACGTCGTCGGCGAGGTCACGCAGACGCGAAAAGAGGACCCCGCCATGCACTTCGGGGAGGGGAAGGCCGACGAGCTCGCGGCGACGGTCCGTGCGAGCGACGCGAGCGTCGTCATCTTCGACAACAGCCTCGGGCCGTACCAGACGTACAACCTCGGCGGGAAGCTCCCCGAGGGCGTCGAGTTGCTCGACCGGTTCACGCTCATCCTCGAGATCTTCGGGCAGCGGGCACAGACCCGGAAGGCCCAGTTACAGGTCGAGCTCGCCGAGCTCCGGTACGAGCTCCCGCGCGCGGAGGCGAAGACGAGTCTCGCGAAGCGCGACGAGCACCCGGGGTTCATGGGGCTCGGGGAGTACGACGAGAGTCGCGAGCAGGACATCAAGAACCAGATCTCGCGCATCAGGGACGAGCTCGAGCGAATCGAGCAGACCGAGCAGTCCCGCCGCGAGCGACGCCGACAGTCCGGGTTCGACCTGGTCGCATTGGCGGGGTACACGAACGCGGGGAAGTCGACGCTCCTGCGTCGGCTGGCGGTCGACCACGACGTCGACGAGAACGACGACCTCCACCCTGACCTGGACACGACCGCGGAGAGCCAGAACCAGTTGTTCACGACGCTCGGAACGACGACGCGTCGCGCGGACGTCGACGGCCGGGACGTGCTCCTGACGGACACGGTCGGGTTCATCTCGGACCTGCCCCACTGGCTCGTGGAGTCGTTCAAGTCGACGCTCGACTCCGTCTACCGCGCGGACCTCGTGCTCCTCGTCGTGGACGTGAGCGAGGACGTGGAGGCGATCCGCGAGAAGCTCGTGACGTGTCACGACACGCTCTACGAGCGCAACGAGGCGCCGATCGTGACGGTCCTGAACAAGACCGACCTCGTCGACGACCGGGAACTGGAGCGAAAGCGCGAGGCCATCTCGGCGCTCGCACCGAACCCCGTGGCGGTATCGGGCAAGGAGGGCCTGAACCTGGAGGCGCTCGAGGCCCGCATCGTCGAGGAACTCCCGGACTGGCAGCGCGAGCGGCTCGTGCTCCCGATGACGGAGGACACGATGAGCGTCGTGTCGTGGCTGCACGACGAGGCGAACGTCGACGACGTGGAGTACGGCGACGACGACGTCGTCGTGGACTTCGAGGCACGGCCGGCGGTCGTCGAGCAGGCGCGCTCGCGGGCGGCGGAGCTGGGGGCGGTCGAGGGCGCCGTCTGAATCGCCTTTCCGGCCGAGTCGCTTTGCGGTCCGAACGATTCTACTGCTTTTTGTACGAGGGCGCGCAAGCGACGGGCATGAAGACGATCAAGGACAGCGTGCACGACCACATCGAGGTCGGTGGCGTCGCGCGCGACCTCCTGGACACGCCGGCGGTCCAGCGGCTCCGCCATATCGTCCAGCTCGGGACGTCGTCGCTCGTGTATCCGAGCGCGAACCACACGCGCTTCGAGCACAGCCTCGGCGTGTACCACCTGGCGTGCGAGGCGCTCGAGCACCTCGGCGTCGAGGGCCGGAACGCCAAGCGCGTGAAGGCGGCGGCGCTCCTGCACGACGTCGGGCACGGGCCGTTCAGTCACAACCTCGAACCGCTCACGCATCGACGGACGGGGAAGTACCACGACGACGTCCACGAGCTGTTCGAGCGCGGCGAGGTCGGCGCGGTCCTGAAGTCCCACGACCTGTCGCCGGCTCGCGTCGCGGACCTCGTCGCGGGCGACGGGAAGTACGGCCAGATCGTCTCCGGCGAACTCGACGTCGACCGGATGGACTACCTCGTCCGGGACGCCCATCACACGGGCGTGCCGTACGGGACTATCGACCACGGGCGGCTCGTTCGCGAGTTGACGTTCGACGCGGACGACGACCTCGTGCTCGACGAGGGGAACGTCCAGACTGCGGAGAGCCTGCTCGTGGCGCGAGCGTTGATGATCCCGACGGTGTACAACCATCACGTGACGCGGATCTCGAAGACGATGCTGCGGCGGGCCGCCGAACGGTTGCTGGAGTCGACGGACGTGGACGCCGAAGCGCTCCGCCGGATGGACGACCCGGGGTTCCTCGTCGCGCTCCGGAACGAATCCGAGACTGCCGAGTTCGCGCGCCGGTTCGACGAGCGCGACCTCCACAAGCGCGCGCTCTGGGCGGAACTCGAGGAGACGCCCGCGAGCTTGCTCGAACTCGATCACGCGGACGTCCGCGGGTACGAACTCGAAATTGCGGAGCGTACGGGTGTGGACGAGACGGACGTCGTCCTCGACGTTCCCGGCGAGCCGTCGATGACGGAGTCGTCGACGCGCGTGCTCGTGAACGGCGAGGCGCGAGTGCTCCACGAGCAGTCGCCGCTCGTGGACGCGCTCCGGGCGGCGAACCGCGCGCAGTGGCGCCTCGGCGTGTACGCGCCCGCCGGTAAGACGGACGCGGTCGGGTCGGCGGCGGCGGACGTCCTCGGCCTCGACCTCGACGGCGCGCTCGTGACGGAGGTCCGCACCGGGTTGCAGGAGACGCTCGGGTCGTTCGGTGGTGGTGGGTCGTGACCGCGGAGACGATCGAGGGCACGATCCTCCGCGGCCCCGAGTTCGAGGCGATCCGGGGTCGGGTCGTCGTCGAGGACGGCACCATTCGAGCGGTCGAGGTGGCCGACGTCGACGGCGACGCCGTGGTGCTACCGGCGTTCGTGAACGCGCACACGCACATCGGGGACTCCATCGCGAAGGAGGCCGGCGAGGGATTGAGTCTGGAGGAACTCGTCGCGCCCCCGGACGGCCTCAAGCACCGCCTGCTCCGGCAGGCGAGCCGGGCGGAACTCGTCGCGGGGATGTCGCGGTCGCTCTCGTACATGGCGCGGGCGGGGACGGCGGCGCACGTCGAGTTCCGAGAGGGGGGCGTCGAGGGCGTCGAGGCCATCGAGGCGGCCGGCGCGGACAGCGACGTCGAGTCGGTCGTCCTCGGGCGAGAGACGGTGGACGCGATGGAGCGCGCGGACGGATTCGGCGCGAGCGGCGCGAACGACGCTGACTTCGACCGCGAGCGGAACGCGACGCGACGGGCGGGGAAGCTGTTCGGCATCCACGCGGGCGAGGTCGACGAGACCGACATCCATCCGGCGCTGGACCTCGACCCGGACTTCGTCGTCCACATGGTTCACGCGACGGAGATGCACCTGGAGCGCCTCGCGGACAGCGAGACGCCGGTGGTTGCGTGTCCGCGGTCGAACGCGGCGACGGGCGTCGGCCTGCCGGACCTGCGGGCGCTCGCCGAGCACACGACGGTCGCGCTCGGGACGGACAACGTGATGCTGAACGCCCCGTCGATGTTCCGCGAGATGGAGTGGGCCGCGAAGCTCTCGCGGCTACCGGCCCGGGACGTGCTCGCGATGGCGACGTCGAACGCGGCCGATATCGCGGGCCTGGACTGCGGCGTGATCGCGGAGGGTCGGCCGGCGAAACTGCTCGTGCTCGACGGCGACTCGCACAACCTCGATGGCGTCCACGACGTGGTCCGCGGCGTCGTCCGCCGAGCGACCGTCGACGACGTCGAGCGCATCGTCCTCTGAGCAATCGCAGCGAGTACTCGCATCGCGCGTTCGCTGGCGGCGATCGCGACGCGATTCACGGCGAGGTTTCTTGTCGGATGGTATCGTACCACTAGATGAGTGTCGATGTACGACCACATCCTCGTGCCGACCGACGGCTCGCCGGGCGTCGAACGAGCGGTCGAACACGCCGTCGACCTGGCGGCAGCGCACGACGCGACCCTGCACGCGCTGTACGTCGTGAACACCGCCAGCTACTCGAGCATGCCGATGGAGACGTCCTGGGAGCACATCCGGGACATGCTCGGCGAGGAGGGCGAACGAGCCCTGGAGCGCGTCCAGGAGCTCGCGGACCCGGCGGGCGTCGACGTGGAGACGGTCGTCGTCGACGGGTCGCCGAGCCGCGAGATCGTGCACTACGCGGAGGACGGCGGCATCGACCTGATCGTGATGGGGACGCACGGGCGCGGCGGCATCGACCGGTTGCTCCTCGGGAGCGTCGCCGAACGGGTCGTGCGCGCGAGCAAGGTCCCGGTGCTGACGGTCCGCGTCGGCGGCGACGCGTGAGGAACCAATCGGTTTAAGCGGCGTCCGAGTGACGGTTCTGAAAATCGTGGTGGGTGCGTCGTGATGGACGCCCGGCAGAAGGCGCTCGTGGTCTTCACGGTCGTCGCGATGGTCCTCGCATTCGGGTACTTCAACGTCCTCCTCGGGGGGCTGGCGGCCCTCGCCTCGATCCCGTTCCTCGTCGGCGTCCTCCGGCGTTAGTGGTCTGTCAGTCAAACTGTTGGTTCGTTCTCACTCGGCGGATCGGAGGTGCTCGCAGTCGCCGGCCGTGACGCGCACGTCGCCGTCGTCTGTCTCGACGACGAGCGCGCCCGGGAACTCGACGTCGCGAGCGACGCCCTCGACGACGCCGCCGGGCGTGTCGACGCGCACTCGCTGGCCGAGGGTGAGCGCGCGCTCGCGCCACGCCGGGAGGACGTCGCTCGGGTCGCCGGACGTGAGTACGTGGAACCCCTCGAGGACGCGCTGGGCGAACGCACGTCGGTCGGCGGTGCCGCCTTCGACAGTGACGCTCGTCGCGTCAGGTGGTAATTCGGCAGTCGAAACGTCGACGTTCACGCCGATGCCGACGACGAGCCAGGAGACGCGGTCGGCCTCGCCCTCCATCTCCGTGAGGATGCCCGCCAGTTTCCGGGTGTCTCCGTCGTCGGTCGGGACGAGGACGTCGTTCGGCCACTTGATGCCGGCGTCGACGCCCACCTCGCGGGCGGCGTTCGCGGTCGCGACCGCGGCGGCGAGCGTGAACACCGGGGCCTGCGCGGGTGGCACGTCCGGCCGCACGAGCACGCTGACGTACACGCCGCCGCGCGGCGCCGTCCACTCGCGGTCGAGTCGTCCCCGGCCACCGGTCTGTTCCGCGGCGACGACCGCGACGTCGCTCGCGCCCTCGCCAGCGAGTTCGCGGGCACGGTCGTTCGTCGACCCGATCGCGTCGTGGTACTCGACCTCGTAGGGCGCGTCGAGGCCGTACTCGAGCGCGAGCCCGCCGTACTCCGCGACCGACTCCAGCACGTAGCCGTCGTCCGTGCTCTCGACGACGAACCCCTCCTCGCGGAGCGCCTCGACGTGCTTCCAGACCGCCGCGCGCGACACGTCGAGGGCGTCCGCGAGCGCCGGTCCAGTCACGGGACCGTCAGCGAGCGCGTCCAGCACGCGTCGTCGCGTCTCGTTCATGCACTCGCGTTCGCGCTCACCCGAGAAAAATCGGGAGGTCTCGGCGGTGCCGACACAGCCGTCTGCGCGCCTCCGGCGCGAGACCCGCAGCGACCGGGGCCGACCCGGATCAGTCGCGGAGTTCCTGGAGGCGCTCCCGGCCCGGTGCGATGAGTTCGTCGAGGTACGCAGCGAGCGTGCCCTTGGCGTCCGCGGGGTGGAGCTCGCCCGAATCCAGGTCCTCCGCGAGCGTCTCGTAGTCGTCGTAGGTCAGGTCGCCGCCGTACTCCTCGGGGCGCTCCACGACGACCTCCTCGAACCGCGGGAACACGTGGTACTGGAACAGCTCCAGCACGGGGTTCTTGCGTTCCTCGCCGTCGTCGGTCGGCTCCGGATCGCGGGACGGCGGACAGTACGCGCTGTTGACCTTCTCCTCCAGGTCTTCGGTGGAGTCCTCCATGCTGATGGCGACGCCCGTGCTCGAGGACATCTTCCCGACGCCCGTCGTCAGGTCCGCGAGGATCGGCGTGTGGATCGCGGGCCGGCTCTCGTACCCGAGCGCGCGGAGTTCCTCCCGAGCGAGCATGTGGACCTTCCGCTGGTCGAGGCCCCCGACCGCGAGGTCGAGGTCGAGGTACTCGATGTCCAGCGCCTGCATGAGCGGGTAGACGACGTGACTGACCTTCGCGGTCTCGCCGCCCTGGATCTCCGCCATCGCGCGCTGTGCACGATTCAGGGTCGTCGACGTCGCCATCTGGTGGAGGTCCAGCACGTACTCCTCGTCGAGCTGGTAGCTCGACCCGTAGACGAACTCGGTCTGCTCGGGGTCCAGCCCGTACGCGAGGAACTGCTCGCGCATGACCTCGGCGGTCGCCTCGATCTCGTCGAACGTCCCCTTGTCGTTGAGGTACGCGTGGACGTCCGCGAGGAGGACGACGACCTCGAACCCCGCGTCCTGGAGGTCGATGAGCATGTTCGCGGTGAGGAGGTGCCCGAGGTGGAGGACGCCCGAGGGCTCGTAGCCGACGTAGACGCGCTTCCCGTCGGGGTCGGCCGCGAGCGCTTCGAGTTCGTCCTCGGTCACGACCTCCTCGGCGTTCCGCGTGATCAGGTCGTAGGTATCCATACGGGAGGGAACTCGCGCGGGCGTTTTGAACCTTCCCAACCTGTGTGAACCGTTCCGACGCCGGTCCTGCCAGGTGGGCCGACGGAACGGCAGTCGGTAGCGCGCGGCGCGTGCGGTCAGTCCTGACAGCTCTCGACGTGGTCGCCCGCCCACGCCTCGATCTCGTCGAACACCGGGCAGAGCGCGCCGCCCTTCGGGGTGAGGCTGTAGTACGTCGCGATGGGGGCGTCGCTCTCGACGCGGCGCTCGACGAGGTCGAGGTCCGCGAGGTCGTCGAGGACGCGACTCAGCGTCCGCGAGCTCGCGTCGGTCGATCGCTTCAGTTCGTTGAACCGCTTCTCGCCGCCCTGGAGGTCGTGGAGGACGACGAGGCGCCACTCGGAGCCGATCTGCTGGATGGTCTCGACGACCGGGCACGCGCCCGCGTCGTCGTCTGCGTCGTCCGCGGCGGCGACCGTCGTCGCTTGCGTATCTGAGGACATCGATGTCACCTGGTTACGCTTGCGTCCGCGAGTGGTTAAGTGGTTCGGTGGCGAACCAGGTAACGTGACGAAACCACACATGCGGTTCGACGGGAACGTAGACGACCGGCACGCGACGACCACGGAGGTGTCGGCCTGATGGCCATCACCGGAGCGGAGGGCGTCGCCCTCCTCGTCGGCAGAGTCCTCCTCGGGGGCGTCCTCGCGTTCATGGGCCTCAATCACTTCATGCAGACCGACGGCATGGCGGCGTACGCCGAGGCGAAGGGCGTCCCGGTGCCGCGGTTCGCGGTCCTGTTCTCGGGCGGCCAGCTCGTCTTCGGCGGCGTCCTCCTCGCCGCGGGACTGTACCCCGTCCTCGCGGCCGGTGCCCTCGCCTCGTTCTTCGTCGTCGCGACGCCGATGATGCACGACTTCTGGGCGGTCCCCGAGGACCAGAAGCAGGACGAGATGACGGGCTTCCTGAAGAACGTCGGACTCCTCGGCGCGTCGCTGCTCGTGCTCGCCATCGCCGGCCAGGAGTGGGCGTTCGCGGCCGGTCTCGGACTGTAGACGCACCGACCCCACTCCGGACTACCGACCGGTTCACCCACTGTTCATCCCATTTTCGCGCTCGAATCGAACGTCGAACTGCCCGGAAGGTTAACTTGCAACCAAATCCTGGCACGAGGTAACGAATGATTCGGGTGGACGACCTCCGGAAGGAGTACGACGGCTTCGTCGCCGTCGACGGCAGCACGTTCGAGGTCGACGCCGGCGAGGTGTTCGGGGTGGTGGGCCCGAACGGCGCAGGGAAGACGACGACTCTGAAGATGCTCGCCGGCCTCGTCGAACCGACGAGCGGCGACGTCGAGGTCGCGGGCGCGTCCGCTGGGTCCCTCGACATGCGGCGGAACCTCGGGTTCCTCCCCGAGGAATCGCCGCTGTACGAGGAGATGACCGCGGACTCGTACCTCGAGTTCTTCGCGGACCTCTACGACGTCCCCGGGGACGTCGCGCGAGACCGCATCGACGAGGCCCTCGACCGACTGGACCTCGAGCACCGCGAGCGCCCCATCGGCGACATGAGCAAGGGGATGAAGCGGAAGGTCGCGATCGCGCGGTCGCTCGTGAACGACCCGGACGTCCTCGTGTACGACGAACCGGCCTCGGGTCTCGACCCGCTGACGACGAACTACATCGTCGAGTTCACGCGCGAGCTCGCCGACGAGGGGAAGACCGTCGTCTTCAGCGCGCACAACCTCTACCACGTCGAGTCGATCTGCGACCGCCTCATCGTCATGAACGACGGCGACGTCATCGCCAGGGGGTCGCTCGACGAGATCCGCGAGGCGCACGGACAGAGCGCGTACCACGTCTACACCGACGTCCCGGTGCGGGACGCGGCGCACGACGACGACGCGGACCACTACGAGGTCGTCGTGTCCGACATGGACGCCGTGGAGCGCGTGCGCCGGGAGGCCCAGGCCGACGGCGGGCACGTTGTCGACATCCAGACCGAAGATCCGAGCCTGGAGGACATCTTCCTCGACATCGCCGGGGAGCGCGTCGAGGACGCGCGCGAACCCGACCGCGAGCGACCGACGCGCGAGGTCGAGACGTGAGGATACGGAAGACCCTGCGCATCGCGCGCTGGGAGGTCACGAGGAGCGCGGGGACCCTCGACCGGACGACGATCGCGTTTGCGGTCGTCCTGCTCGCACTCGGTGCCGTCGCTGGGCCGGCGGTCGTGTCGGACGCGAGCCTCGACTCGGGCATCTACCGCGTCGGCGTGGACGAGTCCAGCCCCTACTACGACGTCGTCCGGCAGCACGAGCGCCTCGTCGCGGGGTCGCCGAACGCGGAACTCGGCGAGGAGGTGTCCGTCGTCGTCCGCAACGGCCAGTTCCGGCGAGCGGACACGCGGAAGGGGGCGGCGGCGTACGACGAGTTGCGGAGCGCCATCCGGACGTACAACGACCGGCGGATGGCCGAGCAGGTCCGGCGCGGCGATGCCAGCGAGTCGGCGGCGTTCCCCGTGACCGTTTCGCTCCAGTACGTCGAGCGCGTCGTCCAGCAGTTCCCGGGCGTCGACGGCGGTGGGGACGACGGAAGCGACGATAGTGGCGGGGATACCGGAAGCGACGATAGTGGCGGGGATACCGGAAGCGACGATAGTGGCGGGGATACTGACAGCGGCGGTGCCGGCGGTGGCGTCGGTGGCGGCGTCAGCGGCGACGGGAAGGTCCGCGCGCCGAGCGTCGGCACGGGTGGTGGCGGCAGCGACCAGTCGGGCGCGCCCGGCGACATCGCACCACCGTTCCCGTTCCAGTCGCTCGTGCTCGCGTTCCTGTTCATCGTCCCGATGAACTTCGTCGTCCAGGCGTACGGGAGTACGATCGTCGACGAGCGCGTGAACCGCCGCGGGGAACTGCTGCTCGTCGCACCGGTCACGCGCGGCGACATCATAGCCGGGAAGACGCTCCCGTACTTCGCAGGTCTGCTCGCGGTCTGTGGGGCCATTGCGGTCGTCGTCGGTGGCGACCCGTACTCGCTCGCCGCCGTCCCGCCGATCCTCGCCGCGGTCACCCCGATCGCGCTCCTGTTCCTCGCGGCGACGTTCGTCGGCGGGATGTTCGCGCGGTCGTTCAAGGAACTCACGTTCGTCACAATCGCCGTCTCCGTGTTCCTCACCGCGTACGTGTTCGTGCCCGCGATCTTCTCGGACGTCACGCCGATCGCGCTCATCAGTCCGCTCACGCTCGTCGTCCGACACCTCCGGGACGTCGGCTACACCGCGGTCGAGTACCTCTACTCGACGGGGCCGTTCTACCTCGCGTCGCTCGCGCTGTTCGCGGTCAGCGCAAGCGTCTACCGCGAGGAGGACATGTTCACGCAGAAGCGCCTCGCCGCGAAGGCGCTCGACGCCGTCGCGACGTTCGTACACTCGAAGCGGAGCGTCGCGCTCGTGACGATGGCGACCCTCCCGTTCGTGTTCGTCGCAGAACTCCTCTTCATCGCCGTCGTCTTCCCTATCCCGGCCGCGTTCGCGCTCCCGATGCTCCTCGCGTCGATCGCGGTCGTCGAGGAACTCGCGAAGAGCGTCGCGGGCTACGCCGGGTTCACGCACGGGCGGTTCGCGGACACGAACCTGGCGGCTGTCGGCGTCGGCGTCGCGAGCGGACTCGGGTTCTTCCTCGCGGAGAAGGCGACGCTCGTCGTCCAGCTCGTGGGCATGGGGAACGTCGAGTACGGCCGCGTCGCGTTCACGACCGTTCCGATGGACGCGTCGCCGCTCGTCGTCGTCGCACTCCTCTTCCTCCCGCTGGGACTGCACGTCCTCACCGCCACCATCTCCGCGCTCGGCGCGCGACGCGGCCGGACCGCGTACGCGCTCGCGTTCGCCCTCGCGGTCCTCGTCCACCTCGCGTACAACGCCGTCGTCATCGGGATCCAGTCGGGGGTGGCTTGAGATGCGCGACGGATCGAACGGCGACTCCGGCTCGGGTCGCGCACGACTCGCGATCGCGAAGCGCGAGCTCGCGGCGTTGCGCTCGGAGAAGACGATCGTCCTCGCCCTGCTCATCCAGCTGTTCGTCGCGTCGTTCTCGTCGTTCCTCGTCGTCGGCCTCGTCTCCCTGTACGACCCCGGCGCCGGCCAGGACTACCAGCTCGGCGTCGGCGTGACGGGTGAGGGCAGCGACGAGGTGGCGGCGGTACTCGGCGAGAACGAGGGCGTCGCCGTCCAACGCTACGTGGACGCGGCCACGGCTCAGGACGCGTTCCAGGACGGCGAGGTGGACGCCGTGCTGGTGACGAACGAGACCGTCAACGGGACGATCGGGGTGCGTGCTGTCGTTCCCGAGGAGAACGTGCGGACGACGATCGCGGTGGTGCAGATACGCGAGGCGATGGACGAACTCGAGCATCGACTGCGGCTCGAGCACCGCGACGAGCTGGCCCAGCCGCCGCTGCACGTGCCCGTGAAGTCCCCGGGGAGTCCGTACTACGGGTTCACGTACACCGTGCTCGTGCCGCTCCTCGTGTTCCTCCCGGTGTTCATCAGTGGCTCGATCGCGGTGGACTCGCTCACCGAGGAGTCCCAGCGCGGCACGCTCGAACTACTGCGGGTCGCGCCGGTGTCGATCGGCGACATCGTCGACGCGAAGCTGTTCGCGACCGCGGTCCTCGCGCCCCTGCAGGCGCTCGCGTGGCTGGCGTTGCTCGGCGTGAACGGGACGCCCGTGTCGAACGTCCCCGTGCTCGTCGTGCTCGTCGCCGGCCTGTCCCTGGCGGTGGTGTCCGTCGGCGTCGGCATCGCGCTCTGGTCGTCGGACCGCCGGCAGGCGCAGTTCCTGTACTCGACGGGCATCATCGGCGCGGCGACGTTCGGCGGGGTCCTCCCGGAGCATCCGGCGAACACGGTCGCGCGGCTCGCCATCGGGACGACGAGCGCGACGACGTTCGCGCTCGCGGCCGCCTACGGGATCCTGGGACTGCTCGCGTACGCCGCAGTCCGCGGGTTCGTCGCGCGACTCGACCCGGAGACGCTGTAGTCGGCAGCGACGCCGTCGTCAGAGCGCGTCGGTGATCACTTCCATCGCCTTCGGGACGACGAACAGGAGGAGAACGAGGGGGACGCCACCCAGGAGCGCGCCGAACAGCGCGATGGTGGCGACGTTCTCGAGCGGATTCGAGGAGGACTCGTCGTCGTCGCCGTACTCGACGACGTCGACGACGAGTTCGCGCGTGACGGTCTCGCCGGACTCGTCCGTGACGACGACGGCGACGGTCGCGTTCCCGCCGTCGTCGAAGACGTGCTGGACGGTCGTCCCCGCCTTCTTCTCGGATCCCTCGAACGTCCACTCGGCGGTGACGTTCCCGTCCGCGCCGGTGACGTCCACGGAGAAGTTCATGGTGACGTTCGACGCGACAGTCTGGGGCGTCTGCACGGTGACGCTGAAGTTCTCGTCGGTAGCTCCCGTCGACTCGGTCGCGGCGGCGTTCGTCGGGGACGCGCTCGCTGCGACGCCGGCCGTCGCGAGCGCAACGACGGCCAGGAGGGCGAGAGCGGCCAGCGGTCGGCGCATGTGCTCGAATCCGACGACCGTTCACTTCTACCTGTCGACACGAACCGTGCGCGGATTCAGCGTCGTCTTCGCTGGGACCGACCGCGACGCGTGCGTTCGCTCGCCGCGGGGCGTAGGCCTTTGTGGCCGGCCGTCGTTCCGGCCAGCATGGAGTACACGACACTCGGCGGGACCGGCGTCGAAGTCTCGCGGATCTGCCTGGGCTGCATGAGTTTCGGGTCGAGCGACTGGCGGCCGTGGGTGCTCGAACCCGAGGAGGGCAGGGAGCTCGTCGAGCGCGCGCTCGACCTCGGCATCAACTTCTTCGACACCGCGAACATGTACTCGGGCGGCGAGTCCGAGCGCGTGCTCGGGGAGGTACTCGAGGGGCAGCGCGACGAAGCGGTCGTCGCGACGAAGTGCTACTTCCAGATGGACGAGGACGACCCGAACAGCGGCGGACTCTCCCGGAAGGCGATCGAGCAGGAACTCGAGAACTCCCTGGACAGACTGGGGATGGATACCATCGACCTCTACCAGATCCACCGCTGGGACGACGACACGCCGATCGAGGAGACGCTGCGCGCGCTCGACGACGCTGTCCGCCGCGGGCAGGTCCGTTCTATCGGCGCGTCCTCGATGTGGGCGCACCAGTTCGCGGAGGCCTTGCACGCGAGCGACCGGCTGGGACTCGAGCGGTTCGCGACGATGCAGGATCACTACAACCTCGCGTACCGCGAGGAGGAGCGCGAGATGCACCCGCTCTGCGAGCGGGAAGACGTCGGCGTGCTGCCGTGGAGTCCGCTCGCTCGCGGCTGGCTCGCCCGACCGCACGACGAGTTCGAGACGACGACCCGCGGCGAGAACGAGGAGTTCGTCCCACAGCACCCATACGACGAGGGCGGTGGCGTCGAGGTGAACGAGCGCGTGCAGGAGCTCGCCGCCGACCACGGCGTGAAGATGGCTCAGATCGCGCTCGCGTGGCTGTTCGAGCGGGACGCCGTGGACGCGCCGATCGTCGGGACGACGAGCGTCGAGCACCTCGAGGACGCCGTGGAGGCGCTCGAGTCCGTCGACCTCTCCGCGAGCGACGTCGCGTACCTCGAGGAGCCCTACGAGCCGGTTCGCGTCTCCGGCCACGACTAACTGATTCGTCGACGTCGGTGGCGTTTTCTCTCAGCCGTCGCCGCGCGTCGCGTCGACGACCTCGCGGATCGTCTCGTACTCGTCGGTGCTGTACGCGACGAACCGGACGTCCTCCAGCGAGCCGGGCTCGAACGCGCGTAGCTCCTCGGCGACGATTCGCGCACCGTCCTCGAGGTCGAATCCCGCGACGCCGCAACCGAGTGCCGGTATCACGAGCGACTCGCAGCCGCGGTCGTCGGCGGCGGCGAGCGCGTTCCGGGTGGCCGACCGGATGCTCTCGGCGGTCGCCCGGCCGTCGCCGTAGTGCGGCATCGCGGCGGCGTGCACGACGACGTCCGCGTCGAGCGCGTACGCGTCCGTGACCGCGGCCGAGCCGAGGTCGACGGGGCCGCGTTCGCGTGCGCCCGCGTCGAGTTCGGTGCCGCCGGCGCGTCTGAGCGCGCCCGCGACGCCGCTTCCCATCCGGAGACTCGTACCCGCGGCGTTGACGAGTGCGTCCGCCGACTGTTCGGCGATGTCACCCTGGACGACGCTGAACTCCATGGATGCGCTTTAGTCGCTGCGCGTGTTAGTCCTTAGCACTGCGTTTCGGTTCCGTCGGTACTCGCCGGACGCCGACGGGGAACCCAGACGTCTCGACCCGGCATGTGTCGTACAGTGACGAGAGAGCGACTGGGATAGCGTTCACTACCGCCAAGGTACATTTCTTCACCTGTGAGTAAATCTTTTTGCCCTGGGGGTGCTGGGTATTCGCATGGGAACCACCGCTGCACAGCGCCGAGACCGCATCTACGTGGCCGGCGAGTGGCTCGACGGCGACGACACCCTGTCCGTCACCGACCTCGCCGACGGCGGCACGTTCGCCGAGGTCACCGCCGCCAGCCCCGAGCAGGCCCGCGACGCGCTCGCGGCCGCCGAAGAGGCCAAGGCCGCGATGCGCGAGACCACCATCGTCGAACGCGCCGAGTGGATGCACGAGATAGCGGACGGCCTCGAGGCCCGCGAGGAGGAACTCGCCGAGGTCATCGTGCGCGAAGCCGGGAAGCCGATCTCGAGCGCGCGCGGCGAGGTCGACTCCGCCGCCACGCGATTCCGTCGCGCCGCCGGCGAGATCCGCCACATGAACGGCGAGTACCGCGAGGGCACCACGAGCGGCCACGAGGGCTGGGAGGCCATCGTCAAGCACGAACCCATCGGTGCCGTCCTCTGCATCACGCCGTACAACTACCCGCTCGCGACGACCGCGCTCCAGGTCGCGCCCGCGCTCGCCGCCGGGAACGCCGTCGTCCTGAAACCCGCGAGCAAGACCCCGATCGCCGCGGCCATCCTCGCGGAAGTGATCAGCGAGGTCGACCTCCCCCACGACGGCGCGTTCAACTACGTCGCCGGGACCGCGAGCGACGTCGGCGACGTCCTCTCGGGCGACGACCGCGTCAACGCCATCGCGATGACCGGCTCCTCGGGCGCCGGCAAGCACGTCGCCAAGGAGTCCGGGATGGTGAACCTCCACATGGAACTCGGCGGGAACGCGCCCGAGGTCGTCTTCCCGGACGCGGACCTCGACGCGGCCGCGGCCGCCGCGACGAAGGGCTCGCTCAAGTACGCCGGGCAGCGCTGTTCCGCGGTGTCGCGCGTGCTCGCCCACGAGGACGTCCACGACGAGGTCGTCGCGAAGATCGACTCGCAGATGGACGACTGGCAGATCGGCGACCTCTTCGATCCGGACACCGCGCTCGGACCGCTCATCAGCGAGGACCAGGCCGAGTGGGTGCAGGAACTCGTCGACGACGCCGTCGAGAAGGGGGCGACGCTCGTCCGCGGCGGCAGTCACGACGGGAACTTCTTCGAGCCGACGCTGCTCGCGGACGTCCCGCACGACGCGCGCGTCGTCCACGAGGAGCAGTTCGGACCGGTCGCCGCCGTCACCACGTTCGAGAGTGAGGCCGACGCGCTCGAGGTCGCGAACGGCGGTGACCTCGCGCTCGACGCGGCCGTCTTCACCGCCGACCACGACCGCGCGATGCGGGTCGCGAACGCCATCGACGCCGGCGGCGTCCGCATCAACGGCGCCCCCAGTCACGGCCTCGGCGACATCCCCTTCGGCGGGAACAAGGACTCCGGCATCGGGCGCGAAGGCATCGACGCCAGCATCCACGCGTTCGTCCGCAAGAAGAGCATCATCCTCTGAGCCGGGAGCTTTCGAGCGACCCGTTCTCGCAGTTCGGTCTCAGATTCGCGCGCGGCGAGCGCTGCGAGCGGCCTCTAGCACCGCGACCGTCGTCGGCGTCGCTGGAACCGGGAGAGCCTTTGCCCGCCAGTCGTACGTGCGAACGATGACCGGACTCGCTCGCGTACTGGATGCGGAGTCGGTGCCGTTGCCCGCGGTCGGCGGGCTCGCGGCCGTGGACGTCCTCGCGATCCTCGTCCTCGTCCTCGTCGGCGAGATCCGCCACGGCGTCGACGTCGTCGGGAACCCCGGACAGGTGCTCGCGACCGCCGCACCGTTCCTGCTCGGGTGGGTCCTCGTCGCGACGCTCGTCGGCGCGTACGGCGACCGCGCGTTCGCCGGCGGCGTCGACACACTGAAACTGACCGCTGGCGCGTGGATCGGTGGCGCAGGCGTCGGGTTGACCCTCAGAGGCACCGAGTACCTCGCCGGGAACGCACCGCTCTCGTTCGCGCTCGTCATGACGGGATTCGGACTCCTCGCGCTCTGTAGCGTTCGACTCCTCGCGGTCACTCGCCTCGGCGCGCGAGCGTGAACGCAGCGACCGCACGATAGCAGTCAGCCTCCTCGGCGCGCGAGCGTGAACGCCGCGACGGCACCAGCGAGCGCGACGGCGCCGAGGGTCGCGAACAGCGCCGCGGCGTTCGCGTACTCGAGGATGCCGCCGGCGACGGCGCCACCGAGTGCGCCGACGCCGAACACGCCCAGGTACGTGTAGCCGTACGAGAGGCCGCGCGTCCCGGGCGGCGTGTGGTCGGCGACGGCGGCCTGGTAGAGCGGCTGCACGAAGAACAGCGCGACCCCCAGGAGGCCGCCGAGGACGAGGAACGGCCCGACGCCGAGGGCGACCGCCGGCAGGAAGAGGACGGCGAGCACGGCGAGTCCGAGGAACGCCGGTGCGAGCGCACGCTCCGGCCGGACGTGGTCGCTGACGCGACCGCCCGCGTACTGGCCGACGACGCCGACCGCGAGCAGACCCGCGTACGCGTACCGGTACGTCTCCAGCGAGAGGTCCCCGACGGCGATGGCGGCGAAGGCGTCGTACGTCGACAGCACCTCCGGGAGGAACGTGAGGATGCCGCGATAGTAGAGGCCCGACGCGACGACGACGGGGAAGATGAGCGCGAACCCGCCGACGAACAGCTCGCGAGACCCGACGCGGAAGTCCGCGAACGACTCGACGCTCGACGTCCGGTCCGCTCCCCCGCTATCGGTCGTCTCGGAGTCGATCTCCGCGCCGCCGTCGCTCGCGGTGGCCTCGTGGGATTGGCCGTCGCCGTCGCTGCCGACGGCTGCGCGTTCGTCGACGTCGATCCGGGTCGCGAGCGCGGCGACGACGAGGATGGGCGCGGCGAGTGCGAGGGCGACGGTCCGCCAGTCCGCGACGACGAGGGCGACGGCGACGACGAACGGCCCGAGTGCGATGCCGAGGTTCCCCGCGATACCGTGGTACGCGAACGCGCGGCCGCGCTCGGTCGCCGCCCGCGAGAGCATCGACAGTCCCGCTGGGTGGTAGACGCTCGCGGCGACGCCCCAGCACGCCAGTGCCGCACCGACCGCGAGCACCGAGGGTGCGGCGGCGAGGACGACGAACGAGGCGCTCATCCCGAACAGGGACGCGACGATGAGGCGCTTCGAGCCGACGCGGTCCGCGAGGACGCCGCCGGGGAGCGCGCCGACGCCGAACAGGCCGTAGCCGACGGTGACGAGCACGCCGGCGACCGCCGCGTCGAACGGGACTGCGGCGACGCCGAGGTCGAGGCGCTGGAACTCCGCGAGCCAGAGCGGGATGAACAGCGGGATCGCGAGCTCGAACGTGTGCACGCTCGCGTGCCCGACGGTCGCCAACCCGACGACGGCGCGGTCGTTCCGGTCCACGCTTCCGCGAACGGCCGTGTCCGGCAAGAGCCCACCGGTCGGGGCGAACGCTCGCGTCGTCGACGCGAGCGTCCCGTCACGTACCCCCTCCTTTTTGCGAATCCGCTTCGAGGTGTCGAACGTGACAGTCTTCCTCTCGAGCGACGACGTCAGTGGACTCGCCGACCCCGCAGCGTTCGTCGACGCCGTCCGCGAGGGCTATCGCCAGCGCGGCGAGGGCGCCGCAGCGAAACCACGGACCACGCTCCGGAACGAGGACCCGCCGGGGATGCTGTTCTCGTACGCCGCCGTCCTCCCGGACACGGGCGCGATGGGCGGGTACATGTACTCGGCGGGGTTCGAGGCGCGCGACGCGTGGTTCGCGACGCCGCTGTTCGACGCCGAGACCGGGGAGCCGCTCGCGGTCGTCGACGGCGCGAGCATGAATCCCTTCAAGACCGGTGCGGCCGGCGCGGTGGGCGTCGACGCGCTCGCGCGCCGTGACGCCAGCAGCCTCGCCGTCATCGGGAGCGGTGCGCAAGCGCGCGGGCAGGTGCGCGCCGCCGCGACCGTCCGCGACTTCGACAGCGTGGACGTGTACTCGCCGACGAAGGCGAACCGCGAGGCGTTCGCCGCGGAGATGAACGACCGTCTGGACCCGGCGGTCGCCGCGGTCGCGTCGCCCTCGGCCGCCGTCGAAGGCGCGGACGTCGTGATCACGGCGACGACGGCGACCGACCCCGTGTTCGACGGCGACGACCTCAAAGACGGCGCGCACGTCACGGCGATGGGCCAGTACCACCCCGAGAAGCGCGAGCTCGACGAGACGACGATCGAACGCGGCACGTACGTCCCGGACCTCCGCGAGCGCGTCCAGCAGGACGCCGGGTCGTTCATCGCCGCGCAGGAGGCGGGCGTCGTCGACGAGAGCGACGTCCACGCCGAACTCGGTGAGATCGTCGCGGGCGAAGCCGACGGCCGCGCCGACCGCGACGAGATCACGATCTTCGACTCGGGCGGGACCGGCATCGAGACCGTCGCCGGCGCGTACCTCCTCTACGAGCGCGCGATGGAGCGCGACGACGACCTCGGCACCGAGGTCGACTGGTTGCCCGCGAGCGAGGCACTCACGGGGGAGTAACTGACTCTGCAAGCATCCGGCGACCACTCGGTCGCCGGTTCCCGGCTGGAACCGACTCCGCAAGCATCCGGCGACCCCCGAGGTCGCCGGTTCGGTCTCGCGTTCGAGACGGTTCTCGCCTCAGAGGCCGAGCGCGGCTGAGAGCGAGAGCCCGCTCGCGAGCGCGCAGACGAGGTAGCCGGCGATGGCGCCGCCGTTCAGGAGCGGGAGGCCGGCGTGCGCGCGCCCCTTGAGGACCATCCAGAGGAGGACGACGAGCCCGACCTGGGTGCCGACGAGCGCGCCGAGCGCGGGGAGGTTCGCCGTGACCAGCGGCAATCCGAGGTCGGGGAGCGGTCCGTTCGGGACCGCGGTGTGGAAGTGCGCGGCGCTCGCGACGAGGATCGTCGGCATCACGGCGTCGCCGAGCCCGACGAAGAACGCGTCGCGCTGGAGGACGTCGTCGTCCTCGGGCGCGTCGGTGCCGTCAGTCGTTTCGGCGTCTGTCTCGCCGCGGTCTTCCGTCGCGTTGGCGTCCGCAACGCTGCCGTCCGCAACGCCGCCGTCGGCCGCCGGCTCCGCGTCGTCGTCGCTCGTGTCGACGCTATCCGGTGACTCCATGTCGAGGAAGGAGAAGGAGAGCGTGGTCGGGATGACGAGGATGACGGGGACCTTCATGTCCATCACGCCGTCGGCGAGGTCGAGCATGTGCTCGGTGCCGTACACCGATATCGCGTCGTAGACGGCGAGGACGACGAGGAGGACGAGCGTCGGGAGCAGGCCGAAGCTGATGCCGAACAGGCCGGCGGCGGCGCCGCCCATGAGAACGCCCGCGGTGTCGATGACGTACCACTCCGGGTAGGCGACGAGGGCGACGCCGACGAGCGCCGCGAGAGCGAGCCCGAACGGGCTCGGGACGAGGACGTCGAACACCTGCCAGGCGAGGCCGGCGCTCGCGAGTACCACGAACCCGCGCACGATCCAGTCAAGGTCGTACTTGAACGCCGCGAGCATCAGCGCCGTCATCACGAGTATCGCGGCGACGTAGACGATCGAGTTCGAGATGCTGTCGGGGTTCTGCGTGAACGCCTTGTCCGCGGCTTCCAGCGGCTCGACGAGCATCAGGGCACCGAGCTGGACGCCGAGGAACAGCGCCATCGTGAACGCGACGGCGGCGTAGACGCGCGTACGGGCTTCCATGCCCGCGAGTATCAACTGCGGCCGGGAGTACGTTTCCCTTCGCGTCGCCGCCATCGAGTCACGGGCGTCGACCCGGTTTCGGCGACCGGCCGGCGCCGTACTCAGCGCGCGTACAGTTTCTCGCCGAGGAGGAGCGCGGGCCGCCCGTCGTCGGCCGTCACCGCGACGTACGGCCGGCCGACGGGGCCGAACACGTCGACGACGCGCCCGACCTCGTCCAGGTTCTCGTCGACGACGCCCGCGCCGATGCGCGGCGGGTCGTCGTCGCTCGCGCGAGCGATCGCGAGCCCCTGCGCGACCCTGACGACCTCGCCGACGCGCTTCATGCTGACTCCACCTCGAGAGCGAGCGTCCGTACCGACTGCTCTTCGAGAGCGGGCGTCCGTACTGACTCGACCCCGAGAGCGGGCGTCCGTACTGACTCGACCCCGAGAGCGGGCGTCCGTACTGACTCGACCCCGAGAGTGGGCGTCATTCTCGGAGCGCGTTCACGTAGGCCGCGGCTGCCTGGACGATGTCGTTCTTCGCGTCGGCGTCGGGGTTCTTCACGAGGACGCGGCCTCGCTCCCGGTGGCTCTCGCGACTGTAGTTCCGGTCTCGTTCCACGATGACGTCGTACCCGACCTGCTGGACGGCCTTCGCGATCTCGTCGACCTCGGGGTCGGCGACCGCGAGGTCCACGGGGACGCGCCGGCCGTCGGCTCGGGAGAGTTCCGCGTCGAAGTACGCGGGATAGAGGACGTTCTCGACCATACCCGCCGGTCCGGTCGGCTGACTTACAACCTTTCCGGAATCGCGGGTCGGAGAAAGGGACTGGAAGGCGGTGATTCAGTCGCGGCGTGCGAGCGCGCCGACGACGAGGACTGCGGCAGCCAGCAGTGCGACGACCGGCCCGAAGCCGGGCGTGGCGCCGTCGTCGGTCACCGTCGTCGTTCCGGCGACGCCGGTCGTCTGCGCGTCGTCGTCCGTGCTATCGCCGTCGTCGGACGTCGTCGCGGTGGGCTCCGTCTCGAGGTGCGCGTAGATGTCGGCGTTCACCTGGACGGTCCCGCGGAGGCTCTCGTTCGCTTCCTCGTAGGACTCGGGGTACCACGTCTTCGCGAGGTGCCGGACCGCGAGGGCGACGCGGGGCGCGGGCTGACTGATCTGGTTGCGGTCGACCGCGACGAGGTTCCCCTCCTGGACGGCGGTGGTCTGGTTCCACGCGGCGTTCTTCGGGATCGCAGCCTCGGTGCCAGGGTAGACGATCCAGTCGACGCTGAGGTTCGCGACCGTCTCGGGGTTGATGGGCGCGTACCCGCTCGGCGGGAACTCGACGACGCCGACGGCGAGGTTGTTCCCGCCGGCGGCGGTCAGGCCGGAGTGGATGAACGTGTTCTCGCCGGCGGTGTACCCGTACAGCGAGTAAAGGAAGTTCCGGGGCTCCTCGCCCTCGGTGGCGTTCTGAACGATCGCCATCTCCTCTTTCATCCAGCGGACGGACTCGACGGCGGCGTCGCACTCGCCGACGAGGCGGCCGGTGCTCGCGACCTTGTCGTAGACGTCGTCGACGCTCTCGGAGTTGTTGAAGTAGTAGACGGTGACGCCGGCGTTCCGGAGCGCGGACACCGTCTCGGGGTCGGTGACGTTCTCGGCGAGCACGACGTCCGGGTCCTGCGCGACGACCTTCTCGACGGAGATGCGCGTCTGGCCGGCGCCGGAGACGTTCGCCTTCGCGGTCGCGCCGTCGAGGTACGCGGCGAACTGCGTGACGCCGACGACCTTCGACTGGGCGTCTAGCTCCCACATCGTCTGGGCGCTCGCGGGCCCGAGCGTGACGACGCGCTCGGGTTCCTCCGAGACTTCGACGGTCGACCCGCTGGCGTCGCGGAGCGAAAGCGGGTACGAGCAGGGTTCGGCTGCGGTCGCACCGACCGACGCGTGCGTGGCGCCGGAGTCGGCGAGCGATTCCGTCGCACTCCCGGTCGACGCGCCGACCGCCCCGGCGACGGGCGTGGCGACGAGCGCGAGCGCGAAGAGAACGGAACAGGCTGCTTGCGTGCGTGTCATCGTGGATACGTCCACGCTTATGCAACAAGTATTTGGCTAAAGCAAGTAGAGTTGGTATCCATGCGAGTGGGCGCAACCGCGACCGCGTACTCGACGGCCCTCTTCGCCGGCCTCCTCGCCACGGTCGCCGGCGCCGCCACCGTCGGGCCCGTCACCATCCCCTACGGAACCGTCGCGAAGGCGCTCCTGAACGCCACGCCCGTCCCCGTCGGCGTCACGCTCCAGGGCGGAATTGACGTCGCCCTCGCTCACCCCTTCGCGTTCGACGTCGACAGGACCCAGCAACTCATCGTCGTCGGCGTCCGCGGCCCGCGCATCGTCCTCGCAGCGATCGTCGGGTTCGCGCTCGCCGCCGCCGGCACCGTCATGCAGGGGTTCTTCCGGAACCCGATGGCGGACCCGAGCATCGTCGGCGTCTCCTCCGGCGCCGCCCTCGGCGCCGTCGCCGCCATCACCGCACCAGCGGCCGTCACCGCAGTCACCGCGCCACTCGGCCTCCCCGCCGGCGTCGGCATCCAGACCGCCGCGTTCGTCGGCGCGATCGTCGCCGCCTTCCTCGTGTACGCGATCGCGACCGAGCGCGGCCGGACGCCCGTCGCCACCCTCCTGCTCGCGGGCGTCGCCATCCAGACGTTCCTCGGCGCAGTCGTCTCCTTCCTCCTCATCTACTCCGGCCAGAGCATCCGCCGCGCGATCTACTGGCTCATGGGCGACCTCAACAACGCCGCCTGGGGCGACGTCGCCGTCGCCGCACCCGTCGTGCTCGTGCTCTTCGCCGCACTCCTCCCGTTCTCCCGGGACCTGAACGTCCTCCTGCTCGGCGAGGAGGACGCACGGACGCTCGGCATCGAGGTCGAACGCACCAAGCGCGTGCTGCTCGCGCTCGGGAGCGTCGTCACCGCCGCCGCCGTCGCCGTCGCCGGCATCATCGGGTTCGTCGGCCTCGTCGTCCCGCACGTCGTCCGCCTCGTCGTCGGGCCCGACCACCGCGTCCTCCTGCCGACGAGCGCACTCGCCGGCGCGATCTTCCTCGTCGCCACCGACACCCTCGCGCGCTCGACCGCCGCCGCCCTCCCCGTCGGCGTCGTCACCGCGGCCGTCGGCGCCCCGTTCTTCCTCTTCCTCCTCCGTCGCAGGGAGGTGCACGAACTATGACCTGCGCCCCGACAGCACCGTTGCGCACCGCCGACCTGGAGGTGCAGTCGGTATGATCCGCACCGCCGACCTGGAGGTGCAGTCGGTATGATCCGCGTGGAAGACCTCACGGTCTCGCTCGGCGACCACGAGGTACTCGCGGACGTCTCGATGGCGGTCGACGACGGCGAGTTCGTCGGCCTCGTCGGCCCGAACGGCGCCGGGAAGACCACGCTCCTGCGCTGTCTCTCCGGCGTGCTCTCGCCCGACAGCGGGGTCGTGACGGTCGACGGCGATCCCGTCGTGGGACTCGGTGCGCGCGAATCCAGTCGCCGCATCGCCATCGTTCCACAGGACACCACGCTCGCGTTCGACTTCTCCGTGCGCGACGTCGTCGACATGGGTCGCACCCCGCACCGCGGCCGGTTCGAGCGCGCCAGCGTCGAGGACCGCGACGCCGTCGATCGCGCGATGGCGCGCACCGACGTCGCGCGGTTCGCCGACGACTCCATCCAGGCGGTCAGTGGCGGGGAACGCCAGCGCGTCGTCCTCGCGCGAGCGCTCGCCCAGGAGGCGCCCGTGCTCTTGCTGGACGAACCGACCGCGAGCCTCGACGTCAACCACCAGATCCGCACGCTGGATCTCGTCGCTGACCTCGTCGACGACGGTCGGACCGCGGTCGCCGCCATCCACGACCTCAGCCTCGCCGCTCGCTACTGTGACCGACTCGTACTCCTGGCCGACGGCGGCGTCCTCGCCGCCGGCCCACCCGAGCGCGTGCTCGAGCGGACGACGGTCGCGGACGCGTTCGACGCCGACGCAGCGGTCGTCGACGACCCCGTCACTGGGACGCCTGCGGTCACGCCACTCTCGGATCCCGGCTGGACGCTCGACGCCCACGTCCACGTCGCCGGGACCGGCGCCGACGCCGGACGCGTCGTGACGACTCTCGCCGCCGCCGGAGCGACCGTCACCGCCGGCCCCGTCCCGGAAGGCGACGCCGTCGCGACCGCCGCGAGCGGCGTCGACGCACCCGTCGTCACCGTTCCGGCGTTCGAGGGCGTCGACGACGCGAGCCGTCGCGCCGTCGTGGAACACGCGACCGCCGCAGACGTCGCACTCGCCGCTGGCACCGTCCCCGACGCTGCCCTCCGTGCACTCCCCGACGGCACGCGACTCCTCGTCACTCCCGACGCGATCCTCCCCCACGACGACGCATCGCGCCTCGGCGACGACGACGCGTCTACGGACCTCGAGCGCGTGGCAATCGAGGACCTCGGTGCTGGCATCGCCGACGACCGGGTCATCGTCGTCGACGATATTCGCGACCGGCTTTCCACGGTCGCTGACGGCCCCGAGCGCACCGGTAGCTACGACCGAACTCGACGCGACGAGTGACCGCGACGCGGTCCCGACCCGCTCCGTCGAATCGTCGCGACGAGTCGATACACCGAAACGTGATTTATCTGGCGGACGCACTCACGGTCGTGTCCCGGACGCTCCCCGCACTCGCAGTCGCCGCCCTCATCGTCCTCTCGGGGTGCGCCACGTTCGGTGGCGTGAGCACCACTCGCGAGGCGTTCGACGTCACCGACACGTCGACGGACGAACCGACGACGCCAGACGGCCCGGTCGACGGACCACCGGTAATCGCGTTCGACCCCCTCCAGGACACCGCGCCCGAGCCGTTCGCGCTCGCAGAAGCTCACGAGGACAGTCTCCTCGGCCGTTCCTACACCGTCCAGTACGCGCACCGAGAGACGTACGTCAACGGCAGCCGTCGCCTGGTCCAGAACTGGACGACGACGTTCGGACGGAACCGGTCGACGTTCGTTCAGGATCGCTACTCCGCGCTCCAGAACGACAGCGTCCGCCAGCAGGTCTACGCGAACGGGACGCACGCGTGGGATCGCGAGTTCGAAAACGATCGACGGGCCGAGGAACCCCGAGTCCTCCGGAGCCCGACCGGTGACCGCCTCCCGCCGTCCCAGGTCGTGATGCGGGTCGCTCCCTTCGCGCTCCGGTCGGGCCTGCTCGCGATGAACGTCACCGACGTCACGAAGCTCGATACCACGCCGAGCGGCGTCGACGCCCCCGTTTTCGAGGTCGTGGGTAACGAGACGAGGATGCCGAACCCGTACGGTAACGAGACCACGAACGCGTCGTTCACGCTGTTCGTGACCGAATCCGGACGCGTGATCGAGTTCGCGTACGAGTACACGTACGAGCAAGACGGGAACAGGATCCACGCGTCGACGCGCATCGAGTACCGCGACGTCGGGACGGCGACCGTCATTCGCCCCGAGTGGGTGCCCGGGAATGCAACTCCCGCCAACGACGCACACGTCGACGAAGACACCGATCCCGTCGCGTCCACGACCGGACCCGTTGACGGTGCAGCGTTCCACGCGACCGACGCCAGCGCACTTGCAGCACCGTTCACGACGCCAGCCGGTCTCTCGACGCGGCGTGCGCGATGCATCGAAGCGCCCCCTGGGTTACGTTCGGCGCGCGTTTGACTTATCCCAATAGAGTTTGCATCGTGGACTGAATGCCGTGGTATGAGGACTTCGTCGTCGAAGACGCTCGTAGTAATTGCACTCGCAGGCTGCGCCGTCGTCGCACTCGCTGGCTGTAGCGCGCTCTCCGACAATCGTCAGACCCGGACCGCGCTCGACGTGAACGACTCCGAGTGCACCGCCCGGGAAGCCGTCCGGAACGGATCCGTCGTCGCGTTCGACGCTGCCCGCGACCACGCCCCCGACCCCGACGTCCTGGCGTCTGCGCACCGCCGCGCACTCGCGGAGCGCTCCTACACCGTCTCGATCAGTACTGAGATGACGAACCGGAGCGGTATCGTCGTCCGGTCCACCCGCACGTCGACGATTGCGAGCGACCACTCGCGGTACCGCACCGTCGCACACGCGAACTACAGCGACGATCGACAGTCCACCGTTCGGACGTACGCCAACGGAACGCACGTCTGGAAGCGGTACGTCGGCCCGAACACGGACGAGGTCAGGCTCCGTTCGTCCGTCGGCCAGGTCGTCCCCCCGGCGGCACAGAACGAGACCGGTATCGACGAGATCCTCGACGGCCTCTACGAGACCAACGTCACCGACGTCGTTCAGGTCGACGCCCCCCGTGCGGCCGTGGACGGGGACGTGTACAGGATGTACGCGAACGAGAGCGTTCGCGCCGGCACGACCGACGAGGACGTCGCGCACGCACTCACCGTCACCGAGTCCGGCCGCATCCTCACCTACGACTACCGATACGATACGCAAGACGTCGACGGACGGAACGTAACGGTCCACGTCCGCGTCGAGTTCCACGCCGTCGATGCGACGACCGTCACTCCCCCCGAGTGGGTGCCCGAGAACGCCACCGATGCGGACGCAACCGATGCGAACGTCACAAATGCGGACGCCACCGATGCGGACTACTCTCGCCGAACCTCGATTACTGGATTCGACGCCCGTACGTCCCATTCCACGGGTTTCGAGCGCTCTCGTCCCGGAACTGCTCCTCGACCGAGACCGACTGTTTTCGTATAGCGGAATATGGTTTACGAGACTGGCTTCGGACGCACTATTACTCTAAGATCGAATAAATATTCGACTCGTAGACGTCCCTGATTCGGGATCCCCAGTCGTGCGTGTAGGTGTCGATGACGTCGCTCGCGACGTCCCCGCGGAGGTACTTCACGACGCCGCGGTCGCCGGTGCGGTCCCGGAGGTGCGTGGTGAAGAAGTGCCGGAAGTAGTGGGGAGTGACGTTTTCGCTCGCCCCGCCACCGGTCCGGTACCAGCCTGCGTCCCTGGCGTGCCTGGTGACGAACGACCGGACGCCGGACGCGGTCAGTCGAGCGCCCCAGTCCTGGCTCGTGTCGACGAACAGCGGCTCTGCGGGCGACCTGGCGTCCGGTCGAATCGCGAGCCAGGCCGCCAGTACCCGCTCGAGTTCCGCGTCGACGGGCACCACGGTGTCGCGCTTTCGCTTGTTGGATTCGTATCGCTCCTCGCCGTTCACGACCGCCCCACGAACGGGTTCCGCCGGAACGAAGATCGACGCCCCGCGACCCTGGAGGTGAACGCGCGGTTCGACGTCGAACGCCGCTCTCGCGTCCGAATCCGGCAGGTGGAGGTCGCGCAGGTCTAGGTTACAGCACTCGCCGACGCGCAGCCCCGTCTTCAGGAGCGTCACGACGACGGCTCGTTCCAGCGGATGCCGGATGCCCTGCACGAACCCGCGGACGTCCGCCAGGGAGAGGTCGCGTCGCGTCGGATCCGGGTCGATCGCCTCGTCCATCTCCTCGACGACGAGCGACATCGGGTTCTCCGCGAGCTCGCCGACCTGACTCATGTACGCGTAGAACCGATGGACGTAGGACGCGTAGGACGCGACCGTACTCGGTGCGCGTTCGTTGCGCATCTCGTGCACCCACGCCATGCACTCGCGACGATCCGCACTCGACGGTGTCGCGGCCTCGCCGCCTGGGCCGCGCTCGGGGTTCGCGAGGAACGCCTCGAACTCCCGCAGGACGCGCTCGTAGGACGCACGCGTCCGTTCGGACTTCCCGTGGAAGCGCTGATCCTCGAGGTATCGGTCGATGAGGTCCTGCTCGCCCGCCGCAGCGTCCGGATCCGCGTCCGCGTTCGTCTCGCTCATTCCTCGATCGCCCCGGAACCGCCGGTTCGGTCGCTCGCGACGGCCTGGTAGCCGCCGTTTCGGCCGCTGTACACTACTCGATTGTCCGCCTGAAGCGCCTGGAGCGCGTCCTCGAGCCGGGTTTCGACGTCGTCGGTGACTGCCTCAAGGAGCTCGTCCCACGACCGTGTCTCTTCGCGGAGGAGTTCGAAGACGCGGTCCTCGAACTCGCTCCCGTCACCGGCGTCGCTGCCGTCGCCGTCGTCCGGAGTCGAACGCCCCTCGCCCGTCCCCTGGTCGCCGTCGCGTTCGGGGAACGGGTCGACCGCGAAGTCTCGCCGTCCGGCCTGCACCATCGTCCGGACGTACTCGCTCTGACTCATCCCGAGGGCCTGGGCGTGTGCCACCCACTCGTCTTTCTGGTAGCGCGGGACGTACGTCTTCACGACCGTCCGGTCGACGTCGGGTTCACTCATCGCGCTCACCCCGCGGGATCGAACCCGGTTTCGAGCCCGCAACCCCTGGGGTTCGGGCCTCGAAGACGGGGTTGCACGAACGGGGGTTCCAGGGGGCCGATTGGAGCCCATACCGTCCGTCGAACACGCCATCGTACCCGTCGGTCGCGAACGGACACGCTGCACCCTGCTCGAGGCCGACTGGACCCCACCGAAACGGCAGGTCCGGACTATTATCTGTATCTGATAGTTCGATCCCCCACCCACGAGGACGTCCACGTTCGGTCACGCTCGACCCCTCGAACCCCACCCACAAGTATCTAATGCCACAGTAAGAGATAAAAGACCTTATGCTCGCTGTTGGCACCAGAAACACCACCGGCAGAGTGCAACATCTCTTGCTGTAGCACTGCTATCTTGGCGTTGTGGTGCCGCTATAGCGGATATTAATATCGGTCGTGGCGTGTCTGCGTGGCCCTATTCAGCGCCGGGTCTGCACGGACGGGATGCACTCTCCCCTCTCAGCTCGCGGACTGGATTCATAACGAATCAGATATCTCGACCGACTACGGTGTCGACTCTGCATGGCCCACGTCCGGATATGGGGCCTCGGGATTTCAGGGAGACTTGGGTCGTAGAGTGGCGGGCGTGGTACTTCAAGAATCGAGGTCCTCGACCTGCGAATGCGTTGCACCGAACGAGGGGGCCAGAGGCGGTTCAGGGATGCCGTTGGCAAGAAGTCTCCCGACCATCCCATCGACCCCGTTCAAACGCGCTGCCGGGCCTTTCAGGCCCGGTTCTATCGGTCGTCCGCCTGGGGCAGCGGCGGCGACGACACATCTGTGATCGTTCGCGATGTGGTTCCGTCGAGTCCGCTCGTCTCTTGTCGGGTTCGTTCGGCCCCTGTCGAGTCCGCTCGACTGGTATATCTGAAGGTGAGGTCGGGTTGTCGTGGATTCTTGCAGCGACCGGACGGTCCACACGCCCCTCGTAAATCCCATACTGCTATATCTTCCAGCACGTCCTGGGGGCGGGTGTGCCCGTCGAACCCCATCGAGACGAGTATCGCCTGCAGCATCTTTATCTGCGAATTCTGGGACGATTCTATATGGCGACCCAGCCGCCGTTCCCGCTCGACCGACGCCGACTCGGATGGTGGCTCGTCGGCGCCTTCGTCGCAGCCATCGTCGTCCTGTTTCTCTACTCGTTCGTCGGGACGTTCGTCTTCGGCCTCTTCGTCTACTACGGAGCGCTCCCGATCTTCCAGCACCTCACGGACGCACTCGACTCGCGCGACCTCGCCGCGACGGTGACGCTCCTGTTCATCGTCATCCCGACGCTTTCGATCATCGCCTACGCCGGCTACGTCGCGTACACCGAGATCGCCGCCACGCTCGGCCCGGACGCCGTTTCCCTCCTCCTGGACCGGATCCCCGGCAACCAACAGTCCGTCGCCGACGCCCTCCAGAGCATCCCGAGCACCCTCCAGCGCGTCGACCAACTGTCACAGGTCCAGGAAGGCCTCAACGCGGTGCTCGGCCCGCTCGCGATACTCTCGAACGTCCTCCTCCACTTCACGCTCGCGTTGACGTTCGCGTTCTTCCTCTACCGGGACGGGGACCGCGTTCGGGAGTGGTTCACGACCGAAGTCGGCGGCCGCGACACCGCCGCGTACTCCTTCGTCTCCGGCATCGACGCCGACCTCGAGGTCGTCTACTTCGGGAACGTCCTCACAGTCATCTCCGTCGCGATCGCCGCCATCCTCATGTACAACGGCTACAACCTGATCGCGCCGTCGGCCGTCGCCCTCCCGTTCCCGACGCTCCTCGGGCTCCTCACCGGCCTCGCCACGTTCGTGCCGCTCGTCGTCGGGAAGCTCGTGTACGTCCCGGCGGCCGCGTTCCTCGGCTGGCAGGCAGCGAGAGCCGACGGCGCCCTCCTCGTATACCCCCTCGGGTTCCTCGTCGCGTCGTTCCTCGTCCTCGACATCGTCCCGCAGTCGATCGTCCGACCGTACATCTCCGGACAGAGCCTCCACAAGGGCGCAGTCCTGTTCGCGTACATCCTGGGCACGGCGTTGTTCGGCTGGTACGGCCTGTTCCTCGGCCCGTTCTTCCTCGTCGTCGTCGTCCAGTTCGCGAACGTCATCCTCGGCGACCTCCTCAACGGACTGCCGTTCTCCCCGCAGCCGACGGACGCGATGACGCTCGGCACTGACCCCGAAGGTGCGAGAACCGAAACGCCGGACGCGGCGTCCGGCGCGGAGGCACCGTACGACGCCGACGAGACGCCCGACGCCACCGCGGACGCGACCGACGAGACACGGCCCGAACCCGGCGACACGGGTGACGACTCCCCCAGAGATGGCGACGAGCACGCCAGCGACGGGTGACCGTGCGTGCGCGTCGGAATCCTTCGAGGCAGTAGCTCGAGGTAGAGGTACTGAGACGGGCTCGGTCAGGGTCGAGGAGTCGATAGCGCAGGCGGCTACTGGACGACGAGTTCGGAGTCGAGGTCGGACGTCTCGAACAGGTCGATGGCGCGCTCGGCGGCGTCGTCGGTCTCGGCCGTGTTCGCCATCAGGACGGTCTCGCTCGGGAACAGGCGCTCGCCGAGTTCGAGGCCGTGGTCGCGCGCAGTCGACCCGCTCATCGTGAGGTAGACGCCGAGGCCGGACGCCGCGATGGCGGCCTCCTCCTCCCGGTCTTCGGCGGCGTACGTGAACGTCAGGTCCTCGACGACGTCCGTCCCGAGCACGGCCTCGACGAGGCGCTCGTAGCGCGGCGAGATGCAGAGGTCGCCCGCGTAGTCCGCGAGGAACTCGCGGTCGAGCGGCGACCCGCCGCCGGCGTCGATGGCGTCGGGCGTCCCCATCAGCGTGTGGTAGACGGTGTCGCCGAGGCCAGTGACGACGCGGACGTCCGTGTCGTGCGGGTCGATGCGTTCGTTCACGCCGGAGAGATCCTCGAGTGGGTCGGCGGTCAGGCCGACGACCTCCTCGAGGACGAGGTCGGCGCTGTCGAACCCGAGCGCGAACGAGTGCGTGCGCAGCGACCGGAACGGCTCCTCGCGACCGACCAGTCGAATCCGGAGGTCGTCGGTCGCGAACGTCACGCTGTCGAACACGACGCGACGCGGGAATCCCTCGCGGTCGTCCCGGAGGAGCGTGTACTCGGGCGCCGTCGCCGACTCGATGTCGCTGTACGCCCGCAGGCGCTGATACACGTCGCGATGCTCGCGCTTGGCGCCCTTCGTGATCGCTTTCTCGTAGCGGAGCGTCGAGATCACGTCGTCGGCGAGGTCGGTGTCGCCGGTCCGGGCCGCGAGCCGCTCCAGGACGGCCTCGAGTGGCCGTCCCTTGCGCGGGACCGCGACGGAGACGGTCGCTGTCATCACTCGTGAGGTATCGGCTCGACTGTAAACAGATTGCGTTTCCCGCGCGAACCGCCGCGAGTCGAGTACGGGGAGACCGGTCGACGGCGACCGCTAGGAGAACATCTCGCCGAGCTGGTCGCGCCACTCCTGGATCTCGGAGACGTCCTCG